>JANYDE010000105.1 GCA_025359915.1 Chamaesiphon sp. 336R_metabinner_41 | reverse complement strand
ATAGTTCTCAGATTCCTAGAGCCATTCGCCAGCATTGGGGTATCGAAAATTCTTTACACTGGGTACTTGATGTTACTTTTAACGAGGATGCTTGCCGTGTCCGTTCTCTTCACGCACCTCACAATCTGGCTCTAGTTTGTCGTTTTGCACTCAATATTCTCAATTGTGAGCATACTTTTAAGGGTAGTCTCAAGCAAAAATCTAAGCGTGCCGCCATGGATAATCGTTATATGCTTACTTTGTTAGCCTCCGCCTTCCCTGCTTCCACCACTACTGCCTAGTTGTCAAGAGCGTTTGAGGTGCGCTTACCCTGTATAGGCAATTTGACATTCTGTACCTGTAGCGTGACCTTCAGCACTGTAGAGCAATTCTCGCTCCAATAGGGCGTTAATCAGCATCGATTTACCTGCACTAAATGCACCCGCAAACACGATTTCAAAAGTGGGTGCAATCGCTTTTTTCAGCGATGAGCGTACCGCGCTGGTGTCTACCTGAGCGCGGAGGGAGGGTTCCTGTTGGAGTAGACTGAGGACTGAATCTACCTGTGCTTGGAGGTTTCGGCAGTGAGGTAGAGCATTTGGACTATGATGAGATGTCATAATTCGGGGTGAGGATAATTTTGGTGGAATAGAGAAAAATTACATCTCTCTATCATTTAGATTACCCAAACTCACTGGTACTCAATCAGGCATCAATCAGATCACCATCCCTCAGATCCCCGACTTCTTGAAGAAGTCGGAGATCTATTTTGCTTAAGGCACAATGCTTGCCAATTTACCTGGAATAGTTGGTGCGACAATTGCGGTTTGAGAGCGTTCGTCATTTAACTGAGCATATAAACTAGAACTCTTGCCCTGAGCTACTGTCGGCAAAGCTTCCCGTAGATGACTAGCTACTGCTACCGTCGTATTGTCATAAGTTTGAGTCACAATTTTGGGATACAAGCCGATTCCAATAATTGGGACTAAGAAACAAAACGCGATCGATAGTTCTCGTGGTTTAGCATCTACAATCAGTTCAGTACTAGCTTCGCTCTGTTGTCCGTAAAACACCCGACGCAACATCGAAAGTAAATAAATCGGTGTAATTAACAAGCCAACCGCTGATAAAAAGACGATCGCAATCTTAAATCCCGTACTATAAATATCGCTCGTTGTCAAGCCGAGGAAAATTGTCAATTCACCGACAAACCCACTCATCCCTGGTAACGCCAGCGAAGCCATCGAAGCAAACGTAAATAAAGCAAAAGTTATCGGCATCGATTTTGCCATTCCACCCATTTTATCCATCGATAGGGTATGAGTTCGCTCATAAATTACCCCCGATAGGAAAAATAGCGCGGCGGCGATTAAGCCGTGGGAAATCATTTGCAGCATCGCGCCATTGATACCCAGCGCAGTGTAGGAAGAAATCCCAATCAATACGAATCCCATGTGAGAAATCGACGAATAAGCCAACCGCCGCTTGAGATTGTCTTGGGAGAAGGCGGCTAAAGCTCCATAAATAATATTGACAACACCTAATACCACCAACACAGGTGCAAAATAAACGTGCGCGTGGGGCAACATCTGCGCATTCAATCGAATCAGCGCGTAACCACCCATCTTCAACAATACCCCAGCCAGAATCATCGAACCAGGCGCAGGAGCCTCACCATGAGCATCTGGCAGCCAAGTATGGAACGGGAAAATCGGCAGCTTCACACCAAAAGCAATCAACAAACCCGCATAGGCTAATAATTCCAATCCTAGCGGATATTCCTTTAGCCCCAATTCGGTAATATCAAACGTAACTGTATCCCCATAGAAAGCCAACGCCAGCGCAGCCACCAGGATAAAAATCGAAGCCAGAGCCGTATACAAAATAAACTTCGTCGCGGCGTAAAATCGTTGCGCTCCACCCCAAATCGAAATAATCAAATAGACGGGAACTAGCTCCAATTCCCACAGCATGAAAAACATCAGTAAATCTTGTGCGAGAAATACCGCAATCTGGGCACTGTACATCACCAACATCAAGCTATAAAACAGACGAGGCTTAACCTTGATATTCCACGCGGCAAAGGTCGCTAGCGTCGTCACAAAACCCGTTAAGATAACTAAGGGCATAGATAATCCATCTACGCCCACAGACCAATTTAGACCCAATTGGGGAATCCAACTATAGCGTTCGACTAACTGTAAATTAGGGTGATTAAAATCGTATTGTGTAGCGAATGTATAGATAATTAAGCAGAATTCTAATATCCCTATGCCCAGTGCGTACAGCCGCACATTCTTACCATCAGTATCGGGTAATACGGGAATAGCTAGGGCAGCTATGAGCGGAAATGCAATGATCGCAGTGAGCCAGGGAAATTCAGGAGTCATAGATAAGCGATGAGGATCGAGTAAGATACTTCATTGCGAGACAACGATCGTATCGATTTCTGATAGGTATAAATACTCATTATCTCAATGATATCTCTGGTTAATACCAATAGCAAGTCGTAAACAAAATTTACAACTGTTAAAATACCTTTACTTAGATTACCCTCTTTCGTTCCCAAAGTGTCTAGTCTATCTATTTGGAGGGGGAGTGATAACAAATCCCCGACTTCTTCGAGAAGTCGGGGATTTGTTATCACCAAAAGGCTGCTGTTCGACGTAAGATTGGCATTAATCGGTAATTCTCAATTCTCAATCATGTCCCAATCATTACTGTCAAAATTTCTACAATCTACGTTTTGGCAATCACCGACAGTGAAACTAGTCGGGATTTATGGTAGCTTGAGTGCGATCGCTAGTTTAATGTTATTTCCCTTGATCTGGCTATTGAGTACTGCGCTCAAATCAGCCGAAGAGAATATTTTTCAGTCGCCACCGCAATTATTACCGAGCCATCCGACGCTAGAAAATATCATCACTGTGTGGCAAAGCAATGATTTTGGACGTTATTTATTCAATAGCAGCATCGTGGCAATTTTGAGTGTAGTCATCAATCTCGTCTTTTGTGCCCTTGCTGCTTATCCACTCGCTCGGCTAGAATTCCAAGGTAAAGAGATTATCTTTGCGATCGTAGTTTCGACGATTATGATTCCCTTTCAGATTGTGATGATTCCCTTGTATATCATCGCCGTTCAGTTGGGATTAGTTAATACTTATTTGGGGGTAATTTTACCCAATCTGGCTTCAGCTTTTGGGATTTTTCTCCTCCGCGAAGCTTTTGCATCTGTCCCAAAAGAACTCGAAGAAGCTGCTAGGATGGATGGTTGTTGGGATGTTGGCATTTGGTGGAGTATCATGCTGCCAGCAATTCGTCCATCATTAGTCACCTTAGCAATTTTTGTATTTATTGGTGCGTGGAGTGATTTTCTATGGCCATTAATCGTCCTGCAAGATGATACTTATTATACGCTCCCATTAGGTGTGGCTAAATTAGCCGAAGGTGCATTTGGATTGAATTGGCGATTGGTAGCGGCGGGTTCAGTTATTTCGATCGCACCCGTATTAATATTGTTTATGTTTGTGCAGCGATATATTGTACCTACCGCTGCCGGAAGTGGAGTCAAAGGTTAATAAATGTACCCACTATATAGTGTAAAGTTATGTATATCACGATACCGATCGTTACATTATAACTAACATGTTTATTGTCAAGATTCAGGATGTGCAGATCGGAGAAATGTCCGATCCTAAGAATCCAAACCAAAAAATATTAACTTTAGATTATCTTAATCGTCAATATGTCTTGGTACAGGTGTTTCCACTCAGTGGCTTAAACACAGCTCAAACCTTGTGGCGACATCTGACGGACGATCGATCTCAAGTATGCTTAATTATTAAGGGCAATGAGCGGTATTCTGTTTGGGTTGAAAATGTTCATAAACCTCTCGAAAATGAGCCGCCAGATCCTCGTTTAGAATTTATCTTCCGCGCTCAAATGTGCTTGATTGATGGGTTGTGGGCTGAAGTGGGAGAGCTATTAGGTCAAAATCAAGCCGCAGCTTTCGGCAAAGAAATATTGGCATTTATTCCAACGATATCCTCATTCACAGATCTGCTGAATGTCATTACGCTGGCAATGCAACTAGAGCAATCGATCGATACATATGCTATCTCAGGACTACAATTGTCCGAATTATATCAAGAGATTCAACGATTAGGCGGAAAATACTTAGGCAAAAATTATACAAAAGAATTGCTTGCCGACTTCCAAGCACAATTATCACCACGACTCAAGCAGAGTTTTCAAACTTGGCTGCTAAAGCAGTCTTAGGGGATGGGAAATGGGAGATTGGAGATGGGAGCCAAAAGTGCAGTCTTGGGGTTTCCCCAATTGGAGCACCTCTTCAAGACAGAGTGGAGAGACATCAAATCTTCGGATGATTAGTGTTGAGATCGTCATCTGAACTTAATGACTGAGCATTAGCATCACTTTTGGGGCAATCAGGCAGAAACCAACTAGTACGGAAGCAAAAGCCGAAACTAACACAGCACCCGCAGCGCAATCCTTGGCAATCTTGGCAAGTTCATGATAAGTTTGTCCGACAGTGAGATCGACAACAGACTCGATCGCAGTGTTTAATAGTTCTAGAGTTAGCACTAGACCGCTAGTAATACAGATAATTGCCATCTCCGCGCCAGTCAAATTTAGGAGAGCACCGATGCTAATCGCTAAAGTACCCATGACACAGTGAATGCGAAAATTCCGTTGGGTGTTAAACGAATAAGTCACACCAGCCGCCGCGTATTTGAAACTCAACCCAATGCTTGATGCTACTCGCCAAGCTTTAACCCGTTGCTGATGATTCCGTTCTAATTGCTGGTGAACAGAAGTGGAGACTTTGCTAGCCATATCAGGTGAGAGACTCGTAGTATTGGATGACTCGTCTAGTTTAATCTGCATATACGGGTAACTCCCACGGATAAAATAATGATTTTTAGTTAGATATTTCAGACTTATGGCTGAAAGTTCTCATTCCGACTTAGGTAATAAGAGCTATAGACCAATTTGAGCAAGGAAAGTTTCTTGCTGATTCAACATTATCAGGAGATTTTCTTCATCGGGGTGATCCCATCCCAATAAATGTAATAAGCCATGACTAGCCAACCAAGCCAACTCCTTTCTTAGAGAATACCCATGTTCGGGGGCTTGTCTAACAGCGGTGTCAACAGAAATGATAATGTCCCCCAAATAAAGGGCTAAATCGCCCGGAGCCGCATCGATTTGGGGAAAATCGACTTCCATTGCCGCAAACGATAATACATCCGTTGATTTGTCTTGATGGCGAAATTGAGAGTTCAAAGCTTGGATTTCTACATCGGTAGTGAGGCGGAGACTTAACTCATAAGTATCTGCTGGTGGTAAATCCAATCCTGGTGTCTGCAACCAGTCCTGGAACCAATTTACCCAAGTAGTTTCGTCAATAGTACTCGGCTGATAAAGATCTTGGACAATTAATTCTAGATTCATCTAGGAAGTTGAAATGTGGTTGCGAGGGATTGGTTGGAACTTTTGTGATTCTTTTCCTACAGCTTATTTAGTGAGATAGGCTAATCCGACGAACAGTGTGAGTAAGCCAATGGCACTCAGGGCGAAGTGTTGGAGTGACTTACCTCCCTTTTTTACCATGTTACGCATGGCATACTTGACGAACTTTGTTTTGAGTTCTTGTGGCGTAGGTGGGGTTTCGTTGAGCATGGTTGATTCGGAAACGGGGTTGTCTATCGGTATATCACTCATATTAGCGATCGATTTGATACTTTTACGTAAATTTAACTAGCTTCATCTTACAACATGATTTATTTACTTTCTGTAACAATTTTACAAAAAATTCTGTGGATCCACATCAATTGTCATTTTGACGACGTTAGAACATTTATTTCTAAGTGATTCCCAATCAGGTAGATTAGCGGTACCATTCGCTAAATATTTGAGCATAATTTGCCAACGGTAGCGATTGTTAACCCGCATCACCGTTGCCGGAGCTGGCCCTAATACCTCATAATGTCCGGCAATAGCTGCATCATTGAGCGTCATCCCAATCTCAGTCACAGTTTGTTCGATCGCATCAGGATCGAGGCTATTAAACCGGAGTAAAATTAGTCTGCCATAAGGCGGATAATCGAGCATCTGACGTTCTGGCAATTCAGCCGCGATAAATGCTTGATAGTCATGTTTCGTTACGGCTGCAAGTACCGGATGCTCTGGGTTATAGGTTTGAATAATTACCTTTCCCGCTTCATCCCCGCGCCCACATCTCCCCGCCACTTGAGTCAGGGTTTGAAATGTCCGTTCCGTAGCGCGATAATCCGATAGGTGCAATAATCCATCCGCAGCCACCACACCCACCAGGGTGACTTGTGGCAGGTCTAATCCTTTGGTGAGCATTTGGGTGCCGATGAGCAAATCAGCCTCGCCACGGACGAATGCGGTCAAGATCCGGCGATGTTCGCCTTTTTTACTAGTAGTGTCGCTATCAAATCGCAGACAGGTTAGTTCGGGAAATTGTTGATTCAATTCTTCAACAATTTTTTGGGTACCGCTACCGAAGAATTTGAAGTAGGCGGAGTCACATTCGGGACACTTACGCGGCTGGGGTTGACAATGGTTACAGTAATGGCAGCGCAATAGAGCATTCTCGGCGGCTCCTGGTTGATGGTAAACCAGGGAAACATCGCAATTGGGACATTCACAGACGTAGCCACAAGTCCGACAGGAAACGAATGTACTATGTCCACGCCGATGGATAAATAGGATTCCCTGCTGTTTATTTGCTTGCATCTGACGCAAGGCTTGAGCGAGGGGGCGGCTGAAGATACTGCGGTTTCCCTGCTGCAATTCTTTCCGCATATCCACGATTTCCACAGGCGGAAGCGGGCGAGATTGGACGCGGGTGGGGAGGGGGAAGTAGATTAGTTGAGAGTTGATAGTTGAGAGTTGATAGTTGGGAGTTTGAGTGATGTTTACCCAACTCTCCAGAGAGGGAGTTGCAGAGCCGAGAATCAGCGGACATGATTCTAGTTCGGCTCGCCATTTGGCGATGTTGCGGGTTTGGTAGGTGGGTGCGGGTTGGTCTTGCTTGAAACTAGAATCGTGTTCTTCGTCGAGTATAATTAGACCTAAATTGGGTAATGGTGCAAAAATTGCCGATCGAGTCCCAATAATAATTTGACTATTGTCAGTCAACATTTGTCGCCAGGTATCATAGCGTTCGCCATCGCTGAGGGCACTATGATAAACACAGACTTTGTTGCCAAATCTCGATCTAAATCTATCTGTTAATTGTGGTGTTAATCCAATTTCAGGGACGAGGACTAATACGGATTTATTTTGTGCTAGGATTGGTTCGATCGCTTGCAAATAGACTTCGGTTTTTCCAGAACCAGTTACACCATGCAATAGGACTTGAGCGAATCCTGAAATTTGATTAATCGCTACTAATGCCGCCGCTTGATCGGTTGTAAGTGTTTTCGCTGGTTCTTGTTGGAAGATACCTAACTCGTGCTCGAATCGGAGTTTTTCTTTATTAACGATCGCGATATAGCCCTTGTCGGCAATACTCTTTAAAATCGCCGAACTTCTAGTGTCGATTAACTTTAGTAAATCGGATTGCCACAATTCACCATGATACTGTTTTAAGACTTCGACGATCGATCTTTGGCGTTCGGTCAAATCCGATCCCAGTACGTCAGTAGTTAAAATTACGGCTTTTTGCAACTTAGGCTTTTGAGTTTTACCTGTCTCTAAATAAGACTCAACTAATTGCTTTTCGATTAATTCTTTCAGACCTCTTCTAGCTTGAGGAATCTGTTTTTGGATATGTTGCCAACTATAGTTTCGATCCGATTGTGAATTCAATAGTGTGATAATCTGTTTGGCAATATCACTCAAGAAAATATCTGAATTTGCATCCGAAACAATTGATCTAATCCGACGATGAGATCGAGTCAATAGCCCCGGTGGTAAAGCAACCCTAATAACTTGAATCAGTGGTGTATAATAGTAGTCAGCAATCTGTTCCAACCATTGCCAATAATTAGCCTTAAATAATCCCGAAGCGACCACATCATCGATATTTTTGATTTGATAAATCGAGCAACTATCTGGCAATTGATAGACTAATCGAATTGCAATTCCCCCAACTATTTGTCCTTGATTGCCGAATGGAACGCTGAGAATGTCGCCAACACTCACACTCAATCGTTCCGGTACGTTATAAGTATATAGAGCCTGAATCCCCGGACAATCTACTAATACTTCCACCAATCCAGAGGCTTTGGTACCGACAGCATACCCAGTAATCGGTTCGGCGACGATACTCGAAGTAGATAGATCGGAATTCCACATTGATTTTCAGATATATTTGGAAATATTAACTAACTTTAAATTAGGTCGATCAAAAATGAAACACTTGTTATTGAATAGATTTCAAGGAGCCTTCCTCGGTGCCAATCTTATCTATATTGATCGACAACGAGTAATTCCAAATCAACTAATCATTGAGACTACACCAGTAATAATGGATGGAATTAAGCGATTAATTCGTTCTGAAAAATTCGATCCTAAAAAGTGGGTAGAAAATATTTTCAGTGATATTCCCCATCCAGATCGAGCGGTGCTGGCAATGCTACCATTAATGTTATTCTTTCATGAAGACCGAGTCAAATTGCGAGAAATCTTGATCGATGTCAGTCATGCTTGGCAACTAGACTGGGAAACCTGTTCTAGTGCAGTTGCCATCGGCTATATTATATCTCGATCGCTGACAGAGTCTTTCGACTCTCGATCGATTATTCCCCAATTGCTGGATGAGATGAATAATCTCCATCCCATCCTCTTTCAAGAACTTAGCACTATTCTCCCTTGGAGAGGCTTCGCCAACGAGCGATTAGTTGGTGGTAGCGGAGCCGCTGTCTTATCAGTAACATCTTCCTTGGAACATCGATCTCCTAGCTTATATCAACTCACCCACCGATTAGCCAGCAGCACACATCCAATTATCGCGCCAACAGTAATCGCCATTTATTGCTTCCTGTCCACCCCAGAAGACTTTAGTATCTCAACTCGTCGTGCTTATCAGACAGAAGATCGATCTGGACTTACTTGTGCCCTGACGGGCATTTTAGCAGGTGTTCAGAACAGTACAAGCGGGATTCCCCTCAATGGCGATCTTGCCACTCAGGAACGGTCACAATGGCTATTAGCAGCAGAAAACTTGCTGACGGCTTGGGCAGGAGTCTATCAAGAACCTGGTTCGATTCAATCTGTTGCTTTACTGCCAGCCAGTTCTCAGCCCACTTTTGCCAATCCTTTCTCCGTCGCAGCACCTCAAACCATCCAACGCCGGAATTAACAAATCCACCTCTGTACTAGATGCAAAGTTCCTCGTGGGGGGGGAGATGGGAGATTCTGTCTTGAAAAGTTGCTCTAATTTCTCATCAGGCAGAGGTTTTTTCTTCCTCTCGATCGTTTTGAAGCTCCAGACAATAACCTGCACCATAGATTGTCTTGATATACTTAGGACGACGGGGATCTGGTTCCATCTTCGTTCTGAGGTGGCGAATATGTACCCGAATTGTCTCAATATCGTCATCTGGATCGTAACCCCAGACTTCTCGGAGAATGTCACTAGGCGATACTGTCTGCCCGTGTCGCTGGAGTAAACAGTGCAACAGTTCAAATTCGAGGTGAGTAAGCTTAATCGTCGCTGTACGCCAAATTGCCTCAAACCTTTCTGGAACTAGAGTAAGTTCGCCATAACTGAGAATTTCGCTATGTTTGGCGGCTTGGGGAATCCGATCTGTTCGTCGCAGTAGTGCGCGAACACGCGCCAGCAGCTCCTCGATTTCAAATGGCTTCGTCAAATAATCATCCGCGCCAGCATTGAAGCCTTCTACCTTATTCTGGGTTTGACTCAGAGCTGTTAGCATTAGGACTGGAATGTCCGAAGTCCGCTCGTCGCGACGCAACCGTTGACAGACTGTATAACCATCAACTTTAGGTAGCATGAGATCCAACACGATCAAATCTGGGAGGATTTGAATCGCCATTGCCTGCCCTTGGATCCCATCAGGTGCTTGATTTACCTCATATCCAGCCATTTCGAGGTTAATACAGACTATTTCAGCGATTGCTGCATCATCATCGACGACTAGTATTCGAGGCATGTTCAAGGGATTTTGTGTAAATGTCTGAAAAATTTATTAAAAAAGTTGAGCAAAAAAAAGCTTTATGTAAAGATTATAGTTTGCAATCCGCAACTGTAATCGAGAGAAGCGAGTTTTTTTGATATTTCTCAATTTTAGACAGGGGACAGTGGACAGTTGATATTCAGTACTAAGACCTAAAACCTAATTTCCAACCCCTATGACAACCATACCTCCAACGGAACCAACTTGGCTAACAGTAATCCGCCTCCTCCGCTGGGATAAACCCACTGGGAGACTGATTCTGATGATTCCAGCTTTGTGGGGATTGTGTCTCGCGGCGAAGGGAAATCCACCGCTACCATTATTAGGCGTAGTTATTTTGGGTACGCTGGCGACTAGTGCAGCGGGATGTGTGGTCAACGATTTGTGGGATCGAGATATCGACCCGCAAGTAGAGCGTACCAAAAATCGACCACTAGCGGCACGATCGCTATCGATTGCGACCGGAATCGGCGTGTTGATTGTCTCGCTGATTTGTGCGGCAATTTTGGCGGCTTATCTCAATCCGCTGACTTTCTGGCTGTGTGTCGCCGCAATTCCGGTCATCTTGCTCTATCCTGGAGCTAAACGAGTATTTCCTGTCCCCCAACTAGTACTATCGATCGCTTGGGGATTTGCGGTATTAATTAGTTGGTCGATGGTAACGGCGAGTATCGATACTCCGACATGGTATTTATGGGGCGCGACGATTTTTTGGACATTGGGATTTGATACAATATACGCAATGTCCGATCGAGATGACGATCGCCGGATTGGAGTTCAGTCTAGTGCTTTATTCTTCGGTAACTACGTAGCGGAAGCAGTGGGAATATTTTTTATCCTCACGGTTGGCTTACTCGGCTATCTGAGCAAAATTATGGCTCTAGGGTCGATTTTTGGGTTGACACTATCTTTGGCGGCTGGTTTTTGGCTCTGGCAATATCTCCGCCTCAAACAACCAAAAATCCCAGCTTCTTTCTATCCCCAAATGTTTCGCGAAAATGTCTGGATAGGTTTTGGGTTACTGTTAGGTATGGTCTTAGGCATTAGGCACTAATTATTCGATCGATCTTAATTAATAATTAAATTCTCTCTACCGCCTAAAATCTAATCGACGTTTGCTCTAAATAAATCTGGAAATCGAAATCTAGTCATGTAGTTGACAGTAGATACCTCAGTTTCTTATTGGAGACAGTGAATATGAACCGAATTATCACAACAATAATCTTGTTTGGCTCGATCAGATGCTGTAATCTGGATCGAGTTCTAGCCGAAGCTCCAAAGCCCAAAGGCGGTTGTTGGTCTAGAGATGTCGCCATGCGTCCAATTATCGATCCACTGGCGATGACGACAATTCAAGGTCGAGTAATCGCGATCGAATATAATAATAAAAATCAGCAGATCGCCGCTAAAGAACTAGTTACTTGGGTACGAGTCAAAACTGCAAATGGTTCTATAAAATCGATCTATTTGGGGTTGAATCAGTATCTCAAGCAGCAGCAGATCCAAATCCAAATAGGCGATGTATTGGAAGTTCAAGGTGTCCAAACAATTAAGCCAAAACAACTACCAACGATAGTTGCCAGCACTGTCAAAAAAGGCGAGCGAGTCTGGAAAATCAATAATATTAGTGATAAACCAAGTGAGGCTAAATGGTGTAGACACAATGGCTAATGTACCGATCTTCTTATTACAAAAAGAGTGTGCAAAGCAGTTAATATTTATTTGATTGCTAATAAATAATTAATTGCTTTGGTGTGTATATTTGAAAAGTAAACGGATTTTTCCCCGCCATCTTATCCGAAAAACTATTCGTAAGATAAGTTGGAATATATGGAGTGAATTCTTTGCCTAAAGACTGCGGATCTTGGGGGAAAAATGTATTGCAATCATAGCTTTCATCAAGGCGGGATAAATAGATAAGATCGACTGAATCGATTATCTGCTTATAGACATTACCACCGCCACAGTAAAAGACTTTGGCTTCTTTGTCTAATTCCACATCACCACAATTAATATCGTCAGTGAAGCAAAGTTCTGACAATGGGTATTTATCTGCAAATCGCGATCGGTATTCAGCAGCTTGGGATGTAATAACGATATTTTGTCTACCCTTTAATGGTGCTTTTTCTCGATCAAACATCCCATCAAAAGTCGTCCGTCCCATCACGATAGTATTGCCCATCGTTAGGTTCATAAAGAGTTTTAGATCGGCAGGATAATACCAAGGCATGTATCCATCTTTACCGATACCACCATCTTTATCGATCGCTGCAATTAAAATTTTTTGCATTGTTGTTGTCTATTTCTCTAAACTGCTACAGGTAATTTAATAAATGCACCATGTTGATAATTAACCAACTGGATTCGATCGATATCATCATAATCTAGATCGAACATCGATCGATCGCCTAATTGACTCAAATCTAATTGTGGCAAGTCATAAGTCTCGCGGCTAGCAGCCTGATATGGTTCAATATGATCGACATATACATGCGCGTCGGTAATCGAATGATAAAAGTCGCCTGGTTCGAGATTAACGTCTCGACAGATTAGTAATAATAGCAGTGAATAGCAAGTTAAATTAAAAGGATTACCCACACAATGATCTGACGATCGTTGTTGCAGATGTAAATTTAGTTTACCACCTTGATAATTTAACGTAAAACTATGATGACAAGGTGGTAACTTACTCATAGTTGCATTCGGTGGATACCAAGCCGTAATGTGCAATCTTCTTGATCGAGGATTACGCTTCAACTCATCAATAGCCCATCTCAATTGATCGAAACATGGCAAAACTATTTGCTCTTCACCATCTATTACCAAATCGTGTCGATATTTACTATCAGTAAGATTAACTAACGATTCACCATCACATAAATAATTACTATGATCGCGCCGAATTGGAGCCGCATAATCGGGAACTGGATAATATCGCCAAAACCTACCATAAGCAGTTTCTAAATTGCCATCCGCATCACTCCAAGCATCCCAAATCTTCGTATGCTTCTGAAGATTGCGAATATGTGGTTCACCGGATAGATACCAAATCATTTCCGTTACCAAACTCCGCCATTGAATCTTCTTGTGCGTCAAAATCGGGAAAGCTTCAGCCGTCACAGGTAGCCGATAACTCAGCCCAAATAACGAGACAGTATCAGTTCCGGTGCGGTTAGATTCTCTCGTTCCTTCGGTTAGAATTCGATCGAGGATCTCTAAATAAGTGCTATCTACTATATTCATACACGATTCTGCTATCGCCGACGCTACGCGAACGAGTGTTTTGCCAAAGCCTACTATTATATCATTCGATCGACTCACCCGATCGTACCACTAGAATTGCCACTGAGACAGCAGAAACACCGATGACCGTGACTTTCCCATAAAAATAAATTCTAAGGAATGAGGATTAAATAACTTACAATTCTTGATGTAATTGTGGTTTCGCTGTGTAGTTCCACTGGGGGAGGAAATCATCAAAGCAAATTTCCATTGTTTCTTTAAAGTCCTTAGCTACTTTCTTGCCGATTTGATAAG
>JANYDE010000090.1 GCA_025359915.1 Chamaesiphon sp. 336R_metabinner_41 | reverse complement strand
CACTTTTTTTGTGATATTTGAGTTTGGATGATTAATAAAAATTATAACTGATGCCGATCGGCTCCTAATTGCTGATGGATTCAATTCGATCGATCGAATTGAATGCCATTTTATTGACTTATTCAGCAAGCCCTATTTATATTTTATCCAAGGTTCAAGCGATCATTTATTACATCTAGCACAGTTTAACTCTGAGTTAGGCGAAATTATTGTAGAGAACTTTTCTACTCCTCAATTTCTGGTAGCCCTTGTGTCAGGATTATTGATGGCGATCGCATTTCAGTTATTATTAACAAACCTTTCAGTTGCCCTGATTGCTTCTCCAGGTGTGGTGCCAGACTCAGATGGTGAATCTGATGGTTTGATGGATACAGTACGGGGAATTGAAACCAAAATCGGCATCGGCGCACTGGTGACGGTAACGATTTCTTTAGCTGCTGCTTGCTTTTTGGCAGTCAAACTCAGCCTGACAACTAGTGCATTTATCGGTGCGATCGTCGGAGTCGTAATTTGGTCTGCTTATTTTTCACTGATTGTATTACTCGGTGCGAATGCAGTTGGCTCTTTGATTGGTTCAATTGTAAGTACGGCTAGCTCTGGTCTTCAGGGGATGATGGGTACTGCCACGACTGCTCTAGGTGCAAATGCGGCTAAAAATCAGGTGGTATCGACAGCCGAAGAAATTACGGCTGCTGTTCGCCGCGAGTTAACTGCTGGTTTTGATGCTAACAGCATTCAAAAAACGCTGCAAAGTTCGCTGAGTAATTTACAACTGCCCAATTTAGATGTCGATAAAATCGGCTCTCAGTTTGAGAAACTGCTGAAAGAGTCGGATCTTAAAGATATTGCCAATAGCGATTTGCTGGGTAGCATAGATCGACAAAGCTTTATCGATTTAGTCAGCAGTCGGACAGATTTTTCCAAAAAAGATATCAACCAAATTGCCGATAAACTGGAAACTACCTGGAATCAATTAGTTGGTAAAGAAAGCGAACAAAAAGATATCCCCAGTCAGCTTCGCGAACTCCTCAAGTCTGCAACACCAGAAGATCTAAACTCCGATGAATTAGCTGGTAAAGTTCAGCAATTAATTAAAGGGGTTGACCTCAAAGATGTTAATGGTGGTAGCTTTACGAGTCAGGCTCTCCAGTTTGGATTGAGTGCGCTGTTAGGTAAAGTAGTCCAAAATACCGACTTTTCCGATCTCGATGTCGAGAAGGTTTCCGGTCAGATTAACAAGCTCAAAGCTTCTGTATTGGGCGGTGCAGATCGTCCCGAAGAACATGACTCTGATTCCAAAACTAAACCCTTTAGCGTGATTCGATCGGATCTCGAAAACTATCTACTGTTCTCACCTGCTTGGGAACTGAATCAAGCAGCAGTAAAGAAAGAATTTAAGGATGTTGTCTGCGATCCACAAGCAGATCCAGCTACTATTCGCCAAGAATTAGAATATCTCGATCGCCAATACTTTGTTGAAACTCTATCCCTGCGGGAAGATCTTCAGCCTGGAAGTATCGAGAATCTCTCTAACTATTTAGAGGAAGTACGTTCAGAAGTAGTCAATTCTGTGCAAACGGCTGAATCTGAAGGTCAATCGCCAGATCTTCAAAAAGGGGCTGCGGAGCTGCGAACTAAGGTCGAAACTTACTTGCGCGATACCAAGAAAGAAGAGCTAAACCCAGAAGGCATCCAGCGCGATCTTCAAGCCTTGCTCGACGACCCTAAAGCGGGAATAAGTGCTTTAAAAGAGCGGCTGTCGCAGTTCGATCGAGACACTGTAGTTCAGCTACTAAGCCAACGTCAAGATCTAGACGAGGCTCAAATTAACGATATTCTCGATCGCGTTGAATCAGTCAAAACTAGCATCCTCGCAGCACCTCGCCAAGTAACCGAGCAAGCTAAAGCGCAGTATGAAAAAACGACTACCGCGCTGGCTGAATACCTGCGAAAAACTAACCTCGAAGAACTCGATCCCGACGGGATTAAACAAGATCTGCAAACCTTGCTAGACGATCCCAAAGCGGGTGCTGATGCCCTGCGCGATCGACTGTCCCAAGTAGATCGAGACACACTAGTTCAACTACTTACTCAGCAGGGGAATCTCACCGAAGAGCAGGTAAATGCTACAGTCGATCTCGTCCAATCTGCCATTAGTTCAATTGTTAAAGCTCCCCGCCGCCTAGCTACTCGCGTCCAAAAACAAGCGGTAGACTTTGAAGCAAGCTTGGAAAACTATCTGCGGAATACTCAGAAAGAAGAACTCAATCCTGATGGCATCAAACGTGACCTTCAACTGCTTCTAAAACACCCTACAGCGGGGTTTGATAGCTTGGGTGACAGATTTAGTCATTTCGATCGATCGACCTTTGTAGCCCTATTATCCCAACGTGAGGATATGTCTGAGCAAGAAGCAAACGAGATTGCCGATCGAGTGGAATCGACTTACAAATCCCTCACCGAGCAGATTCAAAAAGTCCAACAAACCTTCCAATCGGCGATCGATAGTATCTTCGGGAAAGTCCGCGACTACCTCAACTCCTTAGAGCGTCCCGAACTCAACTACGAGGGGATTCAAGCCGACTTTGCACAGGTATTTGACGATCCACAAGTGGGATTTGAAGCACTGGGTGAGCGGCTGGGCAGTTTCGACAAAGAAACCTTAGTAGCTGTCTTGAGTTCTCGTGAGGATATCTCGGAAGCCGATGCTAACCGGATTGTTGAAAAAATTGAGGATACTCGGAATACCGTCATGGAGCGGGGACAGCAGATTCAGCAAGAAGTCCAAAAACGGTTTAAAGCAGTCAAAAAACAAGCACAACAACAAGCGATCGAAGCTCAGAAAGTGGCTGCAAGTGCTGCTTGGTGGCTATTTGGCACCGCTCTAACATCCTTAGCTGCTTCAGCGATCGCGGGGATGATGGCGATTAATGGGGTAGGTGTTCTGTAAATCAACTGTCGTTCCGAAAAATCCCCTCCACGGAGGGGTGCCCGTAGGGCAGGATGCGAAGCGTCCGGGTGGGTAGATCTACGCTTTTCACCAATCAATTCTTACTAGTGGGGTTGGGCAGGTTCGTTCTAATGTTCTAGAGGGTACACAAATCTCTCGCATTGTCTTGTCTCGCTAAACCGTCGGGAAACAAAGGCGTGTGCGAGCCGCAAACCTGCCCATACAGTCTGTTTCCTGCTATATCTACTTGTTTTATCTACAACATGATTACCGTTCACCACCTCAACAACTCTCGCTCTCAGCGCATCCTCTGGCTACTCGAAGAACTCAGACTCGAATATGAGGTCAAATACTATCAACGCGATCCAGAAACAATGCTGGCTCCGGCATCCTTGCGTCAAGTCCATCCTCTCGGCAAATCGCCTGTAATTACCGATGATTCGCTGACAGTAGCCGAATCCGGCGCGATTATTGAATACTTAGTCGAGCGTTATGATGACGGTAAATTTGCGCCGCCACTCGATGCACCAGAACGATTGCGATATCGATATTGGTTGCATTATGCAGAGGGTTCTTTGATGCCGCCACTACTGATTAAGTTAGTTTTTGACAAAATGGCAGAGCGATCGCCGTTCTTTCTACATCCAGTCGTTCGAGCGATTTCACAACCAGTGAGAAGCTCTTTTATCGATCCTCAAATTGCAACGCATTTGGACTATTTAGAGTCAGAACTCGCACACGATCCTTGGTTTGCTGGTAATGAATTTACCGCCGCCGATATCCAGATGAGCTTTCCAGTAGAAGTTGCTACGGAGCGGGCTGGCTTGGATGATAGCCGTCCGAACTTGATGGCATGGCTCGATCGCATTCATGTTCGTCCAGCCTATCAACGCGCTGTCAAACGCGGTGCCGAAGTTGAATCTTAATAAGTAAATCAATGATTTTAATTGTGTAATAGTCGCTAATATTGCAACCGCTGACTCTGCTCAATCTTATCTGGATTGTTCATTTAATTATTTAGATAGAGATGTTTTAAGCTCATCTCTATCTAAAGGATGAGTTTAAAACATATTTTATTGCTTATGTTGAAGTGGCGAGGTAATTACCAAGATTTGGAATCTGGATTTACGTCGCTATTACTGTGAATCCCATCAGCTCCAAATAGCACTTTCTAGGAATATTATGAGCGAACAAAATTCGATCGACGAACAGACTAAAAATCAGAGCCTTGATGACTATCGTAAAGGGGCTGGCGAAGAAATGACGACCAATGATGGTCAAAAAATTAATAGCACCGATGATTCGCTCAAAGCGGGCGGACGAGGCCCCACTCTGCTCGAAGATTTTCACTTTCAAGAAAAGCTCTCAACATTCGATCGTGAGCGGATTCCCGAACGGGTTGTCCATGCGCGTGGTGCAGGTGCTCATGGCTATTTCCAGCCTTACGAATCGATGGCGGAATTTACCAAGGCTAAATTTTTGGGAGATCCGGCAGTCAAAACACCCGTATTCGTGCGGTTTTCGACGGTCGGTGGCTCGCGGGGTTCGGCTGATGCTGTCCGCGACGTGCGGGGATTTTCCGTGAAATTCTACACCGAGGATGGTAACTACGATATTGTCGGCAATAATATTCCGGTGTTCTTTATTCAGGATGCAATTAAGTTTCCCGATCTCGTGCATTCGATTAAGCCCGAACCAGATCATGAGATGCCCCAAGCATCTACCGCACATCCAAGTTTCTGGGATTTTATTTCCTTGATCCCAGAATCGATGCACATGATTATGTGGTTGTTGTCCGATCGCACTCTACCCCGAAATTTCAGCACGATGCAGGGCTTTGGGATTCATACCTTCCGCTGGGTAAATGCCCAAGGTAAGTCTCGCTTTATCAAATATCACTGGAAACCGATGGCGGGGGTACATTCTAATGTATTTGATGAAGCGCAAAAGATCGCGGGTAAAGACCCAGATTTTCAACGTCGGACGTTGTGGGATTCGATCGACAAAGGCAATTACCCAGAGTATGAGCTAGGTGTGCAAATTATTGAAGAAGAAGACGAATTGAAGTTCGACTTTGATATTTTGGACTCGACTAAAATCATTCCAGAGGAACTAGTTCCAGTCCGCCCCATCGGTAAAATGGTACTAAATCGCAATCCAGATAACTTTTTTGCCGAAACCGAGCAAGTTGCCTTCCGTCCCTCAAATATCGTATCAGGTATCGACTTTAGCGACGATCCTTTACTCCAAGGGCGGTTGATGTCCTACCACGATACTCAACTCCATCGCTTGGGTAGCCCCAATTTCGTGCAATTGCCGATCAACCGTCCCGTCTGTCCGTTTAGCAATAATAACCAAGACGGGCGGATGCAGATGGAAATCAAAACCAGCCGTGTCAACTATTCACCCAACTCCCTCGGTGGGAATCTCCCCGCGCCAGTCGCTGAAGCTGATGGGGGTTTCGTCCACCACCCAGAGCGGGTAGAAGGGCACAAAGTGCGCGAGCGCAGCCCCAGTTTTGCCGACCACTTCAGCCAAGCCACCCTGTTCTGGAATAGCCTTTCGACTGGCGAACAAGATCGCGTCGTCGAAGCCGCTCACTTTGAGCTAGGTAAAGTGCCCCAAGCAGAAATCAAACAGCGAATGCTCGATCGATTCAACAAAGTCGATGGTGAACTTGCAAAGCGCGTTGCTAAAGGTCTAGGAATGCCAGCCCCGACAGAGCCAGCCACCCCCAATCATGGTCAAAAGTCACCCGCACTGAGCCAAGAACACACCACCAAGACCGCTAAAGGTCGCAAAGTGGCAATCTTAGCAGCAGATGGGGTAAATGGTGCTCAGATCGCCATGCTCAAGCAATCTCTGAGCGCGCTACACATCAACTCCGAAGTCGTGTCTCTATATGGCGGATCGATCGTCAATAGCGAGGGTGGCAAGATCGAAGTCGATCAAACCTTCTTGACCACGGCATCCGTACTGTACGACGCGATTTATATCCCTGGTGGCGATGACAGTATTGCGGCTCTCACCGCCCACGGCGACCCCTTGAGCTTTATCTATGAAGCTTTCAAGCACTTCAAACCGATCGCGGCGACTGGTGAAGGTGTCGATCTACTAATGCAAGCCAATCTTCAAGGGATTGACCTCAGCCAAGTCAATGGCAAAAAGAGCAGCCAGTTGGGTGTAGTAGCCAGTCGCGATCCAGCGGACATGGCGGCGTTTACGACTACTTTTATCGATGCAATTAAGGAGCATCGGTTCTGGACGCGCCCTGTTCCTGGTACTGCATCTGTGAAGGCAGCAGCAGAAAGGATGCTGATGGAAAAAGAACGAGTTGGAGCGTCGGGTAGCAAATAGGCTAGAACCAAAAACCCTAGATATCCCCCTATCTTCTTGCCCTTTTTAAGGGGAAATAGGGGGAACCTTTTAGGTTCAAATAAAACAAAATAGACTCACAAAATAGCTGCTAAGATCTCTACCTTTTGACCGATCGCAGATCTAACTTCTGAAAGATGTTGGCTAGATCAAATTTGCCTACGATGATTAATATCGATCATCGTGCAAATTTAAAACTTAAATCATCACAAGTGACAACTGAAGTAGCCGAACGATGACTACGGATGTCTACTTTTCGATCTTTATAAATTAGCAGCCAAACCAACCTTTTTAATCAAACAGTTCAGCTAATACAAATAGAACATGAGCACGATTGTTGAACTCGCTGGGGCTAGAACTGCCCAAAAATCTCTAATTGATGTCCCGCCATTACCCCAGTGCGAAGTCAGCGTCATTGTGCCTGCCAAGGATGAATCACAAATGCTCCCCGCAACTCTGACAGCACTTACAAATCAAACCGATCTGAATGGCAAGCCCTTGAACCCACTCACATATGAGATTATTGTCTTAGCCAATAATTGTATCGATAATTCTGCGGCGATCGCGCGTCAGTTTGCCCAGCAGCATCCAGATCTAGTCTTACATGTGGCTGAGGTCACGTTGCCACTCGATCGCGCCTACATCGGCTATGTCAGAAAAATGTTGATGGATGAAGCCTATCTACGGCTGATGAGTGTGGGACGAAGCCGAGGTATTATTGCTTCAACCGATGGTGATACTCAGGTTTCAGCTACATGGATTGCAGCAATCTCACATGAAATTCACAGCGGAGTAGATGCTGTGGGCGGGCGAATTTTGACAGATCGACACAGCCGTCATGCTCTAGATCCTCAAGCAAAATCTCACTTTCTGCAAGAAGTTGGCTATCGATCGCTCGTGGCTCAGATTGAGTTTCATCTCGACCCCGACCTCCACGATCCGCTCCCGCGCCACTATCAACACTACGGTGCAAGTCTAGCTGTCACAGCCGAAATGTATGCAAAAGCTGGAGGACTTCCCCCAGTCAGAACCCCTGAGGACGAAGCTTTTTATCAAGCATTATTAAAGGTCGATGCTCGGTTTCGTCATAGCCCTCTAGTGCAGGTGACAACCTCCGCGAGGGTATCGGGGCGATCGCCAGTGGGACTCGCAGCCCAGCTTCGTAAATGGACAGAACTGCCTGATGATGAGACTTTCAATGTGGCACCAGCCGCTGTAATCGTCGATTTGTTTCAATCGCGGCACAGGTTGCGATCGCTCTGGCAGCAGTTATTATCTGGCTCTAAAATCTCCGTAGATGAAGTAGAGCCAGTAGCTAGCAAATTAGGGGTTTCGACCAGTTGGCTATTTGCTGAGTTGTTACAATATCATCCATTTGGAAGGCTATTCGATCGAGTCACCCAGCGTCAGCCACAGAGCTGTCTAAATCATTGGCAACTGATCGACATCAAGATTGCGATTGGTGAGCTACGCCAATATTTAGCTACTTTAAATCATCATCCTGGTTGACTTTAGATCCACTAACTTGGAGCTGTACTCGATGCTGCTTAAAGATTTCACAGTTGACAGATATTTGTAAATCTCATTAACGCCATAAATCCCCTGGAATTAATAAAATCAGGGGCAAATTCATTAATTCCAGATAAGCTGTCCTAAGCTGCTAATTCGTCATCATCGAATAAGTTTATTAAATTGCTCATAGGTCGATCGAAAGATCTCTGTGCCTGCTCTGTAGAGATTGCAGTCCAACCTGCCTGTAAGAGTTTTTGGTTAGTTGCCCAGCCTTTTGAGCCACCCGCAATCGGATAATCTGGAACGCAAAGTCCAGGAAAAGCTGTATGAGGTTTCCAAGGGTGAAAAGATTCAAGTCGCAGGTGCAGAGCTAATTTTCCTTTGCTGCCAAATTTGGGAATCCAACATAATTGTCCAGCCATTTGAGTATCCTCCGATATTTAGTAGATTGTCTATATTTTCTCTCGACGCACACGAGCCGCTATTGCTAATAAGAGGGACTATAAACAAGGTTTAAGGTTTATTGTCTACAGCCCCATAATAGTTAAGTGTGAGAAATGAATCTGTAGCTTATACAGCAAGTTGTGCTTGAAGCTGACTTTTTACACTCTTAAACTGGGTTGCTAGTTCTTGTTGTTGAGCATCGCTACAGTTGCTACGAATCGCTGCAAACATCATATTTTCTTCTTGGCGAACGTGATCCATCACCGCAGTTTTCAATTGCTCAACTTTAGACTTAAAATCAGCGTCTGAAGAGCTAGAAGATTTTAGATTGGCAAGCATCACTTTCATTTCAGCTTGCTCGTCGTATAGTTCCTGGGTTTCTCCATAAAACGGGCGCACGGCAGGATAAACAACTTGTTCCTCTGCTTCTGAATGAACAGATAGATCCTGGTAGATTTGTCCAAAATACTCCTCAATTTTTTGGGGATCGTTACTTTTTTCAATTTGCATAAATAGCATACTGACCTTATTATGATCCATGCGAATTATGTCTTGAATGCTCAGATCAGACTTATCGCTGATTTGCGTTACCGCACTACCAACAACACCGGAAAGCGCAGCTACAGAATCTTGAACTCGTGCCCATAATCCTTGTTTTGCCTCTTGTCCAGTCAGTTCGCGTACACCCAGAATTTCTAATACGCCTTTGAGTTGCTCTTGGTGAGCGCGATTCTCAAAGTTGAGTGTATTTAAGGGCGTAATCGCAGCTTCCACATCTGCGCCGACGACTTGAGCGGCTTTATGAACCAAAACGCCTGACATAAATTGCTGGTGTTTTAGTAATTCGTGTTGAGAGACTTTTTCATATAATGAAAGCTCAGATCCATCCATTAACTGGCTAATTTTCTCAACCATCATGGTGACTGTTTCATGGGGCTTACCCTGGACACCATATTGAATGCTGACGGTATCTAAAATACCTAAATTCTTGCGTTGGCGTAGCCTCTCCTATGGAGAATCGTCATCCAACATGTGTCCGAGCCTGTCGCGAATTTCTTGGTCGCTGCAACTGGACATTAATTTCTCTTCATTAGCAATCAGTAAGTTTTGCACTTCCTTGATATCAGCTAGCTTACAGGCAATTGCTGTCCGCTTAGAATCTTCAATAGCGATAGACATTGTATATTCTCCCTTTTTTAGCGAACGTTCGTTGTTGTTCAATCAACGTTCTTAATCTCAAGATAAAACATCAACGAGAATAGCTCATCCCTCAAAATGTAGATTTAGCAAATCTACATTACAGTCTAAGAACTCACACTTTTGAGAGAGGTAAATATATGTAAAGAATTGATAAAATTGTGGCAGATTGATGAATTGGTTAGCACGAGTAAAGATAAGTACTTAGGCAAAATTAATTACACACATTAAATATTATAATATGCCTAGGTTTTTAAATTACACAATATATAGATCGTCTAAATGTTTGTCCTTCGAGAAATTAACCCACTTTCCTTCAAGCTATTAGAAAGAATTTATAGTCAAAGTAGGCACCATCAGGTACGACAGAGGGCACACTTTTTAATTATGGTGTCACAAGGTGTAAAAATTGAAGATCTGAGAAAAATATTTAACATCAGCTACAAAACGGTTTATAACTGGTTGAATCGGTGGGAGCACGATGGAGTACTTGGATTATATAATAAACCAGGTAGAGGTAGGAAAAGAACATTTAATTCCCAGCAAGAAGAACAAATTAGAGATTGGACGAGAGAAGAACCTAGGCAATTAAAAAAAGTGGTACAAAAAATCAAAGAGAACTGGAATATTGATATTAGCACTGACACAATTAAGAGAATACTGAAATCTTTATCTATGAGTTGGCATCGAATGCGTAGAGGTGTTTGGAGAGAGCCAGATCCATTGGAATATAAGGAGAAAAAAGCAGAGCTAATAGAACTTAAACGATTGGATGATGCTGGGGAAATTAATTTATATTATTTAGATGAGACGGGTTTTTGTTTAATTCCAACTGTTCCTTATGGATGGCAAAACATTGGAGAATATTTGTCGATTGATAGTAGTCGGAGTAAGCGTTTAAATGTTTTGGGAATAATGAACAGAAAAAATCATCTTGAAACCTATGTCTCAACTCAAAGTATTAATTCGGATGTTATTGTTGCCTGTATTGATGCTTTTTTCTTACACGTGGATATTCCAACAGTTATAGTAGTAGATCGAGCAAGTATTCATACTAGTGCCGCTATTTTTGAACGACTTGAAGAATGGAAAGAACGTGGTTTAACTATATTTGAATTGCCTGCTTATTCACCTGAATTGAATTTAATTGAGATTTTATGGCGATTTATTAAGTATGAATGGATTCCAATAAATGCCTACTCTAGCTGGGAAGTGTTAGTGTCATCTGTCGAAAAAATTCTTAAAGAGTTTGGCGAAAATTATGTAATTAATTTTGCTTAGGTACTTA
>JANYDE010000083.1 GCA_025359915.1 Chamaesiphon sp. 336R_metabinner_41 | reverse complement strand
ATGTCAAAACCCTAGTTCTTAGTCTTCAAACGCCCTCTGCGAAGGCAGACGCTACGCGAACAAATGAATTTGGGGCTAAGAGCGAAAGTCCACTGAAGTGGACTAAGCGATTTTTCTTCCGGTGTATGAAACCACCCTGCTACAGGTTAATTGTGCAGGGGTGTCCATTGTAGATATTCTGAATCTATGATTAGTACTTAAAACTCACCTGCTAAAGCATCAACACATCGATCGCATACAGTCGGATGTTCGGTAGAATGTCCGACAGTGGGTGAATAATTCCAACATCGATCGCATTTTTCACCTTCTGCGGTTGTTACACCAATTTTCCCACCTTCAATCGATGTTTGGTGTGCTAATCCTTGCAGTTTACTCTCATCGTCAATTAGCTCGACTTGAGAGGCGAGGAATAGATATCGAAGTTCATCGATACCATTCGATTTACGTTGGGGTGTGAGTGGTTCGACGGGTAAATTTACAGGTGCGGGTGCGACTAATTCGCCTGTATCTTCTACTGGCGAAACAATCCGCTCGATCGGCATTTGTGCGCCGATAATGGTACTTTTATACTCTATGGCTCGATCGAATGTCGCTTTCCGTTTATCTGTTGTGAGTAAATTACGACTCACAAATAAGACGCTCATTACCAATCCGACTGCTTTTAGTCCAGTTTCGACGAAGGGAATGCGATTGACGACATGAATTAATTCGATCGCAATATATAAGCTAATCCCGCCAGATAATAGTAGGAAAAGATTACCGATTAATCGCCATCCTCGTTTATATGTCTCGGTGACAATATTAACTGTATTCCCGATCGCATTTCCCCCACTTTGGAAGAGTTTTTGTGCTGCGACAATTTGGGAGCTATTGACTAATTTGTCAATTGTCGGAGTACTCTTATTTCCCTTGACTGCGCTGACAGGTGCTGGTGCTGGGAGCGGGGTATAAAATGACAATTCATGCAATTTAGCGCGTAATGTCGGATCTTCTACCTGTAATAACACTTTAGCTTCCAGGGAAGAACCGATCGATTTATCGGTGCGCGCTTGTTCCATCACCTTATTTACATCTGTGCGCAGGTCGCGAATTTTGTCCCAGGTGAGGGCTAAATCGGGTTGTGACCACTGTGGATCGAGTTTTACCCAGCCAGACTCAAATACGGACTTGTAAGGGGTTTGGTAGGGCAAATACTGCCAGATATCTTCTGCCATGTGACAGAGGACGGGTGAGATGGCGCGGGTAAGGTTTTCGAGGATAATTGCCAGTACGGTTTGGCAACTGCGGCGGCGGAAGGATGTGGGTGAACTGATGTATAATCGGTCTTTGGCGATGTCTAGATAGAAGTTGGAGAGATCGACGATGCAGAAGTTTTGGATGATTTGGAAGAATTTAAAGAATTGATATCGATCGAATGATTCGGTGATTTCGGTTAATACTTCGCTCATTCTGTGGAGCATATATCGATCGAGTTCTGGCAATTCAGCGTAGGGAACTGCATCTGTGGCTGGATCGAAGTCGTGGATATTTCCCAGTAGGAATCGAGCTGTATTCCGAATTTTGCGGGAAGCATCGGATAGTTGTTTGAGAACAGTTGAGCCGATTAGGACATCGTTAGAATAGTCTACCGAGGATACCCACAGCCGCACAACATCGGCACCATAAGCTGGATCTTTCTGCTGGTTTTTACCACCATCCATCACAATCATTGGATCGATAATATTACCCAATGATTTACTCATTTTGCGTCCCTTTTCGTCCAGGACAAATCCATGAGTCAGGACGGTTTTAAATGGCGCGATACCATTATTAGCAACACTCGTTAATAAACTCGATTGGAACCAGCCCCGATGTTGATCGGAACCTTCTAAATACATATCCACTGGATAGACTAAATTATCCCGTTGACGCGCCACCGCCGCCCATGAAGAGCCGGAATCAAACCAGACATCCATCGTATCCATCCCCTTACGATAGCTACGTCCATTGTGACGATAGGATTCGGGTAATAATTCCTCGACAGACATCGAATACCAAGCATCAGAACCATGCTCGGCGACGATATTCTGAACGTGGGCGATGGTTTCGCCAGTCATTAATGTTTCGTTGGTTTCTTCATCATAGAAAACCGGAATTGGTACGCCCCAATTGCGTTGACGGGAGATACACCAATCCGATCTTTCCGCTACCATCGGGCGAATCCGATTCTCACCCTGAGCAGGAATCCATTCTACTTCTGAAATTGCTTTTAAGGCTTCCTCTTTAAATCCCTTCACCGATGCAAACCATTGCTCCGTCGCCCGAAAGATCGTCGGCTTTTTTGTCCGCCAATCATAAGGATATTTATGTGGGTAAGCTTCCTCCTTAATTAACGAATGCTCCCGAATCAAAGCTTGAATGACTAACTCATTCCCATCACCTAAAACATTCGCACCCTTAAATAACTCCCCTGCTTCCTCAGTAAAATTTCCATCCCCATCTACAGGAGCGAGAATTGCTAGCCCATACTTCTGACCTGAGATATAATCTTCTTGACCATGCCCTGGTGCTGTATGTACCAAACCAGTACCCGATTCAGTCGTGATATAGTCACCACCGATAATAATCGGACTGACTCGATCGTACAACGGATGCTGATAGGTACAATACTCCAACTCTGCACCCTTGATGATCGATCGAGTCGTCAGATTCAGATTTAGTTTAGCAGCTAAACTCTCCACCATATCCGCCGCCACGATCGCATACTTGCAGCCAGTATACTGATTATCCTCCGGTGCAGATACCTCGACGATCGCATAACTGAGATCGGGATTCACCGCCACCGCCAAATTTGCCGGAATCGTCCACGGCGTAGTCGTCCAGATCGCCACCGCTAAATCATCCTGAAACGGCTCTAAAATAGCCCTCGCAGCATCAGTAATATGATTAACCTTAAACCCAGCGAAAATACTCCGCGAGACATGTCCTTCGGGATATTCTAGCTCTGCTTCCGCCAACGCCGTCTTAGAACTAGGACTCCAATGTACAGGCTTTAACCCGCGATAAATATAGCCCTTCAATACCATTTGCCCAAACACACCGATTTGAGCCGCCTCATACTCCGGCTGTAGCGTTAGATAAGGCTTATCCCACTCCGCCCATACACCCATCCGTTTGAAGCCGAGCTTCTGCTCCTCCACCGTCTTCTTGGCAAACTCCGCCGCCTTGTGACGCAATTCCAACGGCGACAGATTTTTCCGCTCCTCCGGCTTCATATCCTGAATTACTTTAAGCTCGATCGGTAGCCCATGACAATCCCAGCCAGGTACATACCTTACCTTCCTACCCTTGAGCAACTGATACCGATTGATAATATCCTTGAGCGTCTTATTCAACGCATGACCCATATGCAACGTACCATTAGCATAGGGCGGCCCATCATGGAGCACGAAAATCTCACCAGGATTAGATTCCGACAACCGCTCAAAAATCTGCTCATCTGCCCAGAATTTCTGTAATTCCGGCTCCCGTTTGACGGCATTCGCGCGCATGTCAAACTTAGTCTGGGGTAAGTTTACGGTGTCCTTGTAACTTCCTGGTGCTGCCACGGTAGTAAATGCTGATTAGTTGACGATATCCGTATATTATAGGCGGTGCTTAGGAATTTAATTTAAACATCTCGATTCTCGGGACGGGAGGCTATTGCGCAGGCAAACGCTCCGCTACCGCCAACGAGCCTATCAATATCACAATATTTTATCGATCGTCAGGGTAGGGGAAATTCATGAATTGTCCCTACTGAACGAACGGGAACAGTGATGGCGAGGCTGAGAACGCCAGTAGAAATAGTCACAATCGCCATGAATGTGCGAACAGAAGGAATGGGACTCAGAGCAGCAGGAAGGTCATTGGGGACATCACACTCAACCATCATTGAGTTAATTTTAGGCAAGAAGTTCCAACTTTGTAATGATAGACGCGACAATTTGCTCAGTCGGTTTTGACTGAGCGGTTTGTTCTAAATAAAGTCTCATCACAATAAACAACTTATTTAATTGTTGCTAACTTTCGCAAAACAGATTCATAGGCAGCTATATTCTTTTGAGATTGGAATAATTTTGCAGCCATTTTCAAATCTTTAGTAGCCGCAGGAGTTGCTTGCTGTTCAGCGTGGAGTAGTCCCCGACTGCTATAAGCAAGCGCGTGACTTGGATCCAATCGGATTACTGTATCGTAATCAGCGATTGCTTGTGAGTAATTCTGACGTTGGGATTGAACTAAACCCCGATTAAAGTATAATTCAGGATTGTTGGGCGCAATTGCAATTCCGCGATCGTAATCGAGGATTGCTTTGTCATATTCGCGACTCGAAGCAAAGGAAATTCCTCGATTTAGATAAGCCACCGCATAACTAGGTTTGATCTTGATTGCTTCAGTATAGTCAGCAATTGCCGCTTGACGATCGCCTACCATAAAATGAATAATCCCGCGATTATTATATGCTTCGACTAGCTGAGGATTAAGGGAGATCGCGATCGTATAATCAGAGATAGCATTGGTACGTTCGCCAGTTTCCGCGAACACAACTGCGCGATTAAAGAAAGCAATCGCCTCCTTTGGGTTAGCAGCAATAATCCGATTGTAATCAGCAATGGCACCCGATCGATCGCCGATTTCTTTTTTGGCAGTCGCGCGGTTATAATAAGCATTGAATAGATCTGGTTTCAGTGAGATCGCTCGATCGTAATCAGCGATGGCACCTTGATAATTGCCGATCGATCCTTTGACTTTTCCACGACCATAATAGGCATTTGCGTAGGTCGGTTTGATCTTAATTACCGTATTATAATCAGCAATTGCACCCGCCTTGTCGCCGAGATCGAGTTTCGCTAAACCGCGATTGTAATAAGCATCTGGACTATTGGGTTGGAGTTTGATTGCCCGATTATAATTGGCAATCGCGCCTTGTTTATCGCCAGTTTGCGCCAAGATCATCCCTTTCCCAATCGATAACTGTGGATCGTTTGGTTGGATCGCATCGGCGGTTTGCAAGTCTGACATCGCACCTACTCGATCTCCATCACTCAATCGAGCAAAGCCACGATTGGCATAAGCAGCAAAGAATTTGGGATTGAGGTTGATCGCACTAGTATAGTCAGCAATCGCGCCTAATTTGTCACCAATCGCGCCTTTGACAATGCCTCGATTATTATAAGCATCAACAAAATCAGGTTGCAACTGAATCGCTCGATCGAAATAAGCGATTGCACCCACCCGATCTTTGTTACGATAGCGACGCATCGCTTCTTGAAAATAATCTTGAGCAGATTGTGGTGTTTTGGCGATACCTCTCGCCAAGTTCAGCGCGGTTGGAGTGCTGATACCAGTTCGATCTGCGATAAAATCAGACTGGCTCTCTATCGCGACTACTTGCTCTGGATGCAGTGTCGAAATGACTGACAGAATAAAGGTAAACACCAGAATTGGAATCTCGTACATCCACCATCTGTCAATTAATTTTTTGGGATTGTTAATTTTCATCATTAAAATTTAATTACTGAGGTCGATCGGGGTTGAAGTCAAGTGGGTGAGGATAAATTGATACTAAGTAAGCTACCCTACATCAAGACTGTAGCACATTTATGCATTTACGTTGCCGCTCGAACATGTCGTCGGGCTTGGTATGAAACTTATCACAAATTGAGCGCGTCAACTAGATTAGAATTCGACTATACAGATTTTCTCAATCCCAGCTTTCGCGCTCCCACTAGATCGGGATGACCAAAATCCAGATAAAATTTAATACATGCAACGCCTAATTCACAATTTCAATCGCTCCTATTATTGGGGATGGCTTATAATTTTGTCATCGATCGCTCTTGGCTGTAATATAACACCCCTTCAGACGGTGCCAGCCCAAGCGCAACCGCAAAATTCGCAAGGATTATCAATTCAAGCAGACACTCAAGAAGCAAATTCTAAAACAGAAGTAGTCACAGCCAAGGGTAATGTTCGACTCAACTACCCTAGTCGCAAAGTTCAAGCGCAAGCGAACCTTGCTCAATATTATATCAAGCAGAAAAGAATCTTGCTGACAGGTAATGTTTTAATCACCCAAAATGGCAGTACCTTGGAAGGCGAAAGCGTGACTTATCTGATTGAGGAAGGTAAATTCATTGTCAATCCGAAAGTCAAGCAACAAGTCCGCAGCAACTATCTCGTCCCCCAACAAGGTGGCAAGGGACTAACGATTTTGTCCAATACCCAAGAAGCCAATACCAAAACCGAACTAATTACAGCACGCGGAAATGTGCGACTAACTTATCCTGAGAAGAAGCTCCAAGCACGGGCAAATACCGCTCAATATAATGTCAAGGCAAAGCAAATTGTCTTATCGGGAAATGTCCTAGTCGTTAGTAATGGTAGTAGTTTGCAAGGCGAAACGATTACCTATCTGATTGAGGAGGGGCGATTCTTTGCCAAACAGAAGACAGGGATACCAGTGCAATCTATTTATATTATTCCTGACGAAGACAAAACGAATAATAATTGATAATTGATAATTGAGAATTGCGCCTTTGTTTCTAAGGGGCGCGTTTAGCACGGTATCCTCCCCTCTCCCCCCTCCTCCCTCCCCCCCGTGAAAATTGTCCTCGAAAACATCCATAAATCCTACGGAAAACGCAATATCGTCAATAGCGTTAGTCTATCCGTATCCCAAGGTGAAATCGTCGGTTTACTCGGCCCTAATGGTGCTGGGAAGACTACAACATTCTACATCGCTACTGGACTGGAGAAGCCCAACAAAGGCAAGGTATGGCTAGACGATGAGGATATTACCCATTTATCCATTCATCAGCGTGCGCGGCTGGGAATAGGCTATTTAGCGCAGGAACCGAGTATCTTTCGGAGTCTGACAGTATTAGATAATCTATTATTGGTGATGGAGCAAACTAAAGTACCGCGTAAGCTGTGGGATCAAAAATTAACCGATTTAATTACTGAATTTAGTCTAGAGAAGGTGGTAGATACCCTCGGAAATCAGGTGTCAGGGGGGGAAAGAAGACGGACAGAATTAGCTCGTGCGCTAGCTGCGGGGATTGATGGACCAAAATTCTTATTTTTGGACGAACCCTTTGCAGGGGTAGATCCGATTGCGGTGGCGGAGATCCAAAAAATTATTGCCAAATTACGCGATCGAAATATGGGTATCCTAATTACGGACCATAATGTCAGGGAGACTCTCGCTGTTACCGATCGAGCATACATCATGCGGGAAGGTCAGGTGTTAGCTTCTGGTAGCACTGAAGAGATGTATAGCAATCCCTTGGTACGTCAATATTATTTAGGTAGCAATTTTCATTTTTAAACAGCTAGCCCCCATTTAATCATCCACAATCCGTGCTGTAATTATTCACTAATAACTATCAACTATCAACTAATTTAATGTGGGTAACAAAAGTTTAACGCGAAACTTCATGCCAGGAATTTCGGTAATGGATCGATATATCTTCATCCAATTACTGATGCCGTTTTTATTTGGAGTTGGGGCATTTTCATCGATCGTTTTAGCAATTGGCAGTTTATTCGATCTCGTCCGTCAGGTCGCCGAAGCTGGTTTACCAATTACAGTAGCAATGGAAGTAATGGCACTCAAAATGCCGCTCTATGTGGGATATGCATTCCCAATGTCGATTTTGTTATCAGGCATGATGACATATGGTCAATTTTCTGCCGCTAGTGAGATTATCGCCTTTCGGAGTTGTGGGATTAGTATTTATCGATTGGTTTTACCCGCGCTAATTTTAAGTATCATTGTCACGATTGTGACCTTTTTCTTCAATGAATTGTTGGTGCCTGCCGCCAATCAACGAGCTACAGCGATCCTCTCAACCGCTCTCAAGCAGGATAAGCCAGCCTTTAAGAAAGATAATATCATCGTCCCTGAGTACAAAGAGATCGATCGAAATGGCACCAAAGAACAAGTATTAGTCAGACTATTTTACGCCGAAAAATTCGACGGTAAAACGATGAGTGGTTTGACAATTATCGACAGATCCCAACAAGATAAAGGCTTGAGTCAAATCCTTAATGCCCAATCTGCGGTCTGGAATGCCGATAAAAGTACCTGGGATTTTGTTAATGGTACCATTTATTTAATTGCGCCCGATGCTTCCTACCGGAATATTGTCACCTTCCAACATCAACAATTGCAACTACCCAAATCACCCTTTGACTTAGCCGCACCAGACAAAAATCCTGAAGAGATGAGTGTCGCCGAATTGATGGAATATGCCGAGCAAATTAGACTCAGTGGCGACAAGAAAAAAATCTTATCCGTTGCAGTAAAAACCCAAAGTAAACTGGCATTTCCCTTCGTTTGTATCGTCTTTGGCCTCATCGGTTCGGCAATGGGAATTAAACCCCAACGTTCGGGCAAGGCGACAAGTTTTGGAGTCAGTGTATTGATGATTTTTGGTTATTATTTAATCATGTTTGTTTGTGGAGCTTTGGGACAAGCCGAGATTATTTCCCCATTTTTTGCCGGATGGCTACCTAATTTTATCGGGATTGCGACTGGTGGGTGGTTGGTGTTTCAGGCAGCGAAATAGCGGTTAAAATAGGATAGCAACCTCCAACATTCTTAGGATAGAATCCAAACGACGATCGATTACCTTGGCAATGGGTACTCACATCTTGCACCAGCGGCTTCAAGATAGAGGGCGAAGAGATTCAGAACAAAAGGATACGAGCCTTTCATTGAGAATCGCCATATTACCTATTACTTATTACTTATTACTTAATTCAACATGCCCATCCCTGCAATCCAATGGTATCCAGGACATATTGCCAAAGCCGAGCGTCAACTTCAAGAGCAACTCAAAAAAGTTGATGTTGTGCTTGAAGTGCGGGATGCGAGGATTCCTTTTGCGACATATCATCCACTCCTCAAGACGTGGATTGGAAATAAACACAAAATATTAGTTCTGAATCGGGTGGATATGATTCCGATTGCTGTCAAAGACTCATGGACGGAATGGTTCTTATCCCAAGGCGAACAGCCATTTTTTGCCAACGCGCAACAGGGAACTGGAGTAGTGGCGATCTCCAAAGCAGCGCAGTCAGTTGGTGTCGCCATCAACGAAAAACGCAAAGAGCGCGGGATGTTACCGCGTCCAGTCCGAGCTGTAGTCATCGGCTTTCCCAATGTGGGTAAATCAGCTCTGATCAATCGTCTGGTAAATAAACGAGTAGTAGAAAGTGCCAGACGTGCTGGTGTGACTAGATCCCTGCGATGGGTCAGAATTTCCGATCAATTAGAGTTATTAGATGCACCAGGGATTATTCCTGGACGTTTGAGCGACCAATCTGCGGCGGTGAAGCTGGCGATCTGCGATGATATTGGTGAGGCTGCATATGACAGACAAGGGATGGCGGCAGCCTTTATCGAGCTATGCCAAGAGTTGGGATATGTAGACACGTTGAACGCCCGATATGGCTCTGTTCCGACGACATTGAGCGGGGAAGAATACCTGCATCATTTGGCAAATGAAAAGTATCGAGGCGATTTAGAGCGAACATCTCATTTGATTCTCAATGATTTTCGGACTGGAGTCTTAGGAAGTATCCCGCTCGAATTACCGATAAACACTTAATAATGGACAGTTGATAGTGAAGTTCTTAGAGTGGGGCGTTACCTTTTCTCCTTTTCCTCTAACATCACTATTAGCTAAAATGCGCGGGTAGCAAGATGTGAGCTGTCAGATAGTCTCTACCGCTCTGGTAGCCTTTTCTGGTATATTTAAGAAGTAGTGACGCTCCCAACTTACGACTTACGACTTACGACTTACGACTTATTTTAATACCGATCGATTTAACGAAAAATGCATATTGCGTGGCTGGGAAAGAAAACGCCTTTTTGTGGGAATGTTACCTATAGTCGAGAAATTACTGGTGCCTTAACTAATCGTGGGCACAAAGTGAGTTTCATGCATTTTGCTGACACCAAGGCGGATGGCGATGAAGTGCCATTACCATTTCTCTACAAATCTCAAGTATTTACCATTCCCACAATTAGGGCAAAACGGGTACTCGAACGATCGCTACGCCGCCGGAAACCGGACATCGTTCATGCTTCACTGAGTTTATCACCTCTCGATTTCCTACTGCCAGAAATTTGCCAAGAACTAGATTTACCACTGATTTCGACATTTCATACGCCCTATGATGGCAAGCGGCGAAATGTTACCTCGACCAGCCAATTGCTAGCGTACCAATTATATGCACCGTTTTTAGCAAAATACGATCGCACGATTATTTTCTGCGAGGAACAGCAGGATTTATTAGTTAAACTAGGTGTGCCACGCGATCGAATCATCGTGATTCCCAATGGTGTGGACGATGCAAAATATGCACCAGGTTCCAGTAGTATCAAAGCCGAATTTAATGCCAAACAAATCTACGTTTATCAGGGACGGATTTCGACAGAAAAAAATGTTGAATCCTTACTAAAAGCGTGGAAATACTGCAATATGCGCGACCACGGTTGCAAACTATTATTAGTTGGTGATGGCCCGCTCCGACCAAATCTCGAACCATCTTATGGCCCTGAATATGGAGTGATTTGGTTGGGTGCCATTCGCGATGATGCTCGTCGGATCGAGATTTTGCGCGGTGCTGATGTGTTTGTACTGCCTTCTCTAGTGGAAGGTTTGTCACTTTCCCTGCTTGAAGCCATGTCTTGTGGTATTGCTTGTATCGCCACCGATGCAGGTGCAGATGCCTCGGTGATTGAGGAAGGTGCCGGAATTGTCATCAATACTCAAGGTGTATCGGGGCAACTCCGTACTATTTTACCGCTAATTCGCGAACATCAGATTTGGCGCGATAACTTGGGTAAATCTGCCCGTCAACGAGTATTAGACCGCTATACCCTCAAAGGTAACATCGATCGAATTGAAAGCCTATATGGAGAGATTCTCGCCCCAGTTCAGGCGGTTGGTTAAGAGCAATTCTTTTCCTAGTGTCAAGTTAGATATCTAGAGTGGTTTAGTGGTTTAGTGAATAGTGAAATAAGCGGTAAGCTGGAACACTCGTAGTGTGGTTTACCGCCAGCTTTAGAGTAGCACCACGACTTATGTTGGCTAAGTCGATCGCCTAAGATAAAAACATCAGCAACAGTCAGTCGAATACTTCAATAGTCGAACGCTTAACTGTTACCTAGATTTGGCATTACTCTCCATCTACTCTTTTATTTATAAAACGATGGCAACTATTTCCCAACAGGCTTACGGTGATTTTCTAGCAGCAGTTAAAACCAACCGAGTCACGAAGGTAAAAATTAGCCCCAACCGGATTGAGTATACAGTTGGTATCGAAAATAGTTCAGAAACTTATTTTACCGTCCCAGATTTACTCGCAGAAAGTTTGCCTGATTTGCTAACTGCAAATGGCGTGGAATACACCATCCAAAATCCTCCGTCTGATTCCTGGCTAGGCACATTACTAGCTGTTGTTTTACCACCATTAGTTGCTGTCGGTGCGGGTGCTTTGCTACTTAAATATACCGAAGGTAGTGGTGGCGGAATAATGGGTGTTGGCAAGAGTAAAGCTAGAACTTATGCCCAAGGAAAAACTGGAGTTAAATTTGCCGATGTTGCTGGTGTCGATGAAGCCAAGCAAGAATTGCAAGAAGTCGTTGATTTCCTCAAAAATAGCGATAAATATACCCGCCTCGGAGCCAAAATTCCTAAAGGTGTATTACTAGTCGGCCCTCCAGGTACAGGTAAAACACTCCTCGCCAAAGCGGTTGCGGGTGAAGCTGGAGTGCCATTCTTTAGTATGTCTGGTTCGGAATTTGTCGAAATGTTTGTCGGCGTAGGTGCATCACGAGTGCGGGATTTGTTTGAAAAAGCCAAGCGTCAGGCTCCCTGTATCATTTTTATCGATGAGCTAGATGCGATCGGCAAATCTCGTGGTAATGGCATGAATCCCAATGGTGGTAACGATGAGCGCGAACAAACCCTCAATCAATTACTGACCGAGATGGATGGTTTTGATGGCAATACTGGTGTGATCCTGATTGCCGCCACCAATCGCCCTGAAGTCCTCGATCCAGCTTTACGTCGTCCAGGTCGTTTCGATCGCCAAGTCGTTGTTGACCGACCAGATCGATCGGGTAGAGCGCAGATTCTCACTGTCCATGCTAATAATGTCAAATTGGGTGAGGATGTCGATCTGGAATTATTAGCGACGCGCACATCTGGTTTAACAGGTGCGGATTTGGCGAACCTCGTCAATGAAGCGGCTCTAATGGCAGCACGAAACAATCGTCAAGCAGTCTTGATGGCTGATTTCGAGGTAGCGTTCGAGCGGGTATTGGTTGGATTGGAAAAGCGTTCGCGGGTATTGAATCCGATCGAGCGGCAAACTGTCGCCTATCATGAAGTCGGACATGCCCTCGTCGGTGCCTTGATGACTGGACGCGGTAAAGTCGAGAAAATCTCGATCGTGCCGCGTGGAGTCGGTGCGCTAGGTTATACGCTCCAAATGCCCGATGAAGATCGCTTCCTGATGATGGAAGACGAAATTCGCGGTCAAATTGCCACTCTCTTAGGCGGACGGGCTGCTGAATCGATCGTCTTCGGGAAGGTATCTACAGGTGCGAGTGATGATATTCAGAAAGCAACTAGCCTCGCCGAAAAAGCGATTACTCTCTATGGGATGAGTGATACACTGGGGCCGATCGCTTTTGCTAGCAACCAATCGCAATTTTTAGAAGGAGATACGAATACTCGTCGGGCTGTCAGTGGCGGTGTATCTAGCGAAATCGATCGCCTAATCAAAGAAACGATCGATGGTGCGAATAGCATGGCGAAGGCGATCCTAGACCAAAATCGGGAGCTGTTAGAATCGACAACCAAAGTGTTGCTCGATCAGGAAGTCCTCGAAGGCGACTCGCTCCGCACCATCCTCAGCCAAGTCCAAGCACCTGCTGGATTAGCTGATTGGCTACATACAGGCAAAGCCATGTAGGTTGGTAAAACCCAACATCAACATGCTCGATCGACATACAATGATAATTACCCCACCCTTTTCGTGGCGCATCTTCGCTAAAATTGGGTGGGGTATTTGCATGGGAAAGATTATTCTATCCCTTTCCCCTTTCCCCTTTCCTGACTAAGCACTACTTCCCAGTACTAAGCACCCAAATTATGACTATTTTCACGCTGCAATCAGTTAAAAAAGACTTTGGAATCAAAGAGATTCTCAAAGGTGGATCGTTTAGCTTAGATGCGGCGGACAAAGTAGGTTTGATCGGCATGAATGGATCTGGAAAATCGACGTTATTAAAGATGATCGCGGGTTTAGAACCGATCGATGGTGGTCAGATTTTACTCAATCCTGGGGTGCGGACGATCTATCTGCCCCAGCAGCCAGACATGGATCCAAATCATACGGTACTAGAACAGGTATTTGCTGATAGTGGCGAGCAGATGCAATTGGTGCGGGAGTATGAAGAAGTATCTGAAAAATTAGCACATCCTGAAAATCATGAATCAACTGAATTGTTGAATAAGTTATCGGACGTGATGCAGCGGATGGACGCGCTGAATGCCTGGGAAGTAGAGACGAAAGCGAAGATTATTCTGACTAAGTTAGGGATTGTTGATTTCGAGGCAAAAGTTGGTGATTTGTCGGGTGGATATCGCAAACGTATTGCCTTAGCAGCGGCGTTATTGTCTGAGCCAGACGCGCTATTAATGGATGAACCAACCAACCATTTAGATGCGATGTCAGTGGAGTGGTTGCAAGAATATTTGAGTCGCTATCGTGGGGCGATCTTATTGATTACGCACGATCGTTATTTCTTGGACAAAGTAACTAATCGGATCATTGAAATCGACCAAGGTGATATCTTTACCTATAGTGGTAACTATACTTATTATCTAGAGAAGAAAGCTCTCGCCGAAGAGTCAATGGTGGGGACTCAGCGCAAACATGCGGGATTATTGCGTCGGGAATTAGCCTGGTTGCAACGGGGCGCAAAAGCTCGGAGTACTAAGCAAAAAGCGCGGATTGGGCGGGCGGAAGATCTGAAAGAAAAAGAATTTAAACAGGCAACTGGAAAGGTAGATATTACTACCCCTGGGCGGAGAATTGGTAAGAAAGTAATCGAGGTTGTGGGTGTATCCAAAGCTTATGACGATCGCACCTTAATTTCTGATTTTACTTACGAATTTTCACCTGAAGATCGAATCGGCATTATCGGCGAGAATGGGACGGGTAAATCAACTCTGATGGATATCTGTACTGGACGATTGCAGCCCGATAGTGGCACGGTAGATATCGGCACCACCATTCACATCGGTTACTTCGATCAACACTCTGAAGACTTATTAGAAGCAGGTACAGAACAACTTCGCGCGATCGACTACATCAAAGAAGTTGGTGAATACGTCAAAGTTGCCGATGGTAGTCAAATCAGCGCGTCGCAAATGTTGGAGCGGTTTCTATTTACCCCCAACCAACAATATACGCCGATTAGTAAACTTTCCGGTGGTGAAAAACGCCGATTATTTCTGTTGCGGGTATTGATGAGTACGCCGAATGTATTGATCCTTGATGAGCCAACCAACGATCTCGATGTCCAAACCCTCGGCGTATTAGAAGAATATCTGTCCGAATTTAATGGTTGTGTGATCGTAGTTTCTCATGATCGGTACTTCCTCGATCGCACAGTTGAGAAAATATTTGCCCTCGAACCCGAAGGCAAAATCCGTGAATACCCAGGTAATTATTCTGTCTATCTCGACTATAAACAAGCCGAAGCAACTGCTGATAAATTAGCAGCGAAAAATCTAGCAAACCCTAAATCAGTTGCTAAAGCTGCACCAGTTGCCATCGCACCAGAAGCACCGAAAGAGGAGAAGAAACGCCGTTTATCGACATGGGAGCAACGGGAATTTACTAAACTGGAAACTCAAATCGCGAAGTTGGAGGCTGACAAGGTGAAGCTGGCACATCAATTGTCTAATTCACCAAAGGCAAGCTATAGTCAGCTTCAGGAGTTAAATAATCAGTTAGATCAACTGAATAAAACTCTTGATACCACGACAGAACGTTGGTTAGAATTAGCCGAATTTGCCTAGACTTCAACACATGATCAGCAGCTAGAAATAGTCGGGGACTATCAATCCCCATATTTCTGCTGCGCAGATCGAATCAATAACTAGACTCACGAATTGTCGAGGTTATTTCGACAGCAATGTACGTCTGATATTACTTACGCCGAAACCAACGTGCATTTTGGCGATGACAGATTGAAGAGAACCGAACCTGCCCGACTGCCATTACCGAGCGAAAAATTGGCACAATAGAGAGAATGAGAGTTATTACCCAATCGCTAACTGAACTATGAAACTGTCCAGACTAGGTTACTCGATCGCGGCGATCTTTTTGACAATTGCGACCTTCTTGCCTTTACCGGTATTAGCAGCGGTGCCAGTTGCGGCGATAGCGGATAATAATGGCAGCAGCTTTGTGACTACCGCAGTTGATCGAGTCGGTGCGGCAGTCGTCAGGATCGATACGGAGCGGACGATTACGCGGCGGATGGATCCATTTTTTGGGGATGAGTCGATGACCGGATTGCCCCAGCAACAGCTATTGCGCGGTCAGGGTTCGGGGTTTATTATCGATCGAGATGGCATCATCCTCACCAATGCTCATGTGGTCGATCGAGCTGATAAAGTAACTGTTATCCTCAAGGATGGGCGTAGTCTGGAAGGCAAGGTTCAGGGTGTCGATCCTGTTACTGATTTAGCGGTGGTAAAAATTAGTGGCGCGAAAAATTTACCGATCGCCCAATTGGGAAATTCTGATATTGTTAAAGTAGGCGATTGGGCGATCGCTGTTGGCAATCCATTTGGGTTGGATAATACGGTGACACTAGGGATAATTAGTACCCTCAAACGTGCCAGTGCTAGCGTCGGCATGACGGACAAACGCCTCGATTTCATCCAAACTGATGCAGCTATCAATCCAGGCAATTCTGGTGGCCCTCTGCTCGATGCTCAAGGGCGAGTAATTGGGATTAATACCGCTATCCGTGCCGATGCGATGGGAATTGGTTTTGCGATTCCGATTAATAAAGCCAAAACAATTTCCACCCAATTAGCACGGGGTGAAAAAGTTGTCCATCCCTATCTCGGCGTGCAAATGGTGACACTCACCCCAGCCATCGCCGCCGAGAATAATCAGGATCCCAACGCCTTATTTCAAATCCCCGAAATTAATGGCGTACTAGTAGTCAAAGTCCTGCCGAATACCGCTGCCTCGATCGCTGGAATGCGCCGTGGTGACGCAATTCTCGAAGTCAATGGCGAAGCAATTCGGGACGCAAATCAATTACAGGATGTGATGGAGAATAGTCTCGTCAGTAAACAGATTCAAGTCCGCATTTTGCGCGATGGCAAAAATCAGTTAGTCAAAGTTATTCCCAAAGACCTAAATTCTTAGAGCTTGACTAAACTCAGCGATAGCTGACTCGATGGAAACCTCTAAAATTTAGGGTAGGGGCAATTTATGAATTGCCCCTACCCTAAATTTTGAGGTTATTCCTGAAACCCTAAAGCTATCAAGCCTAATTTGACGCATTTTCATATTAAGATGTAGAGTGCGATTGACGTGCCCTCGATTTGGGTACAAGAGCGTTAATTATCTTTATTTAACTAAACAGGACTATATATGAGCGCAGATGTATTGGCTAAAGTACAGGCCGTAATTGCAGATAAATTGGAAGTAGATGCTAGTAAAATCACTCCCGAAGCCAACTTCACCGACGATTTAGGAGCTGATTCCCTCGACGTAGTAGAACTCGTGATGGCACTAGAAGAAGAGTTCGATGTCGAGATTCCCGACGAAGAAGCGGAAAAACTCCAAACCGTTCAATCCGTAGTTGACTATATCAACGCCAAAGCAGGCTAGTACCGCAGCGCGGAAATTTATGATTCATGCGGTGCAGTGATGCGGAGATTTACTCCGCACAGCACCCCAGCATTCCTTGCACCTCCACATCTCATCTCTATCATTCATCATGTCAAATTCCGATCGAAGCTATCGCAAACGTGTTGTTATTACTGGTTTAGGCGCAATTACGCCGATAGGAAATACCTTAGCTGAATATTGGGACGGCTTGGTGACTGGACGGAATGGGATTGGCCCGATTACCAATTTTGATGCATCTAGACACGATTGTCGGATTGCGGGGGAACTCAAAAATTTTGACCCGCTCTTTTATCTCGAAAAGAAAGCCGCCAAAAGGATGGACAGATTCGCGCAGTTGGCTGTCTGCGCCACCAAGCAAGCAATCGCGGATTCTGGTTTGACGATCGATAGTACGAATGCCGATCGGATTGGTGTTACCATCGGTACTGGTATCGGCGGTTTGCGCGTTCTCGAAGAACAACAAGAAATTTATCTCACCAAAGGGCCGAGTCGGTGTAGTCCGTTTATGATTCCGATGATGATCGCCAATATGGCGGCTGGACTCGTAGCCATTGACATCGGTGCCAAAGGCCCCAATTGCTGTACCGTCACAGCCTGTGCCGCAGGTGCAAATGCGATCGGTGAAGCTTTTCGACTAATTCAAGGTGACTACGCCACCGCGATGATTTGCGGTGGCACAGAAGCAGCAATTACACCCTTGGGCATCGCCGGATTTGCTGCTTGTAAAGCAGTATCTACTCGCAATGATGATCCCCTCCATGCTTGTCGCCCCTTTGATACCGGGCGCGATGGTTTTGTCATGGGCGAAGGTTCGGGCATCCTGATCCTCGAAGAACTCGAACACGCAGTCAATCGCGGCGCGAAAATCTACGCCGAGATCGTCGGCTACGCCATGACTTGCGATGCTTATCATATGACTGGTCAAACTCCTGGCGGTGTCGATGCCGCTCGAGCCATGTCCCTCTGCCTCAAGGATGCTGGGCTTGCGCCTGAATCTGTCAGCTATATCAATGCCCACGGCACCAGCACCCCCATTAACGATCCGACCGAAACCACTGCTATCAAAACAGCCCTCGGCGATCATGCTTACAAAATTGCTGTCAGTTCCACCAAATCCATGACTGGACATCTCCTCGGCGGCGCAGGCGGAATCGAAGGTGTAGCATCTGCGCTGGCCATCCACCACGGCATTATTCCTCCCACAATCAATCTCGAAAATCCAGAAGAGGGTTGCGATCTTGATTACGTTGCCCACGTCAGTCGCATTGCCAGCGTTGATGTTGCTCTTTCCAATTCCTTCGGTTTTGGCGGACATAATGTGACTCTAGCATTTAAGAAATACCAGTAAATTAACGCAACTAATATTTGCGACCAAATACTTGCTGTTGTAAATAAATTACCCGAGGAGTTAGGGGCGGTAACTGATTAAACTGATTAAAACTAGGATCGTAAGCCCAATTACGGATTGGCGGTACATAATGGGCAAAACCGCAGCACATTAACTTCCCGCTGACTTCTTGAGGAATGCCAACACTAACTAAAGAACCCGTATAGTTGAAATTTATCCCCCCCCAGTTTTCGTGGAACCGCATCAGATTCTGTAACCCACCGCTAAATCTGTCGATGGCGGGGTTACTGCGATCTGTTTTGTCCAAAAATGCCGCCTGAATTGTCGTCGTAGTGGCATTGCCCTGAATACGTCCGTTTCTACCACATTCGTTAGTAGTTGGGCCTTTAATTCCTAACGTATTATCCCAACAGTTATTCGACAGGACGTTAATCGTATCGGCCATCACCGCTGCGGGTTGCTTATTGATAGTGTTGTAGTCTCCTTGGACGTAGATGGTTTGATCTGATACCACGCTTAATGGTGCTGGCAGGGTGCTACCCTGGGTGACAGCAAACCCGTAAGGACTTTGAGCCGCTGGGTAAGTGTAAACTGTTTTATCGATCGTCTGATGGAATACTAAACCGCCTTCCTGGCGATCCGCCGCACCGAAACTTTTACCGGAAGTTCCCGCTGCTAAACCCCGCAAACTTCCGGCTGCGGCAGTAGTCGTGTCGAGGGTATCTCGTTGGAATAATAATTCGTCGGTATTATTTCCTTGTCCGCTATAGGTATTACCAACGACACCACCAGACCAATCGACAGAAATATTATAATAATTCCAGGCAGTCAGAGATTGAAGATTAACTTGTAAGAGCTTCAGCAACCTTCCTTCGCGGTACTCGAAAAAACTATTGTTAATAAATTGAATCGGTGCGGGAATTAAACAACCATTATTAACAGCCGCTACTTGCTCAGGGGTACTACCTAACAATGCAGTTTTTTCAGTTAGTCCAGAGATGCTATCTAAGTTGGTGCTAAAACTCTGTTGCAATGCTGTCGAAGTGCTCAGATTGTTGGTAGTTGCAGCATAAGGGAGTGGTGTTGCTTGAGCGGCAATTGCCGCAGCCAACGCGCGAACCACTTTTTCCCGTCGAGTCGGATCGACAGTTGGGGCCGTAACAGTTGTCAGTCTGGGACAAAAGAAATTAGCCTGTTGAGTCCCAACTTCGCTTTGAACCATCACGGGTTGCTGCAGACTGCGCAGTTGCCCTTCACTGAGGATCGAGCATTGAAATGGACCGCCTTTTCGATCGCTAGAAATTTTGACACCACTACAGCCACCAGCCGTCATTCCGGTTTTAATCGCTGTTAATTTAAACGGTACTGCTTGAGTCGGTAAAAATTCTAACTGAATATCGGCCTTGCCATAATACTCGCCAATCTCATCAGGTTGTGTACTATCTTTCGTAGTCAGAAAATCAGTTGGCGGTACTTGCAATTGACTAACCTTCGATCTAAAAAGATTTCCAAATCGGCTTAAATAAGTATCTGTCAATGGCAACCCAACATAACCATCATAAGTATTAAATGATAAGGGATTACTACTAATATCATTGACTACAGCACCAGTAGTATCATCAATAAACCTCACTAAACCATTTTTCGTTGGTGCAGATGAATAGGCATGGTCCATCGAATCATAAATATCACCCCCAACAGTTACTGGACCGGTAAAGCTTAATATATTGGGGGAGGCTGGCGATACTCTCAAGTTAGCATTTGTATGTACGCGACCCCTCAGTGTAATGCTAGCACCAGGGTTGATTTCCATGTTGTCATTAAAGAACGCGGCAAATTGAAACAGCGGGATCACGCGACTGTTGAAATCCATTTGCAAGACTGCTTGGGCATCACGTCTGGATTTAATGTCTGCGCTATTTACTCGCCGAATTGCAGTTGAAAAGATCCGATAGTTGTACTCCAGAGCATTCAATCCCGCGAAAGTTTGACCCGGTGGAATTTGCCTGAGTTGGGGGAATGTCGGGGAATTCTGAGGATTTGGTTGGACATATGTATAAGCAAGATAAGGTTGAGCAATATTAGCTGAAACGATCTTATTATCTTGCTGAATTGCCCGTGGTTCAGTGGACTTAAAGGTATCGGTTTCACAACCAAAGTTACCACTCCCAATCCCGCTAGTACCATTAATACAATTGCTGATGTCACTGGGTGCAGTTCCCGCTGGTTGGGCAAAGCCTAAAAATTGTTGACGGAGGTCTTCGGCGCGGCGATTTAACCCCGATTCGGCACTATAAAATGAACTAGTGCTATCAGCAAAAGCGACAGTACTTTTGCGACTGAGGTCGGTAATTACCAACGTAGCGCCCAATAAACTAAACATCAAAATTGTGACGATCGACACAATGACCATTGCTGATCCCTGTTCTTGTTGTTGAGCTTGTTGGCGTTGATAGTTAATGAGCAATTCCAATATAAGTCGTGACTGCTGAGGCTGGAGACGCATAGTACTATAAATGAAAAAATAGTCTAGTCGGAAAAAAATATCAGTACTCAACCTGATTCAGACAGGAAAGTGTAATGCATGGTACCTATATAGTTCCCTCCAATTGCCTCAAAGCGATCGTCAAAAAATAACTGCTAATGCAAAGGACGAGTCAAGTCAAATCAATACTGGAGGTAACCCAACTTCCTTAGGCGTAACTAATTTCCCTTCAAAACTCATTGCATATTCACCAATACTTCTCGCTTCAGCTACCTGACGACGGAGTTCGGCTCGATCGAAATCATTATCGACTCCACCCAACAGATATACAATCAACTTAGCCGCCAAATCTCGCCCAGAGACAAGAATCCGTTTCTTATTTGGATCGTATAAAATCCCATACCAGAGGGATTGGGGTGTATCGATCTGACTAAACCCACCATCAGCATCATATCGATCGAGTTTACGGAAAACCTCGGTTTGGGCAATTTGTTTCTTAAAAACCGCCATTCCCACCCCCTGAGCAAAAGCCACTTGTCCGACAGGGCGAAATAAAATATGTCCTTCACCGCCCCCAGGTTCAAAGCTAAAGCGGCGTAATTTGGGGGTATCTTCCCCCTTTAAGCGTCCGAAACTGGTAAATTGGGACATGCGATCGAATAGCTCACTAAAAGCTGCCATCCCCAATTCTAGCTCGGCTGTGTCTGGACGTAGGGGAACTAAACCTTTTTGCGCTTTGGGCTTCCAGTTGGGAAATTGATACTGGAGATATTTCGCCGCCATATCTTGCAAAGCTTGTAAAGTAGTCAGCACGGTTGTCTTCGTCGCCACCGTCGCACTATCCCAATTTACGCGCGGTTTGCGTCCAGAGAGATCTTTTAATAACGGATGATTGACGGCAATATTCCGCGCCACAATTGCAAAGCCATCATTTTCATCTAATTGCGCTAACTGTCCCTTACTCAAAGCCACCGCCATCAAATTCACATGCACAAAGATCGATCGAATTCTCCTTCTTGCTGCTAATTGTGTTTCCCCTTCCACCACCGCCGAAATAAATTCAACCCCGATCTTTTCTTGGGGTAAACTTTCTAAATATTCATCCGATGTCCTCAATTCTGCACGAGTAATTTTACTCCCCACCGGATGTCGATCCTTATTATATCGAGCTAATTCTCCCGTATTTAATAACTCTATCAATCCCTGCACACCCATCAATCGATGTTGTCCATCGAGGGCATAAATCCGCACCGATTCACCCACATCTAATAAACCAACATTGTCATTCCCATCAATAGCTGTAAATATCGCTGCCGACTCAGTTGCTTTCCCACCCCTACCCCATTCATCCGCATGGATATTATCCACCCAAGCTCGATCGACTGTAACTAATACTGGCGGGAATTTGTGCGTAGTTCGCCCTGCTAAATACTGAACTAATGCAGCCTGTCTAGTCCAATCCAACGGACGCTGTTGAATGATTTCGATCGTGTCACTGTCGATGGCAATATTCTGTTCTTCTGCCTGATATTTCTCTGATAACAAACTCATCTCTGAGGCATATTTTACTCGATCGGCCAACCATTGCAAAGTAACTGTGCCAATATATGACTCACTTCCGCCCATCTGGGTACGTTGAACGAGAATCTGATTTGGCTGGATGCTAGGAATATTGCTGGCTGGCATTATCAACGGCTGAGTAAAGTTACCGCACCTAGATTAGCAGCTTTCGCCCTACTTTAGCAAGGTTTTTAAAAACTTAATTGATGATTCTCTCGATCAAGCACCCATTTTAAATTCCCCGATTTTAAAGCAGTTATGATTTAGGGGTAATATTATCATCGCTAAAATCCGTCAACATTTGTTCGACTGTCGATTTCAGGGGTGGTAAATCTGACTCAATAATATCCCAAATTGCTTGTCGATCGATTCTAAAATATTCGTAGACTAACATATTTCTTAGCCCGATAATCTGTCGCCAAGGTACACGAGGATAGCGACTCAATCTTTCTGGCGGTAATGAATTAGCTGCTGGAAATGATGAACCATCCAAACCTGGATTAATTCTTGTGCATCAAAAGCTTGTCGCCCTTGACTTTCATAAGCTGTCGAACATCTAAACCACATTAACTGCATTGCCCTTGTTCTTTAATTTTCGATCCCATTTCATAATTAGCCCTTCTTCATTTAGCAAATTATTCAATACCAGCTCTAGCTTTTCTATCGATTCAAATAATCTATTGGCAATATACTCTTTAGTTGAATGCCACACCAATTCGACTAAATTGTAATCGGGACTATATGGTGGCAATAATTCTATGATTAAGTTTGGCATCTCTGATGCTATCTTCTGCAAAATTTCTTCTTTTTTATGAAAACTAGCATTATCCAATATCATCACAATTTTGCATCCTTTCTCTTTAAAATCTTCAGCTAAATTACCTGCTTCTATCCATTCTTGTTTTAGATCCTCGTAGAAAGTTGCTAAGACCAAATAAAAATTCACAGAGTTTCCAGTTGGAATAAAATCTACCCATCTTTTTTTGTCTGAGTATCTCACTCCTCCCATTACATTAATCCGACCTTTTCTTCGATCACCTCTTTTTTTCGTTCTACTTCCCTTCTTACACCAATTTTTTCTTCTAATTACCCGTAAACTAAATCCACTCTCATCCCAAAACTACACCTGTAAAAGCTTTGGAAGCTCTTTTGCTATTTGCAAATATTCTTCTAGCTTCTTCTTGAAGATAGTCCTTTTACCTGGATTTTGCTTGTCCTCTAGGCTGTATTTAGCCCAGATGTAAACATACTTTTTTGATTGTAAAATCCTCCTTACTTGTGTACCACTTAGTTTTATTCCCGTTTTCTCTTCTAGATATTTTGCTAGCCGCGCTGTTGTCCATCTTCCAAATTCATACCCATATTTTTCAGGAGCTATTTCAATTAATTCTAGTAGTATGCTGATATATTCTTCGGTGATGGCTAGTATTTGAGTTCAAAGGCGACAAGGCTTTGCAGTTCGCGGTGATAGAAAAGTAAATCGATAAAAAAGTCCGTATTGCCAACTTGGAGGCGATATTCCTGCCCCATAAAGGAGAAATCACGCCCGAGTTCGAGGATAAAGTCTTTGAGACACAGAATCAAAGCTGTTTTAAGGTCGTTTTCCGAGTGGCTGGGAGGCAGATTGAGAAAATCGAGAATGTAGCTATCGCGAAAGACTCCCGCCAGTCTCTGTGGCTGTGATTGGGTTGCTAGTGGAAGTTTGGCATCTGCGAGTAGGGTACGCTCAAAGATACCACTATTGATTTGTCGTTCGAGTTCGCGGGTGGTATATCTTTCTGTGGTGGTGAGCTGGGTGTAAAATAGCCGCTCGGCTTCAGTTTTGCAGCGCGACATCAGAATTGAATGATGAGTCCAGTTTAATTGTGTCAGCACTGCTGACACAATTTCAGCGTCGGGGTAGGTTTCGTAAAATTGGCGCATTCTGTATAGGTTACGCCGTTCAAATCCTTTGATGCCAGGTTCTTGAGTTTGGATGAATGTGGCGAGTTGCTCGATTGTTTTTTGTCCCCAGTCGCTGGTTTTCAAGCGTTCACTGATATATTTACCAATGCTCCAATACAATTTGATCAGTTCTTGGTTGCTGGTGGCAATGACGTAATTTTGAGCGGTTTTGATGAGGGCAAGGATTTCGGCGAATTGGGGCTGCAATTTATCTGTCATCGCTCTTACCTATGGGGTTGCAGCAACTAGACTAACAGCTTCCTGTCCAGACTTGGCAAAGGTTTTTAAAAACTTAACAGATTGATGCTTTGCTTGTATACTGATAAATAAATCGATCCTAGTAGGCTTAGATAAATAAAATTAAAACAACCGCAGAGGCGCAGAGGACACAGAGAAAAGAAGATGTCATATCATGAGTGAATTAATAGAAAAGCCTCAGCCGCAAGATTTAGCTTATTACTGTAAATGCTTTGCAAATCTCAATGTTAACAACAATAAAAGTCGTGGTAAATCTCCACACAAGCCAATCTTATTGTTATCAGTGCTAGAGCTTGTAGCTCAAGGATCGATTGTTAATAATCGTATCTTGGTATCCGATGAATTAATTGAGATATTTAATAGATACTGGAATAGTTTTGTAGAATTTGATTCTGGTCACCAACGTGGAATACATTATCCATTTACTCATCTGCGTCGTGATGGATTTTGGCATCTTAAAGCTGAGAAACTACCTGATGGGGTAAGAATCAAAACTACCAATAAGTTAAAAGAGCTGGTAGATTATGCTTATTTAGATGATGAATTGTTCGTTCTACTTCAAGATCCATTGACTAGACAAGTACTGATAGATATTCTAGTTGCGACTTGGTTGGCAGATAGTCAAACAGAATTGAGTGATTTATTAGATATCAATCAAAAGTTAGAGCGAATAGATCGATTAGAATTAGAAAACCTCGATGCTGATGTTAAAGTTGTCTGGCGTAAATCTGTCGTCAGGAATTCTTTATTTCGGAAATCAGTTGTCTATGCTTATAATTATAGATGTGCCTTCTGTCAATTAAGAATTACCAGGAACCCTACACAGAATATTGTTGATGGTGCCCACATTAAACATTTTGCTGAGTTTGGGGATAGCAAAATTGATAATGGATTATCTCTGTGTAAGAATCATCATTGGGCATTCGATTTAGGTTGGTTTACTATCGATGATAATTATAAGATCTTAGTTGCCGGAGATTTAGATGATGATTCGCCATATGCTAGGTCGATGAAAGATTTTCATCATGAGTCTATCTCACTACCTAGTAAAGAACAGTACTTTCCAAGATTAGAAGCACTCGAATGGCATCGACAAAATAAATTTAAAGCTTAATAAATTTCAGAATACAATAATTATCATCATGAGCAGTCTTCCAGTCGCAGCAGCTTCATCAAGAAATTTAGCCCAATTAGTAGAACATATCGACGAACTGACTAAAGAGATCCAAACTTTGTATCTGAGTGATAGTGTGCCGTGGATATTAGGCATTTCTTGGGGCAAGGATTCATCAACAATCTTACAGTTGATTTGGACAGCAATTGAAGCTTTACCCGTCGAGCGGCGACACAAAAAAATTTATGTGATGACCACAGATACATTGGTCGAGAATCCGATTGTATCAGTTTGGGTCGATCGATCGATGAAACAATTAAAGGCTGCGGCTGAATCAATGTCAATGCCATTTGAGCCGCATTTACTTCACCCTCCAGCTAAAGATTCATTTTGGTCTTGCTTGATGGGCAAAGGTTATCCAGCCCCACGGCATGGATTTCGGTGGTGTACGGAACGGATGAAAATCAAGCCTGTCAATCAATTTGTTCGCAATATTCTGCGAGTTTATGGTGAAACAATTGTTGTTTTAGGTGTCCGCAAAAGTGAAAGCACTATTCGCGCCGCCGTTTTAAAGAAGAATGAAGTAGGCCGAGTCAGAGATAGATTGAGTCCTAATCCTAATTTAGCTAATTCTCTCATATATAGCCCGATCGAGGATTGGCGCACTGACGAGGTGTGGATGTATCTGATGCAATTTCCCAATCCTTGGGGTGGTAATAATCAGGATTTATTCACGCTCTATCGTGGGGCAACTGCGGATAATGAATGTCCATTGGTTGTTGATACATCTACACCTAGTTGTGGTGATTCTCGGTTTGGTTGTTGGGTATGTACACTGGTGAGTAAAGACAAATCGATGGAGGCGATGATTCAAAATGATGAGGATAAAGAATGGTTGCAACCGTTGTTAGATATTCGGAATGAATTGGATATTTATGACGATCGAGATAAGCGAGATTTTCGTCGGATCTATGGTAAAGTTGAACTGTTTGAACGTAAGTCTAAAGAAAATAAAAACACAACAGAAGTGGTGCCAATTCCTGGGCCATATACTAAATTCTGGCGCGAACATTGGTTGCGACGAGTATTAGAGGCGCAGATGCAAATTCGGCAGACGGCACCACTAGATATGCAAGATATCACCCTGATTACGGAGGAAGAGTTAGGCGAAATTAGACGGATTTGGTTAGAAGAGAAACACGAATTTGATGATAGTTTACCGCGCATCTATGAAGAAGTCATGGGCAAGCCGTTTAAAGATACGCGGGTTCAGGAAAAGAAACTATTAGGTAATGATGAATGGTCGATTTTGCAAGAAATCTGTAGTGAGGATGCCATGCATCTAGAATTGATGGCAAAATTACTCGATACGGAACGCCAACACGCAACTAAATCGCGGCGGGGGGTGTTTGAAAACCTAGAGAAGTGTTTTGATAGTAGTTCCCGCTCAAAGGAGGAGGCGATAGCTATCGCCCACGAGAAACGAGATCTGAAGGATGCTGCAAGCAAGGGTGACGTGGAGAAGGTGAAGCAGTTGACTTGGGCACAGATGAAGTTTCAGACGGAAGGTGTCGAACAGAAACTAGGCGGCTAAATCATCGTATCTTATCTATGAAGGGCACACTTGCACAAGTCTCCTGTAGGGGTGCCCTGTCTTGTCGTTTTTTTATTCGGGGGGAACCCCCTAATAAAAACGCCGCTTCATGGGTACCCAGGCGTTATGGCAGTAATGCTATCTATGCATTGGTGCAAGATGTAAGATTAATTAAGTTGATCTGAGTAAGTGAGGACAAATATAGGATTAACTAAAATCTCAAACTCATCAGCTCATTGAATCAGTACTCTACCAAGTTTATTTATCCGTCGAATGGTGAAACAATTGTTGATGTTAATCATGACATCTTAACAAATCTCGTAACTAGCTGAGGTTATCGATCGCAATTTATTCATACTTGATAAGATAGTAAAGTGCTAGAACTTGTTCCCTATCTAATTTTTGCTGTTTAATCAAAATGTAAGCCAAATGATTACAATAGTTGAGCTAATCGTATAATTTTATACACAGAAAGTCTAATGCACAACGATCCATTTTCCAGCAACTTCAGCGGCTAATCCGTGGCTAAAGGTAGAAGTCCGAGTACGATTTGGGGCATTAATCAGCGGAATTGTATCTTCAATCTGACTAAATGTCGGCATCTTGCCCAAAGCTTTGGTCAGAAATTGACGGATGACTCGTCGCTGGAGCGAGAGCGGAATCGATTGAAGGATAACTCGATTGCACGAGATGCAGACTTCCCCAACGATCACACTCTGTTCATCCACTGCTTGCTGATAGCAGTCTCGTGCGAGTGACTCTAAATATTCAACATCAGCACGTAGTAGTTCTGCAGTATTAGCTAAATGGCTTTCGACTTGGGGATTGAAATCGGCTGCTAATTGAGGCATAATCTCTAGCCGGAGCCGATTGCGGGCATATTTTAGATCATGATTGTAATTGTCTTCCCATACAGGTAATTGATATTCTTGACAAAATTTACCTGTTTGGAGCCGATTAATTTCCAGCAATGGACGAATTAAACTAATTTCTGGTGTCAATTGCCGTTGCCAAGACATCGCACACAATCCATCTGCACCTGCACCCCGAATCAAATTATAGAGTAGAGTTTCTGCCCTGTCCGTTTGGGTATGAGCGGTGACAATATAAGTACTTCCAGTGGTTTGGGCAATCCTGATTAACGATTGGTACCGCCATTCCCTTGCCGCAGCCTCTGTTTCTGGTAAATTGGTGGTGGTTTCACAATGGAATGCTAACATCCATCGATCGGCAACTTGAGCAACTCGATCGGCAATCCCGGCATCCTGCGCCCAACCATGATCGCAGTGAGCGACTGCTAACTGCCACTGCCAGCGCGATTGCAAGTCGCAGAGCAATTGTCCCAGGCAGAGAGAATCTTGCCCTCCAGACACTGCTAGCAAGATATTTGCACCACTAGGCAGCAACGGTTGATCGATCAGGCATTGATGAAGTTGACTATGTAAAGGTGTCCAAGGCATCAGTCAAATAGCTAATTGCTACACTCTAGACCTAGTAATAAGTCTAACAGGTTGAGCTATTATACCAATGTCATGGTCGATACTCTCCATCTATAACTGTAATCAACCTAGAGAGTTTGAGTAAATCTAACTTTTAACTTTCAACTTTCAACTTTCAACTAAATATATCACCTAGATTGAGTTAAATAATGCGACGTGGCACCCTAGATATATATCAGATCGTTAGAGTGATCCTAGCGAGAAATTTAGAGATCGATCCAGACGCGATCGATCTAGAATTTAAGTTTCACCATTTTATCGATCGACTTGCTGAGCATCGTCAAAATCAGACTGGTTATAAAGACTTAATCTATTATCTAGAAGCAGCAAACATTTACATCGATTTGTCTGAAACTTTTCAGTTAGACTTCTTTGCCGATTTTACCGATCTCACTTGCATTACAGTTGCCGACTTGATTCTGCTTATTCAGTCAAAGTTAGATAATAATAGTTTAGTCTGAACTACTTGATGTTCAATTATCATAGCTTGGATTGTTGGGATTAGATATGTACAATCACAAATCAGAACTGTTTTTTGAGTTAGCCAGTTTTGTTCCAGTAATGTGGATGAAAATCTCTGTAATGGCAGAATAGTTGGGAGATCGATCGACAAAAGCCTTTGTGAGGATTTAGATCTGAATTTCAACTAGCCCCGCCACAGAATTTAAAATATGTAACGAGTAAATATTTCCTCACAAGTTCCTCAAAATTATCAACTAATCTATAAATACAATCGGCAATGGAAATTTATATAATGAACCCACCTGTTGATTCTGAAAGAGATATCGAAAATGAAACCAAACTATTCTAACCAAATTACTGCTCTCTGGATAGCTTTTTTACTCGCATTACTATTTCATACCGATCTAGGATTGATGCCACTATTTCATGGCCAAAATATTGCTTATTCTCACGATCCTCAAAATATTTCCTGGATTTTGTGGTTAATGCTGCTGTTCTTTGTGCCGCCGCTATGCGCAATCGTTCTGACTACTTTTACAGATAGTAAAGGCTATCGGATCGGTCACTTCTGGTTGACTGTCATCTATTCTTTTCTGAATTTTTCTCACCTCATTGCTGATTTATTAGTTACACCGATCGCCTGGTATCAAATTGCATTGATGACTATTTTAGTTTTGATTGGTATTCTTTTAAATCTTGTTTCTTATCGGTGGATGAAGCATGATCACGGCACAAAGATAGCAAATGTGGGATTAGATCGATACTGAGTTGAGCTAAATCAATTCAGCACATGGAAGTTCCTAGCTATAGTATGTCCAAGACATTACTAGCAAAGTCATTAGTAAGGAGATAATCACAGATATCCAAATCTTGTCATCTAAAACAAAGTTATTTTTCATCTTTCATACCAGTCTGAATTTAGAAGCTTATACAACTTGATATTAGGCGATCGAGATGAGGAACTTGTGAGGATCGCTTTCAATTTTATTGATCTTGCTAACTTTTCGTAGCTAAAACTTACTATCTGGTAGTGTAGCTCCACGTAGATCGGTACTCTCTAAATGCACCCCAGTCAAGATCGCATCCGTGAGATCTGCCCCACGCAAACTTGCCCCGCGTAAATCAGCATCGCGCAGATCTGCACCAGTTAGATTGGCATCAGTAAAGTCATAACTTTGTAAATTTAGATTCCGCAGATCGATTCCGGCTAAGTTACAGCCAGGACAACCTCGCTCGGCTTGCAGTTGTGCAATTGAGATTGGATATATTGCTGGTTGAATCGATTGATGTTTGATTGATGCATGTTTATTAATTATGAGTAATCCTACCATTGTAAGTACTCCTAACCCGATCGATTTCGACTGAGAAATAGGTGTAAGTTTGATGGAGTCGAGTGTTTGGAGTGCAGTTAAGGCAGTCTGCGCATCAGGATAACGAGATTCAGGATTAGGATCAGTAATTTTGGTCAGCCAAGCTAAGAATTTTAGCGGTAAATGACTTAAATGCGATCGCAGATCGAGGCGATAATTATGGTCGATTAGTCGATCGATCTCTGTCGATTTACGCCCTGTTAATAAACAGACTAAAGTTACACCTAAGCTATATAAATCTGAAGCTTTAGTGAGTGGGCGATTGAATAACTGTTCTGGCGGCATAAAGCCCAAAGTCCCTTTAATCGTGCTGCTAGCAGTTAGATCGCTATTATTACTACGTGCAAAACCAAAATCGATTACATATACATTGAAATCGTCGATAAGAATATTTTCTGGTTTGAGATCGCGATGAATAATTGGTGGTTGCTGTTGCTGTAGATAAATTAATACTTCTAAAATATCGACAGCAACTTGTTTCACCTGAACAAGTGTAAATTCTCGTCCTGAATTTGCCAATGTCATCCCCGATTTATATTCTTGCACCAAACAAAAACCAGTCGGTGTTTCCCACGAACTTAAATATTTAGGGATGCGGGGATGATCGATCTGTTGGAGCAGATCAACTTCACGTTGATAGGCATCATAATCACTCCAGGTATTGCCAGTTGTGGCAAATTGAAACTGTTTGATGACAACAGGTTGATCGTAATTGAGATCTTGAGCTAAATAGGTAACTCTACCACCATTTATATTTTGACCTAATACTCGATCGATCTGATATCCTTGTGATACTAAATTTGGTAAGTTTTGGTTGTGATTATTCATATCGCAATCCGATTTGTTTTATGAACGACTAACTTATCTGAAACGATGTTTATGACGATCGATATTGGTAGAGATCCCCCTAAATCACCCTTGTAAGGGTGACTTTTGCTCCCTCCCCTTAATAAGGGGAGGGTTGGGGTGGGGTAAAGATCTACACATCAACTCAAACAATTTGTGCTTATATCATAGACTTTACAAAAGAGATTAGAGAGAATTACCTATGGCTTGAAGATAATAATCTCTAAGATCGAGTAAGAAACTTACTCTTCTCAACCAACCGGATAAACTCCGCCCGATAACCATCTAAGTCCGCGCCTTTCGCTTGACTTGCCAACTCTAAAACACTGCCAAAATCGCTACTACCCTTATAAGGTGAATTGCGTAAATTCATCCCATATTCAGCAACAGCAGCCGCAAACTTCAGATTATTAGAAGCAGTGCTAATCGATTTACTGACAGTATTATCGATCTTACCAGTTAAAAGTTGGGACGTATCAGATTTGGGAGCTTTGTACCGTAATCGGACTTGCATCAACTCATTGCTATTCACGGCAATTTGAGTCTCTTTATCTGCCGCAGTTTGGGCATTAGGTGTTGCAAACTTGAGATTGGTTTTCACACCGATCGGAATCACTTCATATAATGCTGTAACGGCGTGTCCGGCTCCAAGTTCACCAGCGTCTTTTTGATCATCTTTGAAGTCTTTGTTCGCTAGGACACGATTTTCATAGCCAATCAGACGATATGCTTGCACTTGCTTGGGATTGAATTCAACTTGGATTTTGACATCTTTGGCGATCGTCAATAAGGTTGAGCCAAATTCTTTTACCAACACTTTTTTGGCTTCCATCAAATTATCGATATAGGCATAGTTACCATTACCTTTATCAGCTAATTGTTCCATTTTGGCATCTTTGAGATTTCCCATTCCCAAACCAAGCACAGTGAGAAAGATATTACTCTTACGTTCTTTTTCGATCAGTTTAACTAAACCATCGTCGCTACTAACGCCAACATTGAAATCTCCATCTGTTGCCAGAATTACCCGATTATTACCAGCTTTGAGGAAATTCTCCCGCGCTACTTGATAAGCTTGAATAATCCCTTCTCCACCAGCCGTAGAACCACCCGCTTCCAGCTTATCTAACGCGGCAATAATTTTATCTTGCTGATTTCCAGGTGTGGAGGGCAAAACTAATCCAGCACTACCAGCATAAACGACGATCGCGACTCGATCGATCGGGCGAAGTTCATTAACTAATAACTTGAGTGAAGCTTTGAGCAGGGGCAGTTTATTCGGGTCATTCATCGAACCGGAAACATCGAGCAGGAAGACTAAATTATTTGGTGGTAATTTCTCCATCCTAATCTTCTTCCCTTGCAACCCAATTTGCACGAGTTTGTGCTGCGGATTCCACGGGGCGGTGGCAATTTCAGTATTAATCGAAAAGGGTTTATCTCCCGTCGGTTGGGGATAATCATAGGGGAAATAATTCACCATTTCCGCGATTCGCACGGCATCTTTGGGCGGCAATTGTCCTTCATTAATAAATCGTCGGACATTACTATAACTCGCAGTATCGACATCGATCGAGAAAGTTGATAGTGGTTGTCGATCGGCAGTGTAAAATTGATGATCAGTGATCGATTTGTAGCTTTCGCTAGTAGCTACTTCTTCTGACTGTGATGCCCGTTTAGCTTGTGGTTCAGGCGGTGTAGACGAATCCATCACGCTACCCGTGAGACCTTCTAGCTTTCCTACTTGCGAGTTAGCAACACTAGGAGCTGGTTTATTAGCTGTTTGGTTGGGCGCACTAGTTGGCGCAGATGATTTGTTAGTTCCAGAATTGCACGCGGCGAGACTGCCGAGTAAGATGACGCAACTGGTATAGGCAATGAATCGATAAATTGATTGGGCAGAATCAGACATGTTAAATGGTGCAAATGGGTAGTGGACTTGAGTGTGAGTCGCGACTACCTAATGGCAACTGCTCGGAATGAAGTAGATGCAGGGTTACATACCGAACGAGTTTTCGTCTAGTTCCAGCTACAATACCAGTCTGGGCAATTCCAGAAACGATCGAAAAAAGGTTCGATCGACATTTTCATCCCGTACAATTAAGGTGTAGTCAGAACGGAGCTAAAACGATGCAAGTATCTGTCACGGAAGCTGCAACCAAACTGAACGAGCTAATGGAAGCTGCCATTAATGGTGAAGAAGTAATTTTGTTCAATGGAGATCGTCCCACAATCAAATTCACACCGATAGCATCAGTCAAACCTCGTCCAAAGTTTGGTAGTGAGAAGGGACTAGTCTGGATGTCAAATGATTTTGATCAGCCTTTAGAAGAAATGAAGGAGTATATGGAGTGAGACAATTACTCGATATGCATACCTTTTTGTGGTTTGTCATGGGCAATCCTGAGCCGAAGCACTTCGCTACCGAAATATGACCTTTAGTACAGAATTTGAACTACTATTACGGGCGCGATATCCCTTAATTTATATTCCCACCACCGAAGAAGAACGAGTGGAAGGATCGATCTCCAAAGTTGCCCAGCAGCAAGGAAATCGGCCGATTTATATCTGGGATTTTGTGGATGGTTATCAGGGCAATCCCAACGATCAGGGCTATGGTAAACGCAATCCCCTGCAAGCGTTAGAATTTATCGACAATCTCAGTCCCGACATTTCGGGGATCTTTATCCTCCGTGATTATCACCGCTTTCTCGAAGATGTTTCGGTAGCGCGGAAGCTGCGGAATCTTGCCCGCAAACTCAAATCTGAACCGAAAAATATCATCATCCTCTCGCCCCAGATTATCATCCCTAGCGATCTGAGTGAAGCGATCGTCATTTTAGAATTTCCGCTCCCGACAGCTAGCGAAATCAAAGTCGAGATCGATCGATTGCTTAATGCTACTGGAAATCACCTCAGCAGCCAACAATTAGACGATCTGATCCGCGCCTGTCAAGGATTATCTGTAGATCGGATTCGGCGCGTATTAGCTCGGGCGATCGCCACCCACGGCGAGATCCGTCCCGATGATGTAGAATTAGTTCTCGCCGAAAAACGCCAAACGATCCGCCAAACCCAAATCCTCGATTTCTATCCCGCCAAGGAACAGATTACCGATATTGGTGGATTAGATAACCTCAAAGACTGGTTGCTGCGCCGTGGTGGTTCTTTTTCCGATCGAGCGCGTCAATATGGTCTTCCGTATCCCAGAGGGCTACTCCTGGTCGGAATTCAGGGCACTGGTAAATCTCTTACAGCTAAAGCTATTTCCCATCACTGGTATTTACCGCTATTACGGTTGGATGTCGGACGATTATTTGGGGGATTGGTGGGTGAATCAGAATCGCGGACTCGACAAATGATCCAACTCGCGGAAGCTCTTGCTCCCTGCGTGTTGTGGATCGATGAAATCGATAAAGCTTTCGCGGGTATTGATGGCAAAGGCGATGCAGGTACAGCGAGTCGGGTATTTGGGACATTTATTACCTGGCTGACGGAGAAAACTTCCCCCGTCTTTGTAGTTGCAACGGCGAATAATATCGATTCACTTCCCGCTGAAATGCTCCGCAAGGGGCGATTTGACGAGATCTTCTTTGTCGGACTACCCACCAGAGCGGAACGTCGGGCAATTTTTAACGTCCACCTCACTAAACTTCGTCCCCATAACCTTGCGAGTTATGATCTCGATCGATTAGCATACGAAACACCCGATTTCTCAGGCGCGGAAATCGAACAAACTCTGATCGAAGCCATGCACATCGGCTTTAGTCAGAACCGCGATTTCACCACTGATGATATTCTAGAATCAGCCAGTCAAATGATCCCCCTCGCAGTCACAGCCCAAGCCCAAATCCAATTTCTCCAAGACTGGGCAAACTCTGGCAAAGCAAGATTAGCCTCAAGACAAGTTAGCGGCTAGGCTGTAGGCTTTAGGTTTTAAAACGCAAGCGTTTTTCTAAGCCCTAACCAATCAAGACTCATTTCTAAACCCCTAAAGCCTAACACCTAATACCTAACACCTAAACCATGAACGGCGCAATAAAATCTCTGCAATTACTCATCGGTATTTTAACTGGATTAATTGGATTGTTCGGCATCTTGGGTGCGGCAGGCTATTATTTCTTCATCACTCAGATGAGTGCCCGTCCACCCAAACCCATATTTGCGGAAGAGCGTGATGGTGGTAAATCAATAGCAGCTAAAGCCAAACCCAAGCCCGTTGTAACAGCGAAACCAACTCAGTCACCAGTTGCCAAAGATCCAAAAAATTCCGACGCGCCCGAAAAGCTCCCACCTGAATCCTATGATGCCAAAGTGCTGTGGAAAGATGGACTATCCCTTAAGAAAGAACCTGATTCTAGTGCTGAAAAAGTTGGTGGCGTAGCATTTAATGCCAAAGTTGCGATCATTAAAACTAGTGAGGATAAGCAGTGGGTGTTGATTCAGTCACAGCCGGACAATCTCCAAGGCTGGGTGAAAGCTGGCAATATCGATAAAGCAGCAGCGGCAGCGGCGGCTGAAGATCCAAATCTAGACACTCCCAAACCACCGAAACCCAACGTCAAAGCTAAAGCTAGACTTAAACCTAAATCTCAAGTTGACACTGAAACAGATCGATAGCTCTAGAGATATTGGGCTAAAGAATCAAATCCAACCGACAACTATCCACGATCAAGACACGCTAAAATCGAAGCAGCAGATATTCTCCAGATTAGCTCGATCGATACTTATGCTTTTTAACGAACTGACTCCTATTCTAAAAGAACTAGCAAAAGAACCAGTAGCCTTTTGCAGTGGTTTTATTTCTGGCGTACTCCGGCTCAATCTGACTGATGATCCTGTAAAAACGTGGCTAGAAAAGGAGGCAGGATTTACACCGACTAGCAACCAAACTGAGTCAAGTAAACAACAAGGGCCACAATCGATCGATATCGACTAAACTGTCGTTAAGTACATCACTATTGATGGGTTGGAAGTTGTAACTTGCAAGCAGCTAAGATCCGTAGATCGTTATTACTAATCTTTCCGAGCGGTTGATATGTGGGTGCGCCCATCATTGGATGCTTGCTAGCTGTCAAACCGTTGGGATTGAGCAAAAGAGTATAATAGTACTTCTGTTGATCGAGTGCATCAATTAAGGTCACACTCAACCGCGAGCCTTTGAATTGACCATAAAAGCAACTAAACTCCGATCGAGGTAGGTAGAAAGCACCAATCGTTTTGGTACCGATAGTTTCAAAAATAATATATTCTTTGCCCACAACATCAGGCTTGCTAGATTCACCATAAAGGTATACTCCGTTTGCAGTTGGAGCTACACTTAATCGATTGGGTTTCTCCGCTATGGCCGTCATCTTACCAGAAAGGGTTACTAACACCGCGATTGCTACACTAGTGATCCAGCGTTGTTTGCTGTTGCAGATGGACTGATTGCGGTGAGCGCAGCCAAATTGTAAGAATGTGGTAAATATCATAAACACCAACCCCCTTCTCGAACAATAATTTATGGTGTTAGTAGCAAAAATAACAGGGGATGACTCGACGTTTTAATCTAGCTTTGTTCTGTCGATCGATACTAGGTATTTTCTAGCTAATTGCCTATCTTAAATATAAGTAATTAGTTGGAGAGCAAGCGAAAATATACTTACATTCTTTTTGATCAACTTTAGAAGCTATCTACTTATTAGTATCTAATAGTTATTGGCATCTAAAACTATTTTGCAACAAAATTAGACATTGATTATTACTACTTCAATCCATCAAAAATTGAGGTAAAAAATACAGTAGGAGCAATTAATCAATTGCCCCTACTATATTTTCTAACGCTCGATCGATTCTGCACAGCGAATATTACACAAATGGGTCGAATGCCCTAACTTGCTACATAATCGCGGAAACTGCTATGGCGACGGCGGAAGTGGGAGAGAGCTTGATGTTCTAGTTGCCGCACCCGTTCGCGACTGAGATTGAGGATTTCCCCCACCTTGGCTAGGGATAGCTCCGTACCACCTTCCAATCCAAAGCGCAAACTAATCACATCCTGTTGTTGACGGGTAAGTTCGGCGAGGGTAAGTTGGAGTTCGTGGCGGAGTGATTGTTGCATCGTGTATTTCTCTGGAGAAATCCCACCATCTTCGAGTAGTTCCGAGAGTTCTGTGTCCTGATGATCGCCAACGCGCACATCAAGCGAGATTGGCTGACGAGAAATATTCAGATAATCCCGAATCTGTGCGGGTTCGAGTTCTAGCGCGACGGCAATTTCCCCCGAGGTGGCACTGCGCCCTAGTTGTTGGGACAATTCCCGCTGGGTTTTTTTGATTTTGTTAAGTTTTTCGGTAATATGAATGGGCAATCGGATCGATCGACCTTGTTGCGCGATGGCACGGGTGATTGCTTGTCTGATCCACCAGTAGGCATAGGTTGAGAACTTATAGCCTCTGGTGGGATCAAATTTTTCGACTCCCCGTTCCAATCCGAGCGAACCCTCTTGAATCAAGTCGAGAAATTCGAGGTTGCGCTTCTGGTATTTTTTGGCAATTGCTACTACCAACCGCAGATTGGCTTCGATCATTTTCTGCTTGGCTTGATGTCCCAAGAGTAAGATTCGATCGAGTTCGGTCTCTACTAGGTCAGATTTGCACGCCCACTCTGTTTTAGTCGGCGGACGGCTTAAGGTCTGTTCTAGGCTCTCCTTGACCTCTTGTAGGCGCATCATTTGTTGCACTTGCTTACCGTAGCAAATCTCTTGCTCGTGGGAGAGCAATGGAACGCGACCAATTTCGTGGAGGTAGGTACGCACCGTATCTCCGGTAGATCTGGGTTGAGCGATCGTTCGAGTTTTAACACTAGGCATGAGTTTATATTTAACTCCTTTTACAAGTGGCTGGTAAAACTTTTCCACATTATTTGATTTAATCTTCACATCCTGATGCTTGATTTCCGCAAGAGATCTACAAAAAAGATCGACATGAAGATGAGTGGATGGATTGATGAAAGATACGCAGATGCAGCAAAGTCTTAGCTGGGACCGATTTTTGTGCTATGGCAATCTAGACGTAAATAAGTAGATTAAAGTTCTCTAGTCTCTAAAAACATAGCAGTTTTTCTGTAGTGGAAAACTTAATTAATCATTAAGTTAGGCTTTCGGGATTAGGGTTTAGGTATTAGGCTTTAGGTATTAGGCTTTAGGTATTAGGGGAATTT
>JANYDE010000005.1 GCA_025359915.1 Chamaesiphon sp. 336R_metabinner_41 | reverse complement strand
ACTGTCGCACTCTCCCACGGTTTATGCACCGCACCGAGTTCGTTACCGAGGTAACGCGCGGGTTTGAGGATTTCAGGAGTAATGAGACTATCTACTGCAACTGCCACGATTTTGCCTCTGGTTCGGATTGTTTGGGCGATTATCTATGGTAGCGCGGATCTGTGTAGGGTGAATTGGGAGGAGTTCAAGCGAATGTACTGAGGTAAATTCCTTTCTTTTTAGAATAGAATATCCAAAGCTACATATTTCATTTTGTCCGGCTATATGTATGCTGTGCCATGTCTGCACTTCTGACCAACAAAAAAATATACCTTTCATGAACTTAAAATTAATCTTTAGAGTCGCTGGATTGACTGCATTTGCGCTATCTACAACTACCAATCTTGCTGCTCAAGATCTGGGGTATGGAACATCGCGAGTACCTCAATCTTGTCCATCGAGATCGGAACCACAAACAGGCGCAATTACTGCTAGGCAAGCAGAGAAGTACTTTACTTGTCATGTAGAAGATGGTGAAGCTTTTAGTGAAAATAGTTACAAGATTAGTTTTGTCACCGATCTTAAAATACAAGTCGCCTCCAAGCCTCGGCGGGCAACAATTGGAGATGTATCTCGGGCAGCCAACTCACGTAGTCTCGCTCTCGATATGGAGCGACCCGTATACGATATTCGTGGTAGTTATAACAGCTATTTCTGCGGTCGTACTACAGCAGCCGTTCAGGAAAAGCGAAATTGTCTGTCAACTAATTTCCCAAATCAACAAGGGATCTGTTTTCAAAATAGTTTCAAAGATTGGTTTTGCTTATTGTCAGGTCCACAGAATATTTCCCGCGAATCTCCACCACCTCAATAGCTAGGGTTCTTTCTATAAGGTTGATTTGACATCGAAAAACTAACAGCTCAAGAGTTAGATAGCACGATCGCTCTTGAGCGTGCAAAAATAGCGGCGATCGATATTTTATAGTGTTCGGCTTCTATCTTATTTTAGGATCTGTAGAGGCGGGTTTATGCTAGAGATATTGAATTGTACAGGTTGATGTCGATCGAACCCGCCCATCCTCTCTAGATATGTTCAACAATTTGGGTTTGTGGATTGTAGATTCGATAAGGGTGAGGATTTGGGGACTCGATGATGGACGATCGATTCTCCTAGCGGAGAGGCTACGCCAACGGCTAAAATGATTGTATAGTTGCAGGTTCAACCAACTGGATATCTATGAATGCTTATAAAATTCGATCGATCGTGATGGCAGATGGCTCGATCGTTCTAAATTGGTAGAGTACGGAAAGTTAGAGTTGAAATTTCCGATTGAAGATTGGTTAGAAATAGCCTTGTCTCACCCAAATTTGATGTCGATCGATCTAACCATCCCAATCATTATTAAATCGACCCAATTATCAGGTTTTCATAAAGATCCCGCCGACCAAATTATTGTGGCAACTTCGATAATTTCAGGAATTCCTTTATTAACGGCAGATGAGAAGATAATTGCTTATCCTGATGTTATTACTCTTGGCTAGTTTGTCTCGATCGCAAAATCTAGTGTAGATAATCGAACCCGCCTATCATCTCTAGATATATTTGACGATTCGGGTTTATGGATTGTAGATTCGATAAGGGTTGGGAATTGGGGACTCGATCGACTAGTGGCGAAATTGGCGTAAGATTATTTTTTGGCGGTTTTACAGATTTCCCAGACACAGGCTTTTTCTCCCATCGCCCGACATTCCACCTGATCGATTTCAAACTCTTTTCCCGTCAGCCAGTTTAAAGATTCTGAGAGTGTGCCAACCCACCCCCAGCAGATGGGCACATCAGTTTCTTTTCCGGCACATAAAGCACAAGATCGATCGATATACGCCCATTTGTCGCCACGATCTTCAATACTCACACTGACATCATGGTCGATTTCTTTGTAGAGTTTTTCTAAGTCATTTTTGATACTTTCCAATACAGTTTTAATCTGTAATGACAATGGTAAAAATTTAATTGCAGTTCGTGATGCAACATTAAAAAAAACACCCTGTTTGGCTAGTGCAGGCTTAGTTGCAATTCGTCCGAACCGAATCGATTCATCTTTGCCAGCCTCTCCATAAAATTCGATCAAAGCGGTACAGAGATTGGCATAATCTTTGTGTGTAAAATCGGTGCTGAGTTTAATTTTATCCGGTGGATAATTACTGATAAATCGCTGCATCCCGTTTTTGTGTAGCATAATTTCCAATGCTTGCTTCCCAACCATTTCCTCGGCAGCAATTAGTGCATAACGCATATAAGCATCGATCTGTGGGACTTGAGTTACGGGATCGAGAGCAAGTTTATTAGTTATGTTCATAGTTTTATTTAGATCGATGATGATTTTAATGGGGGTTTCTATCGGGGATCTAGACATCGATTTCGGCTAAAACTTCGGTACACCATTCGACCCATTCAGTTTCATAGCGAATACCGCGCCGCATGGTGAGGTAGCGAAATTTGAGCCGATCTTCGGGATATATAGCTCTGAGAAAAAGTTCTTCTACTTCTAAAAAACAATCAAGTTGCTCTTGATGAAAAGCGCGTTGTTCTTTGATCTGTCGAATCAGCGTCGGTCGGGGAATATGTACCCCTGCCAGCACCTTGACGAGTAGATCTTCACGAATTGCGGTTGGGTTGCAAGATAGCTCAAACCACTTCTCCAATTCTTGGCGACCGATATCAGTAATGTGATAGAGCTTTTTGTCTGGTTTTCCCTGTTGGGGAACCGCTTCAGAAATAGCCCAACCTTGGCTTTCCATTTTGCCTAGCTCTCGGTAAATTTGCTGAGAGCTAGCCTTCCAAAAAAAACCAACTGCATCTTCAAAGTCTTTGCTCAGGTCGTAGCCAGTATGTGGGGCTTCAGCTAGAAACGTGAGAATAGTATGGGAAAGCGACATTCAGCTTAGGTTCTACAATTGACAATCTCAGTGTGTTGAGTATAGTATATGACATGCATTGCTAATCAACAAGTTTTATATTAACTTGTTGTATATACGACAAGTTAAGTAAATCTACTAACTAATGTAACAAAAGATAAGTCCTCAACGATCGATCTCGAAAGGTGACATTGAACGCGAAATTTGAAGCAACATGCTCTTAAACACCAACAGCAATTTAAATAGTGACGGGTTAGCCGGAATTAAAAGTGGGAAAATCCTAGTTCTAGAGGAAAATCCATCGACTGCTTTGCTGATTAAACAAGCATGTCATGCCGAGTTTATTACTCCAGGTTCGGCGATTGGTGGGTCTTTTGATCGAGAAGTTACTGAATGCTATAGTATCGGCGATGTCAAGTTGGAGGAGCCATCAGGCTCGATCGATCGTCAGGCCGCAATTAAGCACCGTCAAGCTGATATCGATCGAATGCTGTACTTTTGGAAAGAGAAGGACGCGCTCAAACGCACCACCTCTTTTCTAAAGATGCTGTGTGAAAGGTTTGGGTTTAATCAGTCTCGGAATATTCCGATTGATTTTATTGTGTGTTTGACAGGCGCAAACCCGCAGATCGTTGCTCGTGCGTGGGATCGATTGTTAATAGCTCAGAGCAACGATGTGGTCATATCTGCCGATTTATCAGAGTTCCACACTCCATTATTAGAACGGGCTATCGATCCTCAGGAGATCTTTGTTACGCCTGGTTTGTCGAGATATACGGATTCATCAATTCAGCACAGTGACTTTTCTGCCGCGCTATCGGGATATAACTCGACATCAATACTGCTGACTTCAGAGCTACAACCTAAGCAACGGCAAGGTGGTTTATTTAACTGGCGACTGCTGTTTGGGCTGGGGGTGTTGACTCTAGGTGGAGTGGGATTAGTTCTGTACACATTAGCTAATTCCGTTGCACCTCGTTCAGCTACTGCGGTAAGTCCAGTCATAGCCGCTAAAAAGTCCCCATTGATTTCAGCATTGGGTTTTATCGAACCCCAGGGGGAATCGATTTTACTTTCCGCACCAGCGTTTCTAGAGGGGAATCGGATTGACAAGTTATTAGTCCGCCAAGGAGATTTGATTCATAAGGGGCAAACGGTGGCGGTACTGGATAATCGGGATCGGCTCCAAGCAATTTTGGCGCAAACCCAGCAGGGTGTCAAAATTGCGGAGGCGAAGTTAGCACAAGTCAAAGCGGGTTCTAAGACTGGAGATATTAGAGCGCAGGAGGCAAAATATCGCAGTTCTAAGGCGGAATTGCAAGGACAGATTAATACTCAACAAGCGACAATTGCCAATCTCCAGGCGCAATTAGAAGGGGAACGGAGTACTCAAGAAGCCCTAATCCTTCAGACTAAAGCCGAGCTGACTAATGCGAGTAAAGAATGCGAACGCTATGAAACTTTAGAAGATGGTGGGGTAATTTCCAAGTCACAGCGAGATAATGTCTGTCTGACGAAAGCAACTTCCCAGGAACGACTAGCTCAAGCTAAATCATCTTTTGAGCGAATTGTCAATACCAGACAGCAACAGATTCGAGAAGCAAAGTCCAATTTGCAGCGAATTATTAATACGCTTAATAACGATATCGCGGCGACTGCGGGGGTCAGAGATGCGATTTCGGAAGTTCGTCCGGTGGATGTCCAATTGGCAACTCAGGAGTTGATTTCTACCCGTGCTGCGGTGAAGAAAGCCCAGGCTGATCTGGCTCAGGCTTATGTACATTCGCCGATAAATGGGCGGGTGCTAAAAATTAATACTTGGCCAGGGGAGCTAATCCATCAGCAAAAGGGGATCGCTGAACTGGGGAATACATCGCAAATGTATGTCAGTGCGGATATCTATGAAACCGATATTGCCCGTGTCCAGCAGGGGCAAAAGGTAGTAATTCGGGCGGATAAATCGATCGGGACGTTGACGGGTGTAGTCGATCGAGTCGGCATCAAAATTGGCACTCCCAATACCTTGGGGACAGATCCAGTCAAGGAAGCCGATGTGCGTGTAGTGCAGGTCAAAATTCGCCTGAATCCAGCAGATAGTAAAAAAGTTAGTAACCTCACCAATTTACAGGTGAATGTGGCGATTGATACAGGTAATAAGTAATAAGTAATAAGTAATAAGTAATAAGTAATAAGTAATAAGTAATTATCTCCCATCTCTTCTTCTATCCAATAATGTAAAAATGTTTCAAAGACTCCCCGTAGCTTGGTTACAACTTAAACATCAAAAACTTCGACTTGCGATCGCCTTGTCAGGGGTAATTTTTGCTGTTGTGATTGTATTTATGCAATTTGGGATTCGCGATGCTTTATTTGATAGTGCTGTGAGATTTCATGAGTCACTGAATGGCGATTGCGTGCTAATTAGTCCGCGATCGACTTCTTTGATTGCGATGGATGCCTTTACCGAACGGCGATTGGGGCAAGCAATGGCTTTTCCAGAAGTTGATTTTGTTACGCCGATTTATTTGGGTTTTGCTCAGTGGAAAAATCCCGAGAGCCTTAATTATTGGCGAAACATCTTGGTGATTGGTTTTGATACGCGGTATCCAGCTTTTATCTCTCCAGAAATTAACGACAAGATACCAGATCTGAATCTGTCGGGGCGGATTTTGTTCGATCGAGAATCACGAGAAGAATTTGGGCCGATTGTCAGTGATTTTCAGAAGAATCAGGAGGTAATTACTGAGATTGGATCGGAAGGATCGAATACTAAGGCTCATGTAGTTGGACTATTTAGTTTAGGGACTTCGTTTGGTTCTGATGGCAATATTCTGACTAGTCACTTGAATTTTCTGAGGATTGTGAATACTCGGAATAAGGGCTTTATTAATGTTGGGTTAATTAAGTTAAAGCCTGGTTGTGATGTCAAGGCTTTTATGGCAAAACTTCAATCTCATCTACCTTCAGATGTGCGAGTTTTGAGCAAGGCTGATTATATTAACTTTGACAAAGATTATTGGCAAAGTAGCACCGCAATTGGGTTTATTTTTAGTTTGGGTGTGTTCTTAGGGATCGTGGTGGGCATAGTTGTTGTTTATCAGATTCTCTACACCAATGTTTCCGAGCATCTTCCTGAATACGCCACATTAAAAGCGTTGGGATATCGCCATCGATATCTGTTAAAGATAGTTTTTCAACAAGCATTCTTGATTGCAGTGTTGGGATATTTTCCTGGCTTTTTGATTACGATCGTTCAATATGAAATTACTAGGCAAGCGACGTTACTACCGATCGGCATGACAACAGAGCGAGCGGTGGTTGTCTTTGTTTCTACTTTGGCAATGTGTCTGATTTCTGGAGCGACAGCAGTTCGCAAGCTTCAAGATGCAGATCCAGCAGATATATTCTAGGAGATGATATTTATGGCATTACTAAAAGTCAGAGGATTAAATCATTTTTTCGGTAAGAAGAGCTTGAAAAAACAAGTTCTACATAATATTAATTTAACTGTCGATCACGGTGAAATAGTCATCCTGACTGGACACTCTGGTTCTGGAAAGACTACTTTGCTATCACTAATTGGCGGCTTGAGATCGGTGCAAGAAGGACGGCTGAAATGTGTCGGACAAGAATTGCAAGGTGCCCAAGAGTTACAGCTAGTTCAGACTCGTAGACACATTGGCTACATTTTTCAGGCGCATAATCTCTTACCATTTATGACAGCACAGCAGAATGTTCAAATGTCTGTTGAATTGCATGAAAAAGTCAGTAAAAGAGCGGCGAAAGCTAGGTCAGCGGATATATTAAATGCAGTTGGTTTGGGCGGAAAAATCAATGCTTATCCAGCTAGTCTTTCCGGTGGACAAAAGCAACGGGTGGCGATCGCCAGAGCACTAGTTAGTAATCCTCAATTGATATTAGCTGATGAGCCGACAGCCGCTTTGGATAGTCAAACTGGACGCGAAATTGTGAATTTGATGCAAGGGATGGCAAAAGAACAAAACTGTACAATTCTGATGGTGACACATGATAACCGAATTTTGGATATTGCCGATCGAATCATTAATATGGAGGACGGTAGACTCGTGAAAAACACTGAATAATTTTAGCTGTTATCTATCTCACACGAATAATTAGAGTGCTTTACTTAATCCAACTAAACATCCAAACACTAATTAAATCATGATCGATTTCAAAAAAGTTATCTGTGCCTTTGGGCTGCTCACAGTGACGGCTCTAGCTGTGCAGACAAAACCTGTCTCAGCAGCTTATAGTGGCAGTCTTGAAGTTAAATTTAGTAATATTAATAGTTCAAAAGGGCAGATATGTATCAATTTATTTAATGGGCAAACAGGATTTCCAGATGGTGGAAAAGGTTCGGCATTAAAAGCTGCTAAATGTACGCCAATTGTTAAAGGAGCTGCTAAGTTTACCTTTAGTAACTTGCCTTATGGTAATTATGCAATTTCGGCAGTACACGATACAAATGGCGATACTAGGCTCAATAGTAATTTTCTGGGTATCCCGACTGAGGGCATTGGATTCTCAAATAATACGGTGGTTGTAACTGCTGCTCCAAGCTTTTCAGAATCTCAATTTTTTCTGTCAGGTGCTAAAACCGACATCTTAATTAAAATGCAATATTTTTAATGCGATCTAAATTCAATTTTTTTGTGATTTTAATCACACTTTAATGGTGTTTGGATTATATTAAAAACAGACGTATATTCGCTGAATCAGAACTTCGATTGCTAGTAGTGGCATTTCGGCAAAAAGACAACTAAATTTAGCAAAAACACATTTTATCGCGCACAAAAACGATTGACTAGTATTGAAAAATCAGGATATATTGCAAGTATTGAGAAGTCAAGAGCCTGACAGTCTAATATATTGTTTGAAATTTTTAGACAAACATCAATTAAAAATGTACTATATATTTAGGGATTAGTAAAACACCAAGATTGAGGCACTTTAAAATCTTATTATTTAACGTCTAATCTATCTAATGCCAAATATTCAAGATCGAATATTTATTAAATATAAATTGCTTAAGACTTAGGTAGTGGGCACTACCACTAACAACTTTCAACTTTTAACTTTTAACTAATTCAAGGTATTCTGATGCAGGTTGATTCCGTTCCAACTAATAATTCTATGCACACTCAAACACAACATGCACCATTAGCGATTGTCGGGATGGGATGTAGATTCCCGAAAGGTTTAGCTAGTATTGACCAGCTATTACAAGCATTGAAAACTAAGTTTAGTGCGATCGATACTGTACCAGCAGATCGTTGGACTGTCGATCGATATTATTCCGCCAATCCGATTGCCAAAGGTAAGGCATATATGCACCGAGGCGGATTTCTGAATCAGGATGTCAGTACTTTTGATGCGGCGTTCTTTGGGATTTCCCCCCGCGATGCGGAGAATATGGATCCACAGCAGCGTTTGTTATTAGAGGTTGTGTGGGAAGCGTTTGAGAATGCGGGCATCAGTTTACCTGGAGCTGCGGGGCGCAGTGTAGGGGTATATGTGGGCGGGTTTATGCTCGATCACATGATTACTCAGATGGCGGCTCCGAATCGATCGATCATCAATCAAAATACCGCGACGGGAATGATGATGACGATGCTCTCTAATCGAATTTCCCACACATTTGACTTGCGTGGGCCGAGTATGTCGATCGATACGGCTTGTTCTTCTTCTCTGGTAGCATTTCACTATGCTTGTCAGGATCTCTGGAACGGTGTCACGGAGATGGCGGTAGTCGGCGGCGCGAATGTGATGCTGCGTCCTGAATATCCGATGGGGATGTGTAAAGGGCACTTCCTGGCGAAGGATGGTGAGTGTAAATCCTTTGACTCCCGCGCCGATGGTTATGGACGGGGAGAGGGTGCTGGGGCGGTTTTACTCAAGCCGTTGGCGCAAGCGTTGGCTGATGGCGATCCGATTTTAGCGACGGTGCTTGGTACGGGGAGTAATCAGGATGGACATACACCAGGGATTTCGATGCCCAGTGGTGAGGCGCAACAGGCGTTAATTAGGGAAGTTTGTCAGCGATACTCGATCGATCCCAAAGAAGTACGGTATGTTGAGTGTCATGGTACGGGTACAGCGATCGGCGATCCGACTGAGGCTGGCGCAATTGGATCGGTGTATGGTGCTGCTAGAAAGGATACTAGCCCTGTAGTAATCGGTTCAGTCAAGAGTAATATCGGTCACTTGGAAGCTGCTGCTGGGGTGGCGGGGATTATTAAGGCGGTATTGACGTTGATGTATCGTCAGGCTTTACCTTTGGCGAATTTACAGGAGCCGAATCCGAATATTCCGTTTGATGAATTGAACGTGCGCTTGGCGGACGATTTAATCGAGCTGGGTAGAGATGATGAAGAATTCTGTGCGGCGGTGAATTCCTTCGGTTATGGGGGGACTAATGCTCATGCGATTTTGAGAACCGCGCCGATAATTGAACCTAAGATCGCGTCTAGAATTCTTGACGAGCCAGAAGTGCGGAAGTTCCCCTACTTTTTACCACTGTCTGCCCGTAGTCCTAAAGCTGTAGCGGCGGTGGCTGGTAAATATGCTCAAAAGTTGCAAGAGGGTGTGAAGCTCGAAGATGTCCTCTATTCGGCTTCATTCAAGCGCGCTCATTTATCCCATAGTGCGGTAGTCAAAGGGTTCGATCGATCGCAATTAATTTCAGCTTTAGAAGCTCTCGCTCGTAATGAGGAAAATGACGACATTATCCAAGGCGTAGAGCCATATCAAGGACATCGTAAACCAGTATTTGTCTTTACAGGTATGGGTCCCCAATGGTGGGCGATGGGGCAGGAATTATACCGCGACGAGCCGATTTATCGGGCGGCGGTGGATGAAGCGGATGCAGTATTTACCGAAGTGGCTGGTTTCTCGATTCTGGCGGAAATGCTCAAGAGCGAGGAAGATTCCAAAATTGGACGCACGGTATTTGCTCAACCATCGAATTTAATTATTCAAATCGGCTTATTGGCGGTATTAAGAGCCGCAGGTGTCGAACCAGGTGCAGTAGTTGGACATTCCGTCGGCGAACTTGGATCGGCTTATGCAGCGGGGGTATTGAACCTGCGCGATACCCTCACCGTTTGCTACCATCGGAGCCGATTACAGGCGACTTGTGCGGGCACTGGGGCGATGATGGCGGTGGGTTTAAGTAAGGAAAAAGCGTTAGAGCGGATCGGACATTGCTTGGATCTCGTTTCCGTTGCGGCGGTAAATAGTCCGACGACTGTGACGCTGGCTGGGGATGAGAGTGAGTTACAAAAATTAGGTGCGGCGTTAACTGCTGAAGGGATTTTCAATCGTCAATTAGAAGTCGAGGTACCTTATCACAGTCCGATTATGGATCGGATTATGCAGCCATTGACAGAGGCTCTGGCTCATGTCCAGCCCTCGGAACCAAAAATCCCGTTATACTCGACGGTGACAGGTGGACTAATTGAAGGTGTATCTTATGGTGCCGATTATTGGCCGTTAAATATGCGTCAATCGGTAGAATTTGCGACGGCAATTTCAGCAATTCTCGCTGATGGTTATAATACATTCCTGGAAGTTGGCCCTCACCCAGTTCTCGCTACTTCCCTGCGTGACTGTATTAAAGCTGCTGACAAAGACTGTCGCACCGCCTATACCTTACGCCGCAAGAATCCTGAACTGTCCTCAGTGCATCGATCGATCGCTAGTATCTATACCAGTGGTTGTAATATCGATTGGCAGGTACATAACGGTACTGGTAACTTTATCCAATTGCCTAATTATGCTTGGCAACGGGACAAGTTGTGGTTAGAAAACGATCGAGGAATGCAAGAGCGAATCGCCCCAGTCGATCTGCCGATATTGGGCATCCAAGAAGCTCCGGCGACTCCGATGTGGCGGAATGATTTCGATCACGAGCCTGTCTTATATCTCCGCGATCACGTCGTCACTGGCGTACCGATTTTACCCGCCGCTGGATATATTGAAGCCTTATTAGAATTAGCTACCCTGCAATTTGAGGATGCTACCGCGCTAGTAATTCGGAACTTGCGGATTTTGGCACCGATGATTATTACCGCAGATCGTGGCTTAGATTGCGTCACATCCTACGATCCTTTAACTGGGCTGGCGACAATTCGCGGACTAGAAAATGGTCGATTGGGATTGGGGCAAGTCCATATTACAGGTAAGATCAGCGGACTGGCTAGCTTCAAACCATCGAAGCTCAGTATCCATTGCTTACTCGAACAATTCCCGATCACCGAAGATGTCCCCGCCTTCTATCAGAGCTTGGCACAAGTTAATCTCAATTATGGCCCAGCCTTCCAAACTGTACGGCAATTGCGGGTCGATCGATCGGGTGGAAGGGTATTCTCGCGGATTAAAATGCAGCCGGAATTGACAGGTAATCTATCCCAGTATTGCATCCATCCCACCGTTCTCGATGCTTGCTTCCAATCCCTGATCGCCATGCTCGATGGATCGGATACAACCTATCTACCGACTGGGTTTAGCGAGATGTGCGTTTACTCCAAACAAGTACCCGCAAATATCTGGTGCTTGAGTGAAATTGTTGCCAGAACCGATAAAAATATCGACTGCAACCTCACCCTAGTAGACGATGAAGGTAATATCGTCGCGACAATTCGGGGAATGCGATCGACCGCCGCCGCTAAAAAAGAGCGAACCGATCGATTTGGTGATAAAGTCAAACGGCAGATCCTCGGCTATGAGTGGGCGTATGGCGAAACTCTGAATGAAGCTAAACGCCTGGGTTATTGGCTGGTAGTCGGTGCAGATAGCAAAATTGCACCGGAAGTAATCCAACGACTCGAAAGCTATGGTGCGATCGGAATTTTCCCTGTCAGTGTCGGCGATGAATTTCCCGCTGAAGATGGACAAATCACCGTCCGCCCTGGCAATGTCGAAGACGCACAAGCCGTCTTAACTCAATGTGGCGAACTCGATGGGATTGTCTTCCTGCATGGTTTGACAGCTACGGCTAATTCCAGCGATCCGACGGGCGAAACTGCGATCGAAACCCTCATCGCTTTCTCCCAAGCCTTAATTAAAGAGCATAGCGAACGTCAACCCCGCGTCTATGTAGTTACCCAAGGTGCTTTCGCTGTCAACGAACAGGACAAAAATATCCAACCCAGCCAGTCCGCGCTCAACGGCTTTACACGGGTCGCATTCAACGAATTGGAAGGTTTGCGGTTCAGTAGCATCAACCTACCCGCCAAGGTCAGCGAAGACACTGTAGAGAGCCTCGCCTTAGAACTCCTCTGCGATGATATTCATGATGAAGTTGCCCTCCGTGGCAACTTCCGGTTAGTGAGCGAATTAGTAGATAGTAAAATATTGACTGACGATCGAGTTCAATACATGGATCTCGATGATGCACACCCCATCCTCGTTCGTCCCTTATTAGCAGATGTCGAAAGCGTCGGGATGGCTCGGATCATCGCCTTCACGCCGAATCAACTCGGTGTAGATGATATCCATCTGCGGATCGAATCTACCATCGTTCCACCTAACCTACTGCTAGATACATCCTCCGAAGTATTAGGACAACCGACGATCGAAATCGTCGCTCAAGTCCTCGCTGTTGGTAGCAATATTACCGACTTACGCCCAGGCATGAGAGTCTGTGGCTTCGCCCCCGCCGATCTCGCCAGTCAGATGACTGGAAATCGCAGCCAGTTTCAGCTCGTACCGATTCCTGAGAATGCCAACGCCGCCGATTTAGTCAGTACAATTGGGGCTGCAACTCGTGCCGAAAGATCGATCGAATCCCTGGAATTATCCAACAATGACACCGCCTTAGTCTACGCCGACGAACTCGGTTTAGTCATCGCCGATGCCCTCCGCCGTCGTGGTTTATCCGTCGCCCTGCTGTGGGATGATACCGAACAATTAGACTACCAAACCGTCGAACGGTATCCGATTTTCCCCATCTGTCCCGAATCTATCCAACGCGCCATCGGCGAACAAACCAATGGTAAAGGCTTCACCGTCATGGTTGCGCCGATGCAACAGTGGACGAAATCCTTCGACTTGGGAATGCTCCGCATGGGTGGCTGTGCGATCGATACCGACAATGTAGCTAGCCCCTTAACTGTGGATGGACAATCGATCGCTCGAACTGATATGAGCCTCTTGTTACAGCGTCCTCAACGCCTGCAAAAAGCTCTTCAACGAGTCATCGCCGAAATCATCAACGGCACAATTTCGCCCCTCCCCAACCTCGAAATCTCGATCGTCGATCTGGCATGGCAAAAACTGGGGCTAACCATCACCTCTAGTATCGTCCTCAACTACCAAACCCAGGGGCGCGATCTCCCAGTCGTGCAAGCCGACAGCCTGACATTCGATCCCAAAGCCACATACCTAATTACAGGCGGCTTCGGTGGATTCGGTCAAAAAACGGCCGAATGGTTAATCGATAATGGTGCGAAATATCTCGTCCTCACCGGACGCACCGGAGCCGATAACGACGAACGCAAAGCACTAATCCATAACCTCCGCGCCAAAGGTGCCGTAGTTACCTTCGCCGCTTGCGATACCGCCGACTACGCACAACTCACCAAATTATTCGCCCAAATCGAGCGCAAACTCCCACCCATCAAAGGTGTATTTCATTCCGGTGCCCAAATTATCGACCAACCAATTGGTGAAATCGACTTCGACACCTTCCACAAAGTGATGCGGAGCAAAGCTTTGGGCGCGTGGAACCTGCATCTATTGACCCAATCGATCGAACTAGACCATTTTGTCTTGTATTCCTCGATCGCCAACCTAGTCGGAAATGCCCGTCAATCCGCCTACAGCGCGGCAAATGGCTTCCTCAATGGTTTAGCCCATTTACGTCACGCCCAAGGGCTGCCAGGTACCAGTGTGAACTGGGGGGCGATCGCCGATGTCGGCGTAGTTGCCCAAGACGAACAACTCGAACAGTTCCTTCGTTATACCGGACTACGCGGCATCAACACCAGTGAAGCCCTCGACGTACTCAAAGTCAGCCTCGCCCGCAACGTCACTCAATTTGGAGTCACCGTGATTTCCAGTTGGGCAGACTGGGCGCGATTTGAAACACGCGGAGCCACCTCGCCGCGCTTCGCCAGCCTGATCGCTGCCGACAGCGCAGGTAAAGACAACTCGATGCGCGATGTTCTAATCGAAGAACTCTCCCAACTCGATCCCAGCGACCAAGTAGAACTACTCGGTAGTCTAATCGTCGAAATCATCGCCGAAGTACTCAAATCCGATCCGGCAAGTATTCCGCTGGATGCCGCCCTCAGTCAGTTAGGGGTTGATTCCCTGATGGCGACTGAGTTTCAGCTTCAGCTCGATGCGAAGTTGGGCTTGAGTATCTCGATTATGGAGTTGTTGGGCGATGTGACGATTCGCAGCTTGTCTCGACAGTCGTTGAAGACGCTGTTGGTGCCAGCGGGAGGGATTGCGCCTGCGTTGACTGTGGTGGGGTAGCGGGGATCTACCCACCCCGCCTGCGGCACCCCTCCGAGGAGGGGATTTTCCCCCGTGGATCTGTAGGGGCGGGTTTATGCCATTGATGTTGGTTGTAACGATAACGATCGAACAAAACCCGCCCTCACCTACTAGCAACCATTCAATCGCATATCGTGTCAGCAACAATCAGATTTTTCGGTTCATTAAATCAAGAAATATCGATCGTTATTAGTGGGGTTGGGCAGGTTTTGAAGGAGGTTAATTGCACGTTTGAATCGATCGCATAAACCTGCCCCTACAGTCCCATACACCAAAAACCAAACCACCCAAACACTCTAAATATGAACTACCAATCGAGTTTCGATCGACTCAAACAGAAAATGAACGCGGGTTCAATTGAACCCGCCGCACCCACGGAAAATCGGAGTGTCCCAAACGTACCAGTTCCGGTACAGCCTGCTTTTTATGACTTTGCACTGTTTCCAGAGTACAAAGAATTCACCACGATGGAGTGGTTTTATGAGAAGCAGAACTACACCAAAAACCAGTTCCTCAAACATGCGGGGGCCTCTGATGCGACAGTCGAACTCGATGGTAGAAGAGTCATCAATTTTTCCAGTTACAACTACTTAGCTTTGGCTAATGACCCCCGCGTCAAAGCTGCTGCCAAACGCGCGATCGATGATTGTGGTACTAGTACTGGTTCTGGTCGATCGATTACTGGTGAAGTCAGCGTTCACCAAGAATTTGAGCGCGAAATTGCCGACTTACTCGGCACCGAAGACGCAGTAGTTTCCGTCGGCGGCTACAGTACTAATGCCTTCGCCATCGGTTATGTCTGTCGCCCTCAGGACATGATTATCTATGACGAACTAATCCATAATTCCGCCCTCTCCGGCTGCAAAATCGCAGGTTCCCGCCGCTTCAGCTTTCCCCACAACGACTACGAAGCCCTCGAAAAACTCCTCGTCGAACATCGCCACAAATACGAGCGCGTCCTCATCCTGGTAGAAGGCGTGTACAGCATGGATGGAGACATCCCCGATGTCCCCCGCATCATCGAGATTAAGAACCGCCACAACGCCCTGCTAATGGTCGATGAAGCGCATTCGATGGGCATCATCGGCCCCAATGGACTCGGAGTCACCGACTACTTTAATATTTCTGGTAAAGAGATCGATATCCTCTACGGCTCCATGAGCAAAGCCTTCGGTACCTGCGGCGGCTATGTTGCTGGTTCCAAACCTTTGATCGCTATGTTGAAAAATTACGCTCCTGGCGTACTCCTGTACGGTGCGGCACCAACTCCGGCAAATACTGCCGCCGGATTGGAAACCCTCCGCATCATGAGAGCCGAACCCGAACGAGCGCGACAAGTTCAAGCCAACGCCGCCTATTTCATCGCCAAAGCCAAATCAGTTGGACTCAACACCTACAACAGCAAAGACTCCGGTGTTGTGCCAATTATGCTGCGCGACTCCGAACTAGCTCTCTGGATGTCCATCCAGCTATTCGATCGACGGATCTGCACCTTCCCCATGTTATATCCGATCGTCCCCCGCGACAAATCTCGGTTGCGGTTCTTTATTAATACTAATCACACCAAGGAACAGATCGATTACACGATCGATTGTCTCGTCGAGAATCTACGAGTTGCACCGAGATCTAAGGGAGTGATGTAGGAATTAGGGGAAAGGGTAAAGGTTAAAGGGGAAAGGGTAAAGGGTAAAGGGTAAAGGGGGGATCGATCGATTATTGGTTTGTTGTGTTGCGGAGATTTACCCACCCCGCCCTGACGGGCACCCCTCCGAGGAGGGGATTTTCCACCCGTTTATACAGGAAAAGATGCCAAAGGCATCTGAATAAAGCCATCCTCGAACCAATGCCAGTCCAGTAACCTTCAACTAAAACCTAAAGTGGAGCGAATGCCGCTCCAAGCTAGCACACCAGCCAAACCTTGTGCAGGGGAGTCCGAGGGGCGGCACCCCGCCCTTCAGTGGGGGGCTGGGGGTCAGCGATTCGCGCTCGTCGGGTTCCCCGACGGTTTAGCGAATCAAGACAGAACCCCCAGATCCGGGTTCTGCCCCCACTAGAAAACCCAACCTAGCACCAATACATAACGCCTACCGCCCCGCTTGCACAAACCCATAACGCCGCCCCCCGAACGCAACAACCCATGAAGCAAATCCAATTCCACATCTTCGGACAACCCAGCACCGTCGCCAAATGCGTCGAAACCCCCGACATTGGCTCCCCCTCCGCCTGGGAAGTCACCGTTGATATCGAAGCCTTCCCGATCAACGTCGCCGATCTCGCCATCCTCTCCGGCAACTACGGCACCCTCCCCAAACTCCCCGCCACCATTGGGATGGAAGCCGTCGGACGAATCGCCGAATGTGGATCTGCTGTCAAAAACTTAGTAGTTGGCGATCGAGTCGTACTACTAGCAAATAACAACTGGGCAGAACGCCGGAAAGTCCCCGTCGCCACAGTTCACAAGGTATCCTCCACCGCCGATCTGAACCAACTATCCCTATTAAAAGTCAATCCCGCCACCGCCTATCTACTGCTCGAAAACTTCGGCAAACTCGAACCAGGCGACTGGATCATCCAAACCGCACCCCTATCTAGCGTCGGACAATGTATCATCCAAATCGCCAAAGCTAGAGGATTGAAAACAGTAAATATCGTGCGGCGGGAAGAAAACGAGCCAGCGGTGAAAGCCTTGGGTGGCGATGTTGTCTTAGTTGATAGTGACGATTTAGCCGAGCGGGTACGCGCGATCCTCGGACATGAATCGATTCGGTTGGCACTGGATGCAGTCGCTGGTGCGGGGGTGCAACGACTCGCCGAATGCCTGACTGAAGGCGGACAGATTATCAATTATGGGATGCTATCTACCGAAAGCTGTACCCTTACACCTGAACAGACGATTTTTAGGGGAATTACCCTCCAAGGATTTTGGCTCTCCAAATTCCTCAATCGGATGTCCCAAAAGGATCGCTCCGTATTATTCGATACTCTTAGCGAGATGGTAGAAAGTGACAAACTCAAAATCGGCATCGATTCTTGTTTTGCGATCGAGGATATTGACAAAGCCTTACGCAGAGCGGAGCAAGGCGGACGCAATGGCAAGGTGATCGTCTTGACGGGTAAGTAATCGAAGACTGGTTGACTTGATGCGGAGATCTTTACCCCACCCCAGCCCTCCCCTTTCCAAGGGGAGGGAGTAAAGCCCCCCTTTATAAGGGGGTTTGGGGGGTAAGCCCACTGTAAACGAAGCTAGTAGAGGACTGTAGATGGCTTTGTTTATGCTAGAAATCCCCGCAACATAAGTAATTTAACAACGAACCTGCCCAACCCCACTAGAGAAGCCACTGACATGAACGCGATCGAATCCACAATCCAACCCGACAAATTAGAACTAATTCGTCCCCTATACGACTCCGCACCCAATCCAGGCGAATCACTGGAAATCGCCCCAGGTTTGTGGTGGTTGCGCTTGCCATTGTCATCGACGCTCGACCATATCAATGTCTACGTGCTGGAGTCAAAAGACGGCTGGACGCTGGTCGATACGGGCAGCAACACCCCCATTTGTCGTGCTGCTTTAGAAACGGCATTTTCGCAAGGTGCCTTGGCACGGTTGCCCCTGACCCACATAATCGGCACCCATTATCATCCCGATCATATCGGTTTGGCGGGCTGGTTGGTCGATTCTCCTTCCCTTCGGAACGCTCCGCGAACAGAGAGGCTACGCCAACGAGGTGCCATTTTTCAAACTACTCGGACTTGCTGGCTGCAAGCTCGGTTATTACAAATGGATGACCACGATTTACCCAGGGATGAGGAACTAAAATTCGTCCAAGCAGCGGGGATGAAGGGGATGGAATTAGCCGCTTTCCATCGTCGCGCACCGAGTGATTTTTCGAGTCTCGTAACGCCGATACCTGCCACCTATCAACGGATTCAGCAAGGGGATGTCCTGAGCATCGGTCAACGCAATTGGACGATTCACATTGGTAATGGACATGCCGCCGAACATGCGACATTGTGGTCGGATGACGGCTTTGTAATTACTGGCGATCAAATTCTACCTGGAATGTCTTCTAATCTCAGCGTTCATCCCAGTGAACCGGAGGCAGATTTGGTATCAGAATGGCTGGAAAGTTGTGATAGATTTGCCAAGTTAGCAACTAGTGAAACGGTGTGTTTACCAGGACATAATATCCCATTTCGGGGAGTAGCTACTCGCTGTCAACAATTAATTGCTAATCAGGAAGCGGCATTAAATCGACTGTTGGAGCATCTCGCTAGACCCCACACGGCGATCGATTGTTTGGCGGCTGTCTATCGGCGGCAATTACAGTCCTACGAACGAAATACGACGATCGCGGAGATTTATGGCTTTTTAAATCATCTGTATTTACGGGGGGAAATTAGACGGGAATTAGCTGGTGATATGTCTTATTTATGGTATCGAACTAAGTCTCGAAATTGCGAGTGAGTGTCAGGGTTCTTTTTTAATTAAACCGCAGCGATTTGCGTTCGTCGGGTTCCCCGACGGTTTAGCAAATCAAGACAGAGGCGCAGAGGGCGCAGAGAAGGAGAAAGACGATGGTAAATATGGGAAGACAGAAGTTTGATGCGATCGTGATTGGATCGGGAATTGGTGGTTTGACTTGTGCGGCTTTGCTGTCTAAGTTTCATCGCAAACGGGTATTAGTATTGGAGCAACATTTTACAGTTGGTGGGTTTACACATGGATTCGATCGCAAGGGCAAATTTCACTGGGATGTGGGAGTCCATTACATCGGTGAAATGGAGGAAGGCGGTACGGGAAGAGATGTTTTTAATTATATAACTAATGGTCAATTAAAATGGCAGAAGATGGCCGATCCATTTGAGAAGTTTGTCTATCCCGATTTTACTTTTGATGTCTATTCTGGTGCCAAAAGATTTGAAGGCGATCTAATTCAGAAATTTCCCCACGAACGGAAGGCGATTAAGAAATATTTTAAGGATATTAGAAAAGCAGCATTTTGGTTTATTGGTGATTCGATGTTGGAGATATTTCCATTTTTCTTACATCCATTGTTGAGAAAAATTTATGGGCATTTTGGGAAAATTGGTAGACAAACCACCCAACGTTATTTAGACAAGAATTTTCGCGATGTCCAGCTCAAGGCTGTCTTAGTTTCCCAGTGGGGGGATTATGGCTTACCACCTTGTCAAAGCTCCTTTGGAACCCATAGCAGTATTATCACCCATTTTCTCGAAGGTGGCTGGCATCCTGTCGGCGGTGGGAAGCAGATTCCCGATCTAATTGTGCCGACGATCGAACAAAGTGGTGGAATTGTGATTACGCAGCGGAAGGTTGCTGAAATCATCATCGAAAATGGTGTAGCTGTGGGCGTAAAAGTCCAGAATTTAGGCGATCCTGATGCAGAATTAGAAATCTATCATGCTCCAGTAATTGTGTCTAATGCTGGCGCATTCAATACTTATATCAAATTGGTTCCACCAGAATTTCCCCTACCATTTCGCGATGAAATTAAAGAGTTTCAGAAGGGGACTAATGTTTTAACTTTATATCTAGGATTAAAAGACAATCCTCAGAAATTGGGATTCAAAGGTGAAAACCACTGGATTCATAATACCTATTATCATAATGCGATCGTTGATGCAGAACCCATCGATGCTGAACATCTACCCCAATTTGGCTATCTCTCTTTTCCATCGTTTAAAAATCCAGATGCGAAAGGACATACTGCCGAAATTATCGTGGCTGGTAACTATGATTTCTTCTCTCAATGGCAGGACAAAAAATGGAAGCATCGCGGCGATGACTATAAACAATTGAAAGCTGAGATTACTGATTCGATCGTTACTCTTGTCGAAAATTACTATCCTGGTTTCCGAGATTTAATTGAATATACCGAGCTAGCAACTCCCCTGACATTCGAGCATTTTGGAGCAAGCGATCGCGGTGCCATTTATGGTATTCCCTGTACTCCTAAACGCTTTGATATTCCTTGGGCAAATGCCAGAACACCGATTAAAAATCTGTACCTAACAGGCGTGGATACATTCCCGAACGGGATTATGGGCGCAATGATGGGCGGTGTCAAAACCGCAGGTTTAATCGATGGTCATTTTGGCTTTTTAACATTAATGGCTGTAATGATGCACAAGTGAAAATCCTCAATTCTAGATAGTGGTACTTTTTTAGATTTTAAGACTAATACATTGAGATATTAATTAATGGGGGCAAAACCGATGGTAAAGATCGATAGAACTGAAAAATTTGATGCAATTGTGATTGGCTCTGGCATCGGTGGATTAACCGTTGCGGCGTTGATGTCCAAGCTCCAAAATAAGCGAGTATTAGTGCTAGAACAGCATTTTACGGTCGGAGGTTTTACGCACGGATTTGAGCGTAAGGGCGGCAAATTTCATTGGGATGTGGGACTACATTATATCGGCGAACTGGGTAAAAACAGTCCGTTTCGGGCAATATTGAACTATCTCTCCGATGGTAAATTGAAATGGGAAAAACTACCCGATCCCTTTGAAACATTTGTTTATCCTGACTTTACCTTTAGAGTCTACTCAGATCCCAAACGGTATCAAGCCGATTTGATCGCCCAATTTCCTGAAGAACGAATTGCCATCCGTCGCTATTTCAAAGATGTCGAAAAGGCAGCATTTTTGTTTATTGTCAATGGACTTATCGATCTATCGCCCCGATTTTTACAGCCATTTATCAAAGGAGTTTGTCGCAAATTCGATCGGATTGCGCGACAAACAACCCAACATTATTTAGACAAAAATTTTCAGAGTATCCAGCTCAAAGCATTACTGGTTTCTCAGTGGGGCGATTATGGTTTACCCCCATCAATGAGTTGCTTTGGCATTCATGGCATCATTGTCACCCATTTTCTCGAAGGTGGTTGGTATCCCGTTGGTGGTGGGAGTGCAATCGCCAAAACTATCATCCCCAGCATCGAACAGGCTGGCGGTAAAGTCATCACCCAACGCCGAGTCAGCGAAATATTGATCGATAAGGGGGTAGCCGTAGGGGTAAAAGTGCAAAATGCTGCACATCCCGATACTGAGATCGAAACTTATTACGCGCCGATTGTGGTGTCGAATGCAGGTGTATTTAATACTTACATGAAATTGATTCCACCGAGTTATCCGATTCGCGATCGAGAATCGATTCAAGCATTTCCCAAAGGGGCGAATATCTTATCTTTATATATTGGATTTAAAGCAAGTCCTCAAAATCTCGGATTCCACGGCGAAAATCACTGGATTTTTGATACTTATGATCAACAAGAGGTGGCGTTCGCTCCACCAATTTCGGCGACAGTTTCCCCCAAATTTGCCTATCTCTCCTTTCCCTCACTCAAAGATCCCAGCGCAAAAGGGCATACAGCAGAACTCTTAGCTGGTGGGGAATATGATTTCTTCCTACAGTGGGAACAGCAACCTTGGCGAAGACGCGACGCTGATTATCAAAAAATTAAAGCTGAAATTACCGAGTCGTTGATTGATTATGTCGAGGATCGCTACCCTGGTTTTCGCGATCTGATTGAGTATGCCGAACTAGCTACCCCGCTGACGGTAGAACATTTTGCCGCTAGTGATTGCGGTACCATCTATGGAATTCCCTGCGTTCCCGAACGCTTCGATCTACCCTGGATTGGGTTTAGAACACCGATCGAAAATCTATATTTGACTGGCTGCGACGCATTTTTTGCCGGACTAATTGGATCGATGATTGGTGGTATTAAAACAGCCGGATTTGTGGATGGAATCTTCGGCTTTGCGAAAATTACTGGAGCCGTAATATTTCACAAATATCGGCGATAGCGGTGTACCAATTACAACTTAATTAACCCAATTCGCCACCTATAAAATGCCTAATAAACAGCAGAAATTTGATGCAATTATCATTGGCTCTGGCATCGGCGGTTTAACCGTCGCTGCCATGCTCGCCAAGCAAAATAAACGGGTATTAGTGTTAGAGCAACATTTTACCCCAGGTGGATTTACCCACGGTTTCGAGCGTAAGGGTGGTAAATTTCATTGGGATGTGGGATTGCATTATGTGGGTGAAATGGGCGAGGGTAGTCCTTATCGATCGCTATTCAATTATATGACTAATGGTAAGTTGAAATGGCAGCAAATGCCCGATTTGTTCGACAAATTTGTCTATCCAGATTTTACCTTTGCGGTGAATGCAGATGTCAATCGATTTAAAGCCGATCTGATTCAGCAATTTCCCCACGAAAAAGCGGGAATAAATAAATATTTTAAAGATATTCAATCTGCTGCTACCTGGTTTATCTTTCATTGTCTATTTGAGCTATTTCCGACATTTCTACAACCTATACTTAAACGAATATTTCGCCAGTTTGGAAAAATTGCCACCCAAACTACTCAAAGCTATCTCGATAGCAACTTTCAAGATCTCCAGCTCAAAGCGTTATTAGCTTCTCAGTGGGGCGATTATGGCTTGACACCAGCCCAGAGTTGTTTTGGGATTCATGGCGTGGTTGTGACGCATTACTTTAGTGGCGGCTGGTATCCGGTAGGCGGTGGAAGCGCAATTGCACCACCGATGATTGAAACGATCGAACGAGCTGGTGGTAAAGTAATGACTCAACGCCGAGTCACCGAAATCATCATCGAAGCAGGTGTGGCAATTGGGGTTAAAGTGGCAAATGCGGCTCATCCCGTTGGCGGTAGCGGAGCGTTTGCGTCAGCAATAGCCTCTCTGAGGGAGAATCGAGAACCCGATACTTACTATGCACCGAAAATCGTATCCGATGCTGGGGCATTTAACACTTATCTGAAGCTAATTCCACCTAGTGTTTCAGTCCCCTATCGCGAATCAATTCGGGATTTTGCCAAGGGTGAACCTGTTTTCACTCTATATCTAGGTTTGAAAGAAAGCCCGACAAAACTCGGTTTTCAAGGTGAAAATCACTGGATTTATGAGACTTACGATCATGAGGCGATTGGGCAAGCTAGATCGTTGGCGGAGCCTCTCTGCGCAGGCAGACGCTACGCGAACAGTATGAGAATCGATTCAGACAATTCACCTCAATTTGCTTACCTCTCATTTCCATCGCTAAAAAATGATTCAGCGCAGGGACATACCGCCGAAATCATCTCATCTGCTAACTACGACAGTTTTGGACAATGGCAAGGACACACCTGGCGCAAACGTGGCAATGACTACACTGATTTAAAATCTCAAATTTCCGATTCCTTAATTAAATTTGTGGAAAGTCATTACCCTGGCTTCCAAGATTTAATTGAATATGCTGAACTATCGACACCGTTAACTATCGAACATTTCAATGGGAGCGATCGCGGTTCTATTTATGGTATTCCCTGTATTCCTGCGCGACTAGAACAACCTTGGATTGGATCGAAAACGCCGATTAAAAATCTATATCTGACGGGAACTGATGCTTTTTCCCCTGGGATTGTGGGCGCAATGATGGGTGGTGTCAAAACCACAATTTTAGTCGGTGGTTGGTGGGGTGTTGTGAAGATGATCTTTAATATTGTCTGAAATATGATTCTAATGATTAACAGGATAGACTATGATCATCATTAGTAATTCATCATAGTTCAGACAATATTCGGATTTTACGATTAATTCAAGTTAATATCATTAGAAATAGATCGATCGAACACCACAAAATCTCGATCGATAATTAAGCAACTAGCAGGTAAGCGAACGGTAAATCTACTTCCATAACCAAGTTCACTCGATAACCGAATTCTACCACCATGGAGTCCGACGAGCTGTTGGGCGAGGGCTAATCCCAATCCGGCACCGATGTACTGACGATTTAATTTACTATCGATTTGGACGAAAGGCTGAAATAATCGATCGAGATCCTCCGGCGCGATTCCAATTCCGGTATCAGTGACGGTGAAATCGATCCAACCATCTTGATCTTCCCCATCTTGTCGCGCGACACTCAGCACAATTCGCCCACCACTAGTGCTAAATTTGATTGCATTGCTGAGTAGTTCGATCAGTACTTGACGTAGCCTCTGTTCGTCTATGGCAATATTTCCGGCGGTAGGGGAGACATCGAGATCCAATTGCAGTTTTTTCTCGTCAGCTTGTTGCTTAAAAAACGCCAAACTAGATTGACAGAGCGATAATACCCCAATAAGGGTGATTTCTAGTTCTAGTTTACCTTGGGAAATATTGGAGATATCCAGAATATCATTCATCAATGATAATAACTGTTGGCTACTCCGATCGATCGTCGTTAATGATTCGAGTTGTTGTCGATTTATCGTCCCCAGAATTTCTTCTTTCAAAATCTCCGACATCCCCAAGATTGCATTTAATGGGGTGCGGACTTCGTTACTAATATTGGCGATAAATTCATCCTTGCTACGGGTGGCTTCGAGTAGCGATTGATTGGTTTGATGGAGTCGATCTTCGACTTGCTTACGATCGCTAATATTTATCAAAACTCCATCCCACTCGATCGATCCATCGGGCAAATATGTCTGTCGAGATTCGGCTCTAATCCACTCAATTTTGCCAGAAGGCAAAATCCACCGTCCTTCCCAGTTCCAGGTCTGTGGTAGGGCACGATCGTCAGATCTGGAGCGATAAAATCCCTGACGATCTTCGAGGAGAATTCGATCGAATAAACTCGCCACATCGGTTAAGGATGTGCTGGTAGGAATCTCGAATAGCTCGAAGAATCGATCGCTCACATATTTGAGTTGATGGGTACCATCGATGGCGATTTCAAATCGATATAGTGCGACGGGGATATTGTTAATTTGCATTGGAGAGATGGGAGATGGGAGATAGGAGATCGGAGATGGTTTAGCCCCCAAGCCCCAATACGATTCGGTTAAGAAAAAAATGCAAGCGCACCATGCAGTGGGCTTTCCGGCTCCCTCCCCGCATCCTCAGGGAGGGCTGGGGTGGAGTAGAGGACTACGCAGCAACTCAAATAAGAGAGAGCATCGGAGATCTACCCACCCCCCCCTGCGGGTACCCCTCCCAAGAGCGAAAAGTGCGGTCTTGGGGTTTCCCCTGTCTTGTCGTTTTCTTATTCGGGGGTTCCCCCCGAATAAAAACGCCGCAAGTGGAGCACCTTTTCAAGAGAGGGGATTTTTTAGCAGTTCTTGAATCTTGAGATTGAGTTGATTGAGTGGAAAGGGTTTGGAGAGATAATCGGTTGCACCAGCGGCGAGACAACGATCTCGATCGCCCTTCATTGCCAAGGAGGTGACAGCAACGATCGGCATCTTCGCTAGTTCGGGGTGTTGGCGGATCCAAACGATCGCTTCTAATCCATCCATTCCAGGCATTTGAATATCCATTAAAATCAAGTCGGGACGCTGTTGTTGGGCGATTTTGATTGCTTGATGTCCATCATTTGCCAAGATAGTACGGTATCCTTTCGCTGTCAAAAAGATCGACAGCACATTGAGATTGTCCTGGTTATCCTCCGCTAATAAAATTAACGGTGATCTGGACAAATCCCCGATTGACTGCTCTAAGACAGGATCGACTCGATCGACTACCAGCAGTTCGTCACTATCTGGCGCAGCAACTAGACAAGCCTGGGGTAAGCGAACAATAAAACAACTTCCTTTACCTACTTCACTCTCAAACCGAATACTACCATGATGGAGTTCGACAATTTGCTGGGCGAGAGTCAATCCCAATCCGGTACCTTCGTATTGGCGACTGAGCTTGCTGTCTAACTGGACGAAGGGTTTAAACAGTTTGTGCCGATCGACATTAGCAATCCCAATTCCGGTGTCGATCACGGCAAACTCGATCCAGTCATCATCAGCCGATCTCGTCACGCACAGTTCGATCCAACCGCCTTGGGAGGTGAATTTGACGGCATTACTCAACAAATTAATTAGTACCTGACGGATGCGCCGCTCATCAACGAAAATTTTGCCGATGTCTGGAGGTAACTGAAGATCTAATCCAATCTCTTTGGCGACTGCTTGTTGTTTGATCAAAGCAATACTAGAATTGCACAGATGCAAGACATTGACGATCAACAGATCTAGCTCAATTTTTCCGGCAGAAATTTTAGAGACATCCAAGATATCATTAATCAGTGATAATAAATGCTGTCCGCTAGTCTCGATTGTTGTTAGGGATTTAAGTTGACGTTTGTTGACAGCTCCAAAGATTTCTTCTTGCAAAATCTCGGACATCCCCAAAATCGCATTTAAGGGGGTACGCAATTCGTGACTCATTGTTGCCAGAAATTCATCCTTGAGCTGGGTGGCGCGGATGAGTTCGGTGTTGGCTAATGCTAGTTGATCGTTGGTTTGTTGGAGTTCGATCTCGACTTGCTTGCGATCGGAGATATCAATTAATAACCCAGTTGTTGAAACTAGATTTCCAGATCGATCGTAGCCTGGAGTAGAAATATCATACACCCAAACAATCCGACCATCAGCCGCAATCATCCGATATTCTGATTCTCGTCGGTGCCGATTTTGGATCGCTTCCTGATAACAACTCAGTGCTAAATTGAGATCTTCTGGGTGAATATGATAGCACCAAAAGTTTGGTTGGGATAACCAGTCTGAAATCGGATAGCCGAGTAATGCTACGGCTCGATCGCTGACAAAACTAAATAAATCGGTGGCTAGATCGTATTCCCAGACTACCCCATCACTGGATTGAATCAGATCGTAATATTTCTGTCTAGATGTAGCTAGATCGATTTGAGCTTGACGAGATTCGCGGTAAAGATTGGCATTGTCGAGGGCGATGGCGGCTTGACTACAGAGAAAAGAAAGTGCGGTGATTTTGCTATCGGTAAACAAGTCTGGCATCTGACGATGTTCGATATACACCACACCTAGGACTCGTTCTTGTTTGGAAATTGGTAGAACAAATACGCTTTGAGGCTGATATTCGAGCAGGTATCGATCGTTAATAAATGCGGCAGTTAATCCATCGATTACTGGCGGTTTTCGGGCATCAAACACTAAGGAGGTTTGAGTATTTTTCACCCAATAAATTAATTTTTCTGGATACTCTAGAGCGGTGCTAGTTGAGTGTTCTAATTCGGTATCAATTCTCAGACTGTGAGGCTCCGCCAACGGACTAGTTTGATTGACTGTCGCCATTGATTTAATTTGCCATTTGTCACCGATTGGCAATGCTAACATACAGGTTTGAGCACCAGAGTTTTTGAGAATGATCTGAAGTAATTGCTGGATCAGTTCTTCGATTTCGAGGGTGCTAGTCAAGGCTTGGGCAGATTGAATCACTGAAGCCAAATCGAAGGTATTTACACCCGATCGATTATTGGTAGCCGAATTGGTAATTGTTGCTAGGGTGGCGAGTGGATCGAATGCTGGTGCTTGAGCCTGTCGCAAAATCGGATCGAGCAGGTGGGGATACCGTCTTTCTAAGTCTTTGGTTTTGGCTTTGGCTCCCCAGCGGGCATAGCAATAGTAGGCTGACTGCATATAAATCGCGGCGATTTTTGATTTACCCCAGTTGGCATAAAATTTCGCTGTAAATTCGTTGGCGTAGCCTTCTTCTTGAATACAACCACTGGCTTTGGCGGCGGAGATTGCGCGATCGTAACATTCGGCTGCTTGGCTAGATTTTCCCAGCACCCGCAGCAATTCGGCTTCTACTAATAACGCTTTCTGTTGATAATTCAGTGGTGAAAATTTCCCTAGTTTTGTCAGATATTGATGGGCTGTTTTGACTGTTTTGAGCGTAACTTTTTGACCGTGTTTACTCAAATTATGATACTGTGCTAACCGGACAATTGCATCATAAAAACAGATCGTACTTTTATTAAATGTGCCATCCATCGTTCCTGAAAGTCGCTGGAGAATGACGATCTGTGCGGTGGCGATGTCAGATCGATCGAACAAAAAGGCTATTTCTAGTTTGCGTAAAGCAGTATAGGCTTGGAGTTGTAGATCGTCGGCTGTAATGATATTTTCATCAAAACAACAGCCCACCAGCCGACAAGGATCGTCAATTCCATTCGTCAAATTTACCAGCGTTTGACAGTTAAGATTGTAAATACTGGTAGTCGCTATTTGTTGCAGCTTGGCAAATGTGGAGCGGTAAGCGATCGCCTCTTGGCGCAACTCCACCAGATTTTGTCCATTTTCATAGCTTTGCCCTAAATAAGTACAGAGACTATAGGCTGCATACTCGGTATCCCCTGCTTCTAGACTCACCTGATAAGCTTCTAACAGTAGAGGTAATGATGCCCGCTGCGATTCTTTGCGATAGGCAACAAATCGATTCCACAGAAACAAGGTAGAACCCAAGGCTTCCTTCGATCCGGTTTGGTGACAGAGAGCGATCGCCGCCTTGCCGATCGCATATCCAGCCTCGATCCGATTGAGTTTCTCGCACAGCAAGAAGGCATAAATCGTATAACCCATCGACGATCGCGGAATATTGCCATAGCGGAGGGAAATCGCAATCCCCCGAAAGGTAATAAATGGCAGCATTTCTGGCATACTCCGCTGCGCCGCCGCACCAATAATATTCAGGATATTGTACCCAGCTAATTTGTAAGGATCGCTCATGATTGGCAATGCCAGCAAATCCTGGGGGGTTTTTCCCCGCATTCGATAGAGCGTCTGCAAAAAACCTAAGGCAGTTTTGAATGGGGAGGGATGACGCGGCAGTTCGATCCCATAATTCGGTAAGATCTTGCGGGCATAATTTACGGCTGTACGTGCCTGATTTTGAGCTACAAGTGCCAGAATTTGAGTCTCATGAAATTTCGATCGATCTAAGTGATTTTTGGATTGTTGTAGTCCGATTTCGATCAGTTTTGTCATTTGGGGATAGTCGCTTACCAGATAGGCAACTTCAGCCGCGAGTTGATGTAGCCTCAAACTGAGATCGTATTGGTGCTGCCAACACTGAAGTTCTAACAGTTCGATTCCGGTATTGAGATAATTCATCGCCGCATCGTAGGCGGATGATGTCCGTGCCTTGGTGCCAGCTCTCCAGTTGAGCTGGGCTAGTTCTGCTCGTTCTGTTTCAGTATCAATCAGTGTCACCCCGCAATTGAGTTGATTGATAATTTGAAATAGTTGGATCTCTAATTTAGCGGCGGGTGTCCGATCTCGCAGCAATCGACCAATTTTGAGGTGAAGGGCGGCTGATGCGGCGGCTGGGGTGAGGGAGTAGGCTGCTTGTTGGACGCGATCGTGGAGGAAGCGGAAGGTAGGTGTGGGGGCTTGTGGGGGGTATGGGGTGTGTGGGGGGATGAATTGAAAGAATTTGTAGATGCGATCGAGCGGCACGATCAGCCCCTGTTGAATGGCTTGCCACAGGGCTGTAGCTGTTTCTCGCTCAGTTCGCTCGGCGATCATTGCTACTGTCTGGAGATCGAACTGGGAACCCAGATAAGCGGCTAACTTTAGCATTTCCTGAGTGGCTGGATCGAGTTTTTGCAATTGTGTTGTCATGAACACTACCACGTCATTAGTCAAGCTTTGGAGTTCGATCTGACTGAGATCGCATTGCCAATACCCCGCAGATCGACTGAATTGGATCGAGCCATCCTGATGTAGTGATTTGAGGAATTGAGTAGTGAAGAAGGGATTTCCGGCGGTTTTGCGATTAATTAATTTGCTCAATGGTTGCGCTAGCAATAAATCACAATTCAATGTATCGGCTACCAATCGATCGACATCTTGCTGACTGAGGGGGTGAAGCTCGATCGTATTAACAATGACATGGGCTTGTTCCAGTTGCTTGAGTGTCAAAATTAATGGATGAGCCGATCGAACTTCATTATCTCGATAAGCTCCCAGGATTAACAACTGTCCGACATTCTGCGTTAACAGTTGTCGGATCGATTGCAATGATGCTAAATCTGCCCACTGCAAATCATCTAGAAATAATACTAATGGTTGATCCTGTGTGGTAAAAACTTTAATAAAGTCTTGAAATAGCAACCGAAATCGATTTTCGGCGGCGGTGCCAGCTAATGCTGGTAGTGGCTGTTGATATCCAATAATTTGCTCCAATTCGGGGATAACTTCAACGATCGATCGACCGTTTCCACCTAAAGCTGCCAAAATTTTGGTTTTCCAAATTGCAATCTGAGCATCACTTTCACTCAAGAGTTGCCCGATTAAATCTCGTAAAGCTTGGATAAATGCTGACAGGGGAATATTGCGATTCAACCTGTCGAATTTACCTTTAATAAAATAGCCATGCTGACGGGTAATCGGTTGATGAATTTCATTAATCACCGCCGTTTTGCCAATGCCCGAACATCCCGCCACCAACATTAGTTCGCTTCCACCCGCAACAACGCGATTCTCCACGGGAGACGCTACGCGATCGAAGGCATCGAGCAAGGTTTTAACCTCAGATTCCCGCCCATAGAGTCGTTCGGGAATACTAAATTTGTCACTCCAATCATGCTGTCCGATCGTGAACTGAATGTCTTTTCCTGTCTGCTGTAACTGCTGCAAACATTCATTTAGGTCATATTTGATGCCCAAGGCACTTTGATAGCGATCCTCGGCATTTTTTGCCATCAGTTTAGCGACGATTTGGGCAACTACTATGGGCACATCTGGATTGACAAGATCTGCGGATACGGCAATCTGTGCTAAATGACAATGAACTAATTCTAGGGGGTTATCCGCCTCAAATGGCAATTTTCCAGTTAGGAGTTGATATAAAGTAATTCCCAAAGCATAAAAATCAGTCCGATAATCAATCCCCCGATTCATCCGCCCTGTTTGCTCTGGCGAGATATAAGCCAGCGTACCTTCGAGCCGATGGGGATTGAGCATCTCTTGAATTTCGTGGATCGATCGTGACGCGATCCTAAAGTCAATCAGCTTCACCACTTGGGTAGTGGGATTAATTAAAATATTCGACGGTTTGATATCTTTATGCAGAATCTGGTGTTCTCCCAGCCCATGTAGAGTATCAGCAAGTTGGATCGCAATGTTCAGCACATCAGCCACCGCTAACAGCCGATCTTTGGTATATGTAGCCAAAGATATGTCCCCAAAGTCTTCCATCACCAGTGCATATCGCAGATCGAATTCTTCGAGACTATATACCCGCACGACTCCTGGTAAATCTAACTGTTTGGCAATTGTATATTGATGCCGAAAATTTACCAACTCTTGATAAGTTGGATATGTTGATGACAACAGTTTGATAATTACAGTACTCACATCTTTACCTAGATCCAATTTTATCGTTGGCGTTGGCGTAGCGTTTGCCTGTGCAGAAGCCTCTCCTCTGGAGCATCGAGCGCGATACACGACAGTAGTTGAATCTTGGGATAGCTGCTCAATTACGTCATAGCCAGGGAGATTAAAGTCGCAACTGTTTGTGGTCATAATTAATCGTTCGATCGTCTGATGTTGCTCTAAAATGTTGCCACAACAATATGTAGCTCCATTATAACTGCCGTATTAAATTATACTCATAGCCAATTAGCCGATCGATCTCTACCCCCCCAACCCCCCCTTTATAAGCAGGGTGGTTTCATACACCGGAAGAAAAATCGCTTAGTCCACTTCAGTGGACTTTCGCTCTTAGCCCCAAATTCATTTGTTCGCGTAGCGTCTGCCTTCGCAGAGGGCGTTTGAAGACTAAGAACTAGGGTTTTGACAT
>JANYDE010000147.1 GCA_025359915.1 Chamaesiphon sp. 336R_metabinner_41 | reverse complement strand
GAGATCTTATGGCGATTCATTAAATATCAATGGCTCACAACAGATGCTTACTCTAGCTGGAAATCATTAGTTTACTCCGTCGAAAAGATCCTTAAAGAATTTGGAGAAAAATATGTAATTAATTTTGTCTAGCTACTTAATGATATAGCAGACGGTTATAAAATGATTGGCAATGCGGTACCTGTTAATATGGCAAAAATTATTGCCAGTAAAATATTGATCGATATTCAAGAATATAAAAAATTAGGCTACTGCACTCATCTTCGTCAAAATCGACCTGTAGAGAAGATTCGCTTAATCGATAGTCTTTCCCTTTGCTCTACTGCTGCCTGCCTTTGACAAAAGTAAGCACATCTCGATTTCGCTCAATATTAATTTAATAGCCTAATCTCCCGAACAAAAATGGACGGATATTACGATCGATCGAATCATGAGAGACTGATTAATATTTCGTTACAATAGAAGCAATCGATATTTTAGTTAGCAGGTGACTGTGATGAATGGTAATATCCGAGCTGGTTCCTTATTTGGCATCCCTTTTTACGTCAACCCCTCATGGTTCGCGATCTTGGCGTTGGTGACATGGAGTTATGGCAATGGTTTAGCAGAGCAGTTTCCGACTTTATCAGGTGCTAGTCCATTATTATTGGGACTAATTACGGCATTATTAATGTTTGGTTCCGTACTCGCACATGAGCTAGGACATAGCTTCGTGGCGATTAAACAGGGGATAAAAGTCGATTCGATTACCTTGTTCATCTTCGGCGGATTAGCCAGCTTAGAGAAGGAATCGGAGACACCAGCCGGAGCATTTTGGGTCGCGATCGCTGGTCCCGCAGTTAGTTTATTATTATTTGGGATCCTCACCACGATCGGACTAACAACTAATATTACTGGCCCATTAGCTGCAATTACCGCAGTATTAGCCATGATTAATTTATCACTAGGTTTATTCAACCTAATTCCTGGCTTACCCCTCGATGGTGGTAATATTCTCAAAGCGATCGTGTGGAAAGTTACTGGCAATCAATACAAAGGCGTAAAAATCGCGAGTATTGTCGGTCAATGTTTTGGTTGGGTAGCAATTTTATCGGGATTAGTACCGCTATTACTGTATGGTAGTTTTGATAATATCTGGAATTTATTAATCGGTTCTTTCCTATTACAAAATGCTGGTCGATCTGCTCAGTTTGCCAGAGTTCAAGAACGCCTGACTGGATTAACCGTAGGTGATGCAGTTACGCCAAATAGTCCAATTATTACCGATGATATTACTCTCCGCGAATTCGTAGACCAACGTACACTAAATGGTAGCAACTGGCAAAAGTTTCTTGTTACGAATGAGTCAGGGCATTTAGTTGGGGAATTGGCACTAGACGCACTAAAAACTGTTCGTTCCGATCGATGGGCGCATACATTAGTCCGCGAAATCATGGAATCCGTCGAACCATCTACAATTATTATCAGCGATCGACCATTATTACAAGCGATCAAGCAATTAGAATCCAAGCAAGTTACGACTCTCAGCGTGACGAATAGCGATGGCATTCTAATCGGATTATTAGAGAAGGCGGCGGTGATTAATCTACTCCGTCGTCAACCACAAGTTAGTCCTGCGTAGATCTTTACCCCACCCCTGCCCTTGTTAAGGGGAGGGCGCAAGATTAATTACAAATCAAGTTCAGTCATCGTGATAATCTAAATTAATTGCAATTATCCGCAACTAACATTTAGCTATCACATTGACTTCATGCAACCAAAATTTGTCCCTGTAATTCTTGCTGGTGGTAAAGGCGAACGGTTTTGGCCACTCAGTCGCAAACATCGCCCTAAACAGTTCCTCTGTCTCGATGGTAGTGGCGAAAGTTTGATGCAAGCCACAGCTAATCGATTACACCCGATTGTCGGCGGTTGGGACGATATTTGGGTGATTACGTCGGGAATGTTGGCAGCGGGGGTTCAGGCGCAATTACCGAGCCTACCAGTAGACAATTTACTCGTCGAGCCAGAGGGTAGAGATACGGCGGCGGCGGTGGCATGGGCGAGTTTGGAAGTCGCCAAACGGTATGAGGATGATGTGGTGATTGGGTTTTTCCCCGCTGATGCTTGGATTGGGGATGTTGATGCGTTTGCCAAGACGATCGAATCAGCGGTAGCATTAGCACACGATCGAGGTGCGATCGTGACGCTGGGCATTACGCCGACTTTTCCTTCGACTGGTTATGGTTATATTCAGCAGGGAGCAAGTAGTGGTGAGTATGGGTATTTAAAAACCTATCAAACTTTGCGATTCACTGAAAAACCGGATCTAGAAACAGCCAAGAAATTTATTGCTAGTGGCGATTATACCTGGAATAGTGGCATCTTTATTTTTACTGCCAAGATTGCGATCTCCGAGCTTGAGCTTTATTCGCCAGAATTAATGAAACTACTTGCAGATAAAGGAGTGGGTGGTTATGCGACGCTACCCAAAATTAGTATCGATTATGCCTTGATGGAAAAAACCAAATTAACCCATGTCATTCCGGCTGAGTTTGGGTGGGATGATTTGGGGGATTGGAATGCGATCGAGCGATTGATGAAAGGGGATAATATTAATGTTGAATTAGCCAACCATGTTTGTATCGATACAAAAGGATCGGTGCTATATGCTAGCAATCCTGATGAAGTAGTAGTAACCATCGGCTTAGAAGATGTGGTGATCGTCCGCGATGGTGATGTCACGCTAATTGTTGCGAAAGATCGCACTCAAGAAATCAAACAAATAGTCAGTCAAATTAAGGATAGAAAAGAACTCGATCGATTACTTTAATTCTAAATAGTAGCCCGAATAGCACCGTAAGGTGGGCATTGCCCACCATCCACATTTTATGCTATCTCTATTTAATCAATATTTTAGATCCACCTAACGAATTGAGCGATTTCAAACGCTCGATTTGACATTGAGATTGACAACTAAATCGTTGAAATCTCGATCTCCACCACCATACATATCCTCAACACCAAACGTGTTATTTCCAATCAGACGAAAATGATCGGTTTTGTCAGAATTAGCCCCAAGATAGTTGAAGTAGGCATGAATATTCTTCGTGCCACCACCATTCGTAGGATTCTTAGCAATAAAATCATTCAGTGTTCCTTGAGCCACTACGATGGGAGCGTAAATTTTACCACCAGCAATGTTGATATCGGTCTTGGTATTGGCGTTACCTGCTTGCAATAAATTCGTCACAGCCTTTTTAGCTGCTTCCACCGCGTAATTAGCATCACCTGGTTTTAATAATCTACCATCGCTAAGTTTAATCGAACCGATCGAGTCTTCAACAACGTAAAAACCGATATTATTGTTATAGGCTGCACTACCACTATTTGTAATATCGGCTTTGAGTGTTTGTCCGGTATAGTTATTCAGATCGAGATTTACTGTTGTTGGATTATTTGGTAATTTAGAATCTAACTTAACTACATCTAAAAATAGATCTTTTGCACCTTTGACGATGGGTGGTGCGATTGTAAAGCTAGCTTTAACGATGATGTCATTAAAATCTTTGTCACCGCCACTTCTGGAATCTTCAAACCCAAAAGTATTGTCACCTAACAACCTCACATGTTCGGCTTTATCGGGATTAGCTGCACTATAAGCAGTGTAGATACTGCCTAAGTTATTGAGATTATATAGTTTATTGTTCGCATTGAATAATGGTGCATAGATAGCACCACCTCGAACAGTACTTTTACTAGTGACAGTTTGACCATTAATACCGATCAGATCGACGCTTGTCAAGCGATTCTCGATGGCTGCTAATCGATAGCCATTATCACCAGGTTTGAGTTTGGTGCCAGTCTTGGAAATAATCGTACCTTGAGGATCTTCTACTTTGTAGAAACTCACATGGTTGTCATAGGTTGCATCTCTTTTAACACTAAATGTCGCTTGCACAGGTTGATCGCGGATAGACTGTAAATCGATGACATTTGTGGGATTCTTTGGTGGTGTAATTACCGCAGGATTAATATTTAAACCAAAATTATTAGTGACTTTTGCGCCAGATTGATCGGTAGCGGTGACAGCAATACTCACATTACCAACATCAGCCCCGACTGGAGTACCCGCAAAGGTGCGAGTTGTGGCATCAAAGATGAGCCAAGTTGGTAAATTATTGCCATTGGCTAATTTGGCACTGTAGCTCAGGACATCACCAGCATCAGGATCTGTGAAAGCATTCCCGTCTATGACAAATTTTAAAGCATTTCCGGTGACGATCGTTTGGTTGGCGATCGATTTACCCACTACTGGCGGTTTATTTGGTGGTTTATTTGGTGGTTTATTTGGTGGTGTAGTCGCTGTGTTGTTAAGCAGAATCGATACCTCATTGGTACCACGGTTTGCCGTTACCAAGTCAGCGATACCGTCACCATTGAAGTCTCCGGCTGTCACAGCACCAGCAAAATTTCCGACAGCTAATTTGGTGGCAGTACCAAAGTTACCCTTGCCATTTCCCAATAACACTGATAGGTTGTTATCATCCATGCTGGCAGTAGCTACGTCTGAGAAGCCATCACCGTTGAAGTCCCCGACAGAGATCGACATGGGTTTATTTCCAGCGGCAAAGTTTGTAGCATTCCCAAAGCCACCTTTGCCATTTCCGAGCAGGATGGAGATGCTGCTGTCTTGGTAGTTGGCGGTAGCCAAGTCAGAAAAACCATCGCCGTTGAAGTCCCCTACGGCTAAAGAGAATGGCTCATTCCCGACTTTAAAGCTAGCCGCAGGTGTAAATTTGACCGTTTCGCTTGTCATAGCTTGCCTTTATTTGAGAACTAGGGTTGAAGGAAGTCAGCCATCCTCTAGCTAAAGTTCACATTACCAAGAAAGATCGGGAAGGGCGATAATATTTGAGATCGGATCAATATGCTCAAAAACTGGATCGGTTACAATCTCTTTTTTTGAGACGATCGCAATAGCGGCTTAGAGATACACTTTAGATGTAACCACGATAATCTCCAGTTTAATAAAGATTTTCGATATCGTTCAAAGCATAAAAATACAATCCATTCTAGTATAGTCTAATCTCTAGGAATGGATCAACTCAAGCTATGCTTTTTCTACCTGTCGTTATCAAAATCAAACTATTATGCAGTCCCTTTAAATAAGCCTTGGGGACGAAAGAGAAGAGTTAATACCATCAGAATAAGTGCGATCGCTAGCTTGTATTGAGAGCCAACAATTGGCACGGAAACTTCTTGAGCGATGCCAATAATAAATGCGCCAGCGATCGCTCCATAAGGATTTCCAATTCCTCCCAACGTCACAGCGGCAAACATTGGCATGATTAGAAACCAACCCATATCGGGACGAACATTGGCAACTAATCCATACATTTGACCGCCCAAACCTGTCAAACTAGCTGAGATAATCCACGTCCATAGTACGACTTTTTCGACATCAATTCCAGTTACACGCGCGAGATCGATATCGTCAGCGACCGCTCGCATTGCTTTACCAATTTTGGTATTTTGCAAGAGAAAATGTAACCCAGCAATCGCTACTATCGCTAGACCTAATACGACCAAATTATAGAACTTAATTTTAATCCCAAATAGATCGATCGCTTCACTGACAGGTAGGTTATATCGTTTGGCATCACTACCCCAGATTAACAGAATTCCATTTCGTAAAAATAAGGCTAACCCGATCGATATAATCACTAATGTCGTCGCTGTGGCGCGGACACGACGCATTCGTTTCCACAAAATTGCTTCAGATAACAAAGCCACTCCCACAGTTGCCACAATGCCGACGAGCATCGATACCCAGATATTATTCAACACTGGAATCGGACTCATATTCAGCATCCAAGCGACAAATGCGCCCAAGGTCATCAAATCTCCATGCGCAAAGTTTGATAGGCGTAAAATGCCATATGTCAAAGTCAAACCAACTGCGCCCAACGCAATAATACTACCAAGGGCAATGCCATTTACAATTAACTGGGGATCCATATTTTAACTAATATCGCTGGAAAGATTTTACAGTAGTCAGTTGCTAGTTTTGACAAGACATATCCCCAACTGCTCGCATAAGTCGGGGATATTGCCGTAATGCTTAAGGTGCAGAACCGTGACAGATGTTGTCATCCCACCAGATATTATTGGCACCACCTTTTGTACCATAACTAGGTGTAATCCCATAGCTACTACCAGGCGCATGTCCCATCACTGATGCGATCGAATTATAGAGCTTCGTGAGATTAAAACAGCGCGGATCGCAATGAGCTTCTGGATCGAAGGTATCGAGGGCGAAGTGAGTAGTGGCTTGGGGGAATTTTCCAGCAGCTAGCGCGGCACGCAGATAGAGTGCTAATGCAGAATTGTATTGATTGTCGGAATAGGGTGGATTGGGCAGTGTGGCGATATTCGGATTGCTAGCACTACAGGTATTCTGATTGCCCATATCGGAAATAGCCCCAACTTGGATGATTTCGACAGCGACAGCAGATTTGACTCGACTATTGCGGATCTTAAAATACTCACCGAGGGAACCACAAGCATCGCTGAGACTATCTTGTTGGTTCGGAGCTGCTATCGATCGATCCCCATTGTTTGCACGGTTACAGATGCCTTCTATCGCCCAAGTTGCTGTCGTAAAAATCCGACCACTATCAGCCGCTAATTTTTCGATAGCTCCGGCTTTTTCTGCGGCAATTTCGGCAGAGCTGAGATCGAGATTGGCGAGTGCGGTATCGAGAGCCTGACTACGAGCCGCTTCATTGGTCGATTTCCAAGCTTTGCGTAATAATTGTTCGCGATCTTGCCGATCGAGTATATCACTAGCTTTTTCAAATTCGGTGGTAGTTGGTCTGCGTGTTTCGTAGAAATTCGGACGCGCAATAACTAAGTTATTTTGACCTGGCAGATAAGCATTCACCCCCAATCCCAATGGCCCTCGCCCCGATCGACGCTCGCGATCGAGTAGGCTAGGAGACATGATGAATGAAGTGTCATGTAAAATGAACCGTGGATCGGGGAGATTATTGACGATCAAATTACTACTGATATTGCGAGTCCGCAGATATGCGGATATTTTATCCCGTTCCTCCTGGGCAAGTATTCTATTGGTATGATTTGTGGCAAATTTTGGTGGACTAGAATTAGCTGGTTTAGTGCTGCCAGGCAGAGGATTCTTCGGTAGGGGGACGGGAATGATCACGGGTGATTCTTCGACAGTTCCTCGTGGAGCTGGTGTTGGGGCTGTTGGTGTCGTTAAACCTGGAGATGTGATTCTTTGTGCAATCGACCTATCGGCAACTGCTAGCGCACTCGAATTAGCGGCAATGATGCCAAGAATCGGTGTTGAGAATAGTAATATAAGTGCAAAAATACGATGAGAAAACAAACTAAATTTTGACATAGATGCAGCGACTGATTATCTAACTCCATATGAACTAATTTCTGGTAATTTAGTTCCAGTCAAAATTTCCATTGTCTAAACTTAAATAACTAAACTATTTGTATTTTTTGCTACTATAAAAATCCATGCTCGATCGATATCAACAAGTTCGCCAAATTAGCGAGAAAATTTGTCAACCGCTAGCAACCGAAGACTATACTATCCAAAGTATGCCAGATGTCAGCCCCCCCAAATGGCATCTCGCTCATACCACTTGGTTCTTTGAAACCTTTTTACTGCTCCCACATCTACCAGGCTATCAAGTTTTTCATCCCCAATTTAATTATCTATTTAACTCCTACTATGAAGCTGTCGGGGCACGTCATCCACGTCATCAACGGGGCATACTTTCACGCCCCACAGTAGCAGAAGTTTATCAGTATCGAGAGTATGTCGATCAAGCCATCACCAAACTCCTCTCAATCATCCCCACACACCCCGACTTAGCCAATCTCCTCACCCTCGGACTTCATCACGAACAACAACATCAAGAATTGCTGCTCACAGACATCAAACATATCCTTGCCCTCAATCCCCTCAATCCTGTCTATCGCGATGACTTACAATCTAAGTTAGACAAGGCTGGGAGCGATTTTGAATGGTTAGAATATCCAGGTGGATTATACTCGATCGGACATGCCGGAACTGAATTTGCGTTTGATAATGAATCCCCTCGTCATCAAGTATATTTACAAGATTATCAAGTAGGAAATAGACTCGTTACCAATGGCGAATACTTAGAGTTTATTGAAGCTGGCGGATATCAAAATGCTAAATATTGGCTAGCAGAAGGCTGGGCGACAATTCAGACTCAGCAGTGGCAAGCACCATTATATTGGGAATTAATCGATCGTCAATGGCAGATAATGACCCTCGGAGGATTGCAACAATTCGACAATTTTGCACCAGTTTGTCATGTTAGTTTCTACGAAGCTGATGCCTATGCAACTTGGAAAGGAAAGCGACTTCCGACCGAAGCAGAATGGGAAATAGCCACAGTAGATATACCTCAAATTGGTAATTTTTTAGACAACGATTATTTGCATCCAATCCCTGCTAAAAATTCTCAACATCAATTTTTTGGGGATGTCTGGGAATGGACACAAAGTGCTTATTTACCATATCCTGGATTTCAAATTGCTGATGGTGCGATCGGCGAATATAATGGTAAGTTTATGTGCAATCAAATGGTATTGCGTGGCGGCTCGTGCGTAACTTCTGCCAATCATCTTCGTTCCACTTACCGCAACTTTTTTCCACCCTCTACCCGCTGGCAATTTTCAGGGATTCGATTAGCGAGTGATGTTAGCGCGAACCGATAGTAATGGTCAAAATCCTGGGGGGTTCGCGATCCCTTTGTCTGTCAAGGTTTGAGCTGCTTTTGTCTAGATGTCAATCTGTCTAAGAGTATGGGGAATAATAGGATCGCGGAAGTTGGTTTTGAACTCGCTGATATCAGCCGGTTTGAGATGAGGTTGCATCCAGTCTTCGGGCTGGATGAGGATTGGAACTTTGAGATCGCTAGTCAAACTGCTAAAATGAGCCTATGACGATCGACAAAAAGAGAAATTGGATATGAAGGAAAAGTCTCTCGACCAATTCAAAACAGAAAGTCTGACAGAAATCGATTTAGACAAAGATGCTTGGATCTATACTTATGCTTCCCCTCAATTGCAACAGGCTCGAAGTTTTGGCTATGAATGTGACGAACAATATCTAAAAGAACGGCTGCAATCTGAATATCCAGGCTTTAAAATAAATCATACTTCCACTGCAAATAAATTAGACTGTCCACCAATATATGCAATTAAAGAGTCATTAAAATGGAATGATGCTTATATTGCTAGACACAATTCTGAGGGGGAAGTAATCGCGGTCGATGGCTACCTAGGTAAATATCAAATTATCAAAAAAACTTACAAGCTTCGCTATCTCGCTTGTCTAAATTCATACGCCAGTGATGCTGCTTTTAATTCAATGCTGCTATGTATATTCGTCAGCTTAATGCTTTGTATTATGCTTGTTTAGAGATAAACATGCTGTTGATTTCTGCTACAAAATTCTTGTACTCGATTCCAGACTCGATCGAGTAAAATTGGATCGTTGCTATCAAACCATTCAATCCCTGGAACTGCTTTAAACCAGGTACGTTGACGTTTGGCAAATTGACGGGTAGCAATAGTTGTCAGATCGATCGCTACTGCTAAACTAATCTCACCATCTAAATACTGACGCATTTGGGCATATCCCAACGTTTTTAGTAATGGTAAATCCCGCCCATATTTATCACCTAAATATTTAACCTCATTTTCCCAGCCCAATTCGATCATCTGGTGGGCGCGTTGCTCGATGCGTTGAGCGAGGATGTCTAAATTCTCGCAATCCAACCCAATCTGGAGAATCGGATAACTCGGTGGATATTCGCCCTGCTGACTAGAAATAGATCTCCCCGTGACATAATAAACCTCCAACGCTCGAATCGTGCGTCTTGGATCATTGGCATAAATTTTACTAGCGGCTTGAGGATCGAGTTGTTGCAAGATCTGATAACATTGCACCTGACCGAGCTTAGTTAATTGCGATCGTAAATCTTCGTCTGCGGCGACTCTGGGCATCTTCATCCCTCGCACCACTGACTTAATATATAGCCCTGTACCACCAACTAATAATGGTATCTTATTTTGCTGTTGTAGCCTGTCAATTAATCCCTGTGCATCTGCTTGATATCCGGCAACCGTCACGGTATAATTAGGATCGGATGTACTAACAAAATGATGCGGCACTAGAGCCAATTCAGCATTAGATACTGTCGCCGTCGCGATATCAAAGTCTCGATAGATTTGGCGCGAGTCTGCGCTGAGAATTTCCGAATTGAGCCGTTGTGCGATCGAGATTGCTAGTCCTGATTTTCCGGTGGCTGTCGCTCCACAAATGACGATTAACATGGGCGAGAGTCCGGTCGAGAGGAAATAGCGAATAACTACGAACTAGATCTTACCATAAAAGATATTCCCAGAACTATCTAGATTCGTCCACAACCTATTTGTGCTATAATGTTGGAGTGATTTATCATCAACGCAGCCAGAGGCGGCTTTGAACCCATTATTGGAGCATCGTTTATGAGTACTAGTTATGATGATGACAACATTCGAGTCCTGGAGGGACTGGAAGCTGTCCGTGTCCGACCAGGGATGTATATTGGGAATACTTCGGCGACGGGACTTCATCATTTAGTATACGAGGTTGCGGACAACTCGATCGATGAAGCCTTAGCAGGTCATTGTAAGAATATCGATATTTCGATCAATGCTAATGGTTCGATTACTGTCATTGATGATGGACGAGGGATTCCAGCGGGTATCAATCCCCAGACAGGTAAATCGACAATCGAAACAGTATTAACAGTTCTCCATGCTGGTGGTAAATTCGGGGATGGTGGTTACACTGTCTCTGGTGGTTTGCATGGAGTCGGGATTTCGGTGGTAAATGCACTGTCGGCGCATGTCGAGGTAAAGGTATGGCGGAATCAAAAGATTCATACCCAGCGGTTTGAGCAGGGTGTAGCGGTAACGGGGTTGGAAATTGTACCTAGTCCCGAAGATCGGACTGGTACCACCGTAACATTTTTACCAGATATCGAGATTTTCAAAGAAGGAATTGTCTTTGATTTTGATACTCTGGCGGTTAGGTTCAAACAATTAGCCTATCTCAATGCTGGGTTGCGAATTAGTTTTAGCGATTATCGGCTAGAGCTATTAGAAAATAACGAGCCGAAGATCGAGAATTACTTCTATGAAGGCGGGATTAAGGAGTATATTGCTTACCTTAATGTCGATAAACAGGCACTTCACGAGGAAATAATCTACATCCAAAGTGAGCAAGATAAAGTTCAGGTCGAAGTCGCGCTGCAATGGTGTGTTGATGCTTATACCGATAATATCTTAGGTTTTGCCAATAACATTCAAACTAAGGAAGGCGGAACGCATTTAGATGGATTGAAAGTTGTTTTGACCAGAACAATGAATGCGATCGGTCGCAAACGGAATAAACTTAAAGATGGGGATGCTAATCTTGGCGGTGAGAATATCCGCGAAGGTTTAACCGCGATTGTTTCAGTTAAAGTGCCGAATCCTGAGTTTGAAGGACAAACTAAAACAAAGCTGGGAAATAGCGAAGTTCGGAAGATTGTAGATTCGATCGTTGGTGAAGCTTTAACTGAATATTTAGAGTTCCGTCCAAACATCGCCGATGCGATTTTAGAGAAAGCCCTCCAAGCATTTAATGCTGCTGAAGCAGCCCGCAGAGCGCGGGAATTAGTTCGTCGGAAATCGGTATTAGAATCTTCTACTTTACCTGGTAAATTAGCCGATTGTAGCTCGAAAGATCCCAGCGAATCAGAAATTTTTATCGTAGAAGGTGATTCAGCGGGGGGGTCGGCAAAGCAAGGCAGAGACAGACGGTTCCAAGCAATCTTACCTCTACGTGGTAAAATCTTGAACATCGAGAAAACCGAAGATTCTAAGATTTACAAAAACACCGAAATTCAAGCTCTAATTACCGCATTAGGATTGGGTGTACGGGGTGAAGAGTTTAATGCTAAACAGCTCCGCTATCACCGGATTTGTTTAATGACAGATGCTGACGTTGATGGTGCCCATATTCGGACGCTATTACTAACATTCTTCTATCGTTATCAACGCGCATTAATTGAAGAAGGTTATATTTATATTGCTTGTCCACCCCTCTATAAATTAGAACGGGGACGCAATCACTACTACTGTTATAGCGAACGTGAATTGCAGAAGAAAATTTCCGAATTTCCTGCAAATGCTAACTATACAATTCAGCGATTCAAAGGATTGGGAGAAATGATGCCCAAACAACTTTGGGAAACCACAATGGATCGAGAAACTCGCACGCTCAAACGGGTTGAGATTCAAGATGCCGCCGAAGCAGATCGGATCTTTACCATCCTGATGGGAGATCGCGTCGCACCTCGACGTGAGTTTATCGAAACCTATGGACCTAAATTAAATATGATGGATTTAGACATTTAGTCGATCAAACTTCAAGCCAAATAGTGAAACTATTTTACATACTTGAAAGAAAAATGTAAATCTAATTATAGAGCATCTTCAGTCAATTGTCGGGTGCTCTATTTTTCTGATAACTTGTGCTGTGTAGCTGACGAGAATAAGAAGCATGGATACTGAATTTGAACTGATAGCACCATTTAAACCTACTGGAGATCAACCTGCGGCGATCGAACAGCTCGTAGCTGGGTTAAAATCAGAACAGCGGTTCCAAACTTTACTTGGTGCGACTGGTACAGGTAAAACATTTACAATTGCAGCGACAATTGCCCAACATCAGAAGCCAACTTTAGTATTGGCTCATAATAAAACATTAGCGGCTCAATTGTGCAATGAATTGCGGCAATTTTTCCCAAATAATGCCGTTGAGTATTTTGTTTCTTATTACGATTATTATCAGCCAGAGGCATATATTGCGGTTAGTGATACTTTTATCGAAAAAGCATCGGCAATTAATGATGAAATCGATATGTTGCGACATTCGGCGACTCGATCTCTATTCGAGCATCGTCATGTAATTGTGGTGGCTTCGATTAGTTGTATCTATGGTTTGGGTACGCCTGCGGAATATTTAAAGGCGGCAATTCCGCTCAAAGTTGGCATGGAAATCGACCAACGGGAGATGTTGAAACAGTTGGTTTCGGTGCAATATAGTCGCAATGATATTGACTTGAAACGTGGGAATTTTCGGGTGCGTGGCGATGTTGTGGAAATTGGTCCCGCCTACGAAGATCGGATCGTTCGGGTAGAATTTTTCGGTGATGAAATTGAGGGGATTCGCTATGTAGATCCAGTGACGGGGGAAATTCTCAATACGGTGGGTGCTTTAAATATCTATCCCGCGCGGCATTTTGTAACTCCAGAAGATACCTTACAGGATGCTTGCAATGATATCGATGATGAGTTGAAAAAGCGAGTAACAGAGTTAGAAACCAACGGTAAATTAATCGAAGCTCAACGCATCGACCAAAGAACGCGATACGATTTAGAAATGCTCCGAGAAGTGGGTTTTTGTAATGGCGTAGAAAATTATTCTCGCCATTTAGCCAGACGCACTGCTGGCGATCCGCCTGAATGTTTAATCGATTATTTTGCTGATGATTGGTTGCTCGTAGTCGATGAATCTCACGTTACCGTTCCCCAGATTCGGGGGATGTATAATGGCGACAGGTCTAGAAAACAAGTCCTGATCGATCATGGTTTCAGATTGCCCAGTGCCGCAGATAATCGCCCCTTAAAGGCCGATGAATTTTGGGAGAAGGTAAATCAATGTATTTTCGTTTCGGCGACCCCTGGAGCCTGGGAAATCGAAATCTCTGAGGATCGAATCGCTCAACAGATCATCCGTCCAACGGGAGTAATCGATCCCGAAATATTTGTCCGTCCAACTGAGGGACAAGTAGACGATTTATTAGGTGAAATTCGAGATCGAGTCCAGCGGGAAGAACGAGTATTAATTACCACTCTCACCAAACGCATGGCGGAAGATCTCACCGAATATTTTCACGAACGAAATATCAGGGTAAAATATCTCCATTCGGAAATTCAATCGATCGAACGAATTGAGATTATTCAAGGTCTGCGCAATGGTGAGTTTGATGTATTGATTGGGGTAAACTTATTACGGGAAGGTTTGGATTTACCAGAAGTATCCTTAGTCGCAATTCTCGATGCAGACAAAGAAGGCTTCTTGCGTTCGACTCGATCTCTAATCCAAACTATGGGTAGAGCCGCTCGACACGTTCGCGGACAAGCGATATTATATGCAGATAAAATGACTGATAGCATGATTGCCGCGATCGATGAAACAGATCGTCGGCGGGGTATTCAAGCTGCACATAATAAACTAAATAATATCACACCTCAATCGATCGTCAAAACTGGAAATAATTCCATCCTCCAATTTCTCGATCTTTCTCGTCGATTAAACCCCCAACAATTAGATACAGTGATCGCCCATGTCGATGAATTAACCCTCGAACAAATCCCCGATGTAATTGTCCAACTAGAAGCCGAAATGAAAATAGCAGCCAAAGAATTGGAATTTGAAAAAGCAGCTACATTACGCGATCGCATCAAGCAATTACGTAGTAAATTAGTCGGCAATTCAATTAATTGAGAATTGAGCGTAGCCTACATCTACAGCAAATCTGCTTGAGAAGGAATCGTATTTCTAAAAAGCAGGCTATTAGTGAGGATATATCCCCGACTTCTTAAAGAAGTCGGGGATATTGATAATTATCAATTATCAACACATTTTTCGGTAACAGCGTGTGGTAATGAAGTACGGATGAAAGACTTCGAGGAAGTTTGATTGGAGGTTTTTAAAAAAGATATCGATGATTTTAGGATCATCTAAATGGAAGGGAAATTCTTGATTCATACCTTTAGAAAAATACCAATTGGTAATCATCTTACCCTCATCGTTGAGAATCTGATGAAACTGTAATAGTTGCTGACTCGGATCTGGTAAATGTTCGATTACATCAAAACAAGTAATCGTATCAAAGGTTTCAGTTGGTGATAATTCGGTGCAACAGGTAATCTTCGATTCTAGCCCTAATTGTTTAATTCGGTGCTTAACAAAATTGTAATTAATCGGATTAATATCGCAATAAACTACGTGACTGACTTCGGGACATAATGCTGATGCGATCGCATGTGTGCCAATTCCACCACCAAAATCTAATACTCTTCCTTTCGATCGATCTCCAATCAATCGCAGCGTATCGCCGATATAATCGGTACTAGTCAGATGCCAAGTTGCCAATTCAAATAAATAAGCTTCACCGACTCGATCGCGATAAAATGCACTAGCATCGTCCCAATTAAAATCGCGTCGTCCTAGGTTGGCTAAATCTGCCAACGCAGTCTTAAATTTTAGTTCCAATTCCGCAGCATCAATATTCAAAAATTGCTGGAGATGTTGTTTTAAATTAAATGCATCTTGCCAGTAACCGTTCAAGTGCGCTGGAGTTGGAAATGTAGACATGAGCAAGGAGTGAGGGAATAAGAAATTTAAGTTGACGAATCCGGCACTAACTATAACACTTAGATTGATCGTCAGGAAAATGATACTAGTGTGGTGAAAAACCCGACTTTTCTAAAAAGTCGGGTTTTTGTCCTAACCAGCAGAGAGGCTTTATCAACGAACTCGATTAGGTAAAGCCAGTTGGGGACGTTCGGTTGCTAACATATCTTCAGGTACATCTTGCAATAGTACCTCACGAATCAACCTTGCAGCCATCCGTTGGGTTAAACCGCTGGCGATTTTTTGTCCGAAGGATTGGGTTTCGGAGTGCATTAAGATTTGGGGGATGCGGGGTAAAACGATCGACGGATCGAAGCCTTTAGTCTGCTGTAAGATGCCCCAAATCCGTTGGATGTTCTGGAGTCCCTCTGATAGCTGTTGGGTGTTGCTAGCGGTCTTTTCGACCTTCATTCCCATCCCTTTTTGGATGGCATAGGTGACAGATTGAAGTGTATTGTGACCGAAATTATCTAAACCGCTGACGATCTCATCGGCGAGATAGTCGCGAATGAATGTGCCTCGATCGGATAGGATAAAGTCTAAGCTTTGGTCGATAACTTGATTGAGATCGTATTCGTCGCTACTGCGGGCATTTGAGAGCAGATTTTCGAGTCGATTCCAGCGGAAGGAACCATCTTTAAATAATAGTTCTTTGAGGGAGTTGCGCAGATCGGGTGCGGGATCTGTGAGCAATCTTTTGGCGACGTAGGGATAGGCTTTGGCGAGAACTTTGAAATCAGGATCGACGGAAATCGCAATTCCTTCGAGGGTGGCAAGCGATCGCAAGATCAATGCATAGTAAGCTGGTACTTGGAATGGGAAATCATACATTACTCCCGACAATTGATCGGTAACGCTCTTGAAATCCATATCAGCGATGTTTGTCCCAGCTACACCGAGGGAGCTGTTAAATACGTCGGAAATTGCGGGAATAATTGGGGTTAAATCTGTATCGGCGGTGAGAAATTCTAACTTGACAAAATCTCGACCCAATCCCTCAAAGTCCCGATTGACTAAATGGACGATCGCTTCGACTAAACCATAGCGTTGATATGGTTTAACTTGACTCATCATTCCAAAGTCTAGGTAAGCTAATTTACCATCAGGCATTGCCAATAAGTTACCAGGATGCGGATCGGCATGGAAAAAACCATGCTCTAATAATTGACGCAAAGAACATTGCACGCCAACTTCGACTAAATAAGTAGCATTGAGTCCCTGTGCGGCTACTGCTTCGAGATTGGTTAGTTTTGTTCCGGTAATCCATTCCATTGTCAGGACTCTTCGACCTGTATATTGCCAGTAGATACTAGGTACATAGATGTCCTGCATACTGCCATACAATTCGGCAAACTTCTCAGCATTCCGCCCTTCATTCTCATAGTCCATTTCCTCGAAAATTCGCTCGGCAAATTCATCGACAATTGAGATTAAATTGCTGCGAATTTGTTTGAAATTTGTTTGCGCCCAAATACATAAAGTTCGCACAACATGCAGATCTAAAGTAATGCTTTCTGCTAAACCAGGACGCTGAACTTTGATCGCGACAGTTTCACCGCTCCACAGCTTACCTTTATATACTTGACCTAATGATGCCGCTGCAATTGGCAGATCGCTAATCTCAGCATAGATTACTTCCGGTCTATCACCTAATTCCTCTTCGATAAATTGATAAGCAATCTCATTAGAAAAAGCCGGAATATTATCTTGAAGCTGGGCTAATTCTTCGAGAAATTGTGGGGGTACTAAGTCAGGACGTGTCGAGAGTGCTTGCCCAATTTTAATATAAGCAGGCCCCAACTTTGTCAACATCGTGCGGATCTGAACAGCCCGTTTATTTCGATTTTTCTGGGTTCTATTTGTCTTCTTATCCAGCCACAATCCTAAGGCAAAATTGACGATCGGAAAAAAGATACTAATAAACCGGAAAAATACTTTTAACGGCTGACTACTATAATACTCGGCGACGGCGATCGGATCGTACTTTAGCCAGGTGTTGTCAGTAACTTCCTTCACCCGTCTGGGTGCCACAACTTCTTCCTCGTCTACTAGTTCGGTTGTTACGGCTGGCTGATTCGACGGAGCATCGGACTTAGTAGAGGAGGTTGTGTTCATAAGGTTAGAATAATTAGCCCTGTTAACTATTGTAACAATTTTTGTGAACTGACAGGGGGATAATATCTATATTACTGGCACCAAAAAATTTCGATCTGGGGTTCTCCCCCTACAGAGAGATCGGAATACCGCAGGGGAGTGGTTTAGTGGTTTAGTTTTTAGTAGTTTAGCGAATTAAACGTTGGTTTCCCAGTCTCTTCATAATGGATATAGATTTTCAGTTACATCAAAGGTGGATGCAAAGATCGATCGAATTAGCTACAAAGGCTGGTAATGCTGGAGAAGTACCTGTCGGGGCAATAATTATCAACCCCAAGGGTGAGATCATAGCAGAAGGTGAAAATCGCAAAGAAAGAGATCGAGATCCAACGGCTCATGCCGAAATTGTGGCGATTCGATCGGCCGGAGCGTATTTGGATAATTGGCATCTCGATCGATGTACAATATACGTGACCCTCGAACCTTGTCCGATGTGTGCTGGTGCGATCGTAGCGGCTAGGTTAGGATTGCTAGTATATGGTGCTGATGATGCCAAGACGGGCAGCGTCCGCACAGTGTTAAATATTCCCGATAGTGCGGCTTCCAATCATAAATTAACCGTCATCGGCGGGATTTTGGAGTCTTCCTGTCGTCAACAATTACGCGATTGGTTTCGTCAGAAGCGAAGATGAGCAATAGCTTAAATCTACTCCCTTCCCAGTGAAGAATTAGATCTCTAGAATAGTCTGTGGATAGTGGATGGGTTATTAGTGTGTAACGGTGACGGTGAGTCGTCTATTTCCTGGGTGGGAAGGGAGTATGAATTAAGTCACTTCATGAGGTGGGAAGAGAAACCCGACTTCTTCAAGAAGTCGGGTTTTTTGATATTATCTAGTCTTGATAATTGATTGCTATAACACTGCTCTACCTAAGTAAGACTGCAACACTTCAGGTATTTGAATTGTACCATCTGGTTGCTGATAGTTTTCGAGAATTGCCGCCATAGTTCTACCGATAGCCAATCCTGAACCATTGAGGGTATGGAGGAATTGAGTGCCTTTTTTGCCAGTTTCTTTGAACCGGATATCACCCCGACGGGCTTGGAAATCTTGGAAATTGGAACAACTCGAAATCTCTCGATATTTGCCAGCCGAGGGGAGCCAAACTTCTAAGTCATAGCATTTCGCCGCGCTGAAGCCGATATCTCCGGTGCAGAGTTCTAATACTCGATAAGGTAATTTTAGAGCCTGGAGGATAGCTTCTGCATCCAGCAGGAGGGCTTCGTGCTCCTGTGCGGATGTGTCGGGATGAACGAATTTGACTAGCTCGACTTTGTTGAACTGATGAAGCCTGATTAAACCGCGTGTATCTCGCCCAGCACTGCCAGCTTCGCGCCGGAAACAGGGAGTGTAGGCACAGTGATGAATGGGGAGTTGTTCGCTGGTGAGGATTTGTTCGCGATAGAGATTGGTGACAGGAACTTCGGCGGTGGGAATCAACCACAAATCGTCTTCAGCGCATTTGAAGCCATCTTCAGCAAACTTGGGTAGTTGTCCCGTCGCCGTCATGGAAGCGGTATTGACAAGAATGGGAGGGCTAACTTCAGTATAACCTGCGGCAATCTGTCGATCGAGCATAAAGCTAATCAGGGCGCGTTCGAGCGCGGCACCAGCACCAATCAGGGTGACAAATCGACTTTGGGCAATTTTCGCGCTGCTCTCAAAGTTCAAGATGCCTAATTTCTCGCCGATTTCCCAGTGGGGTAAAATTTCGGCATGTGTGGGGATATATTCATCCCCCCATTTACGGAGTTCGATATTCTCATCTTCAGTCTTACCAACTGGAGTAGTATCGCTGGGGAGATTGGGTAGTTGTAGAATGAGAATGTTAATCTGTGATTTGAGTTCCCGCTCGGCTGGCTCCAATTCGTTTAGCTGGGCTTTGACAGCATTTCCTTCGTCTTTGAGGGTTTGAATCTCTGGCGCGTTGGGAGCAGTTCCCGATTTCATTTGCACGCCAACGAGCTTACCGATTTCGTTGCTTCGCGCCTGAAGTTGACTGCGGGTAGATTCTAGCTCACGCTGTTGTTTATCCAGCGCGAGAATGGGTTGGATGTCATAGACACCCGCTCCTCGGAGATCTAGTTTTGTCTGTACTAATTCTGGATTTTCTCGAATCTGTCTAATGTCCAGCACCGTTTTTACTACCTAAAGATACTTCTATATCTTACGATCGTCTTGGATCTACAGTGAGAGTGGGTAACGATATCATACTCCCTTCCCACCCAGGAAATTAGACTACTCACCATCACCGTTACACACTATTCACCATCCACTATTCACTAAAACACTAGTAACTATGTTTTGATGCAGATGTGAGCAATTACAATGTTAGTCAACAGCCTGTCAAATTCTACAAACCACAACTCCCTGCTACGTACATGACTAATGCTACAGAATCTCCAGCTCAAAATCTAGCATCGCCCGTACTCCCAGATAATGATTGGCGATTATTATTAAGACTGGTACCATATGCTCGTCGCAGTGGGAAGTTATTTGTTTTATCATTCGGATTGTTGATTCCGTTGGCGATTTCCAATGCAATTCAGCCATTGATTATTGGGCAGGCAATTTCTAAAATCAGAAGTGAAAAAACCTGGGATTTTGTGAGTGGTTTATCCATGTTAGATGGATTGAATTTATTGACGCTGATCCTGATGGGGACGGTAATAATTAGATTGTTTCTAACCGCAATCCAAGGTTATACTGTCCAACGGATCGGACAACAAATTACCGCAGATATTCGGAACGATTTATTCGATCGAGTCACATCTTTAGCCGTGCGTTTTTTCGATCGCACACCAGTCGGTAAGTTAATTACCCGCCTCACTAATGATGTCGAAGCATTAGGAGATGTCTTTACCACTGGAGCGATTGGGATTATCAGCGATCTATTTTCGATCCTGGTGATGATCTATTATATGTTTACGCTCCAGTGGCAAATTGCCACGATGTTATTAGTGATGCTCATCCCAGTTGCGGCATTAGTAATTTACTTTCAGCATGAATATCGCAAAGCAAATTATCGTGGCAGAGAAGAGTTGTCCGCACTCAACTCGATGGTGCAAGAAAATGTTGTGGGAATTGATGTTGTCCAACTATTTAGACGCGAGAAATATAACGCTGAATTATTTCGGACAGTACGCGATCGATATATCCAAGAAATCGATAAAACTAACTTCCATGATTCCGCAGTTTCCGCAACGCTAGAATGGATTTCTCTCGTCGCCATCGCTGGTGTCCTCTGGTGGGGTGGCTTGATGGTACTGGGCAAAACATTAGATTTTGGGACATTATCAGCATTCATTTTATTTGCCCAAAAATTGTTTGAACCATTGCGTCAATTCGCCGAAAAATTCACCGCAATTCAATCAGGATTTACCGCAGTCGAACGGATTAGTGATATCCTCAATGAGCCGATCGAAATCAAAGATATCGATAATGCTCAAAGCTTACCCCTGACGCACATCGATAGTGGCTCTCAGGGTGAAATTCGCTTCGAGCATGTCTGGTTTGCCTATAAAGATGATGACTACGTAATTCGTGATTTAGACTTCACCATTAAACCAGGTGAAAAAATCGCCTTAGTCGGACCCACCGGAGCGGGGAAAAGCTCGATTATTCGGCTCCTGTGCCGTCTATATGAGCCAACAAAGGGTCGAATTTTAGTCGATGGGGTGGATATCAAAAAAATCACCCAAGCCGAACTCCGTCGCTATTTGGGCGTGATTTTGCAAGATGGCTTTTTGTTTGCAGGAAATGTGCGAGACAATATCACCCTCGGCGAAGAGTATTCAGCAGAACAAGTTCTCCATGCGGCTGAATCGACGAATATCGACAGATTTATCAAACGACTTCCCCAAGGTTATGATACTCAATTGCGAGAACGTGGTTCTAATCTATCCGCTGGGCAAAAACAGTTAATTGCCTTTGCACGCTCCGTAATTCGCAATCCCCGCGTATTAGTATTAGATGAAGCTACGGCTAGTTTAGACGTAGGGACAGAAGCATTAGTCCAAGATGCACTCGATCGATTAATTGTCGATCGCACTGCAATTATTATCGCTCACCGTCTGTCTACGATTCGGAATGTCGATCGGATTTTTGTACTCAAGCAGGGTTCATTACTAGAGTCTGGTAGTCATGAAGAATTGGTGGATTCCGGTGGTTTATATTCAAGTCTATATCAATTGCAAATGCTAGGAACTTAACCGCTCTGAAAAACCTATGTGTTGCCTGGAGTCAGAGAGCGACTTAAACTAGTACCTGACTGGCAAAATCGCCTGAGAATTGCGATTGATATTTTAATTGAGGAGAATTTACAAGATTTAGATTGTTAATATCTACTTAAATCTAAGTATTTTGCCAACTGTTAACAACCCCAGAAACCCGACTTTTCCAAAAAGTCGGGTTTCTGTACCCACTATGGTTAAGGATTCGATCGAGTTTAGCCAATCCCGCCCGATCGATGTCAAAATGGTTCAGATAAAGATTTATATGTCCCCTCACTCAAGTGATGAATATGTTGAATAGCCTGCAAACAGCCTTTGCTAGTAACCAAGTCCTCAAAGTCATCAGTGGGTTAAATAATTTCGATCGCGATCGAGTAGCTGCTATAGTCAGAGCAGCCGATCGGGGTGGTGCTACATTCTTAGATATTGCTGCTGATGCTGACTTAGTACGGATGGCGCGTCAGCTCACCAATTTACCAATCTGCGTTTCGGCGGTCTCACCCCAATTATTTGTCGCTGCGGTAGAAGCTGGTGCGGACTTAATCGAGATCGGTAACTTCGACAGTTTCTACGCTCAAGGCATCCGGTTTGAAGCGGATGAAGTTTTGGCTCTCACTCAAGCTACTCGTGCCTTGTTGCCCGAAATTACCCTCTCTGTGACCGTTCCCCACATCCTGACACTTGACAAACAAGTCGAGTTGGCTCAAGCTCTAGTCGCGGCTGGTGCAGACATCATCCAAACTGAAGGCGGTACTAGCAGTGCGCCTACTCATGCTGGTACTCTCGGTTTGATCGAAAAAGCTGCACCTACTCTAGCAGCAGCTTATGAAATCTCCCGCGCAGTCAGTGTACCTGTCATCTGTGCGTCTGGTTTATCCAGCGTTACTGCACCACTAGCAATTTCTGCTGGTGCAGCAGGTGTCGGTGTTGGTTCAGCTATCAACAAGCTCAATGATGAACTAGCGATGATTGCTGTAGTTCGCAGTTTAGTTGAAGCTCTAGCAGCTACTCGCGCGACTGTTCGAGTTTAATCGATTGAAATGATTTATTTCAGGGGAAAACCCTAACATTTAGGGTAGGGGCAATGTCTTGTCGGTTTTTTATTCTGCGTCGTTTTTATTTGGGGGTTCCCCCCGAATAAAACCGCCGCTTCATGAATTTCCCCTATCCTAAATTTCAGCGCATTTCATCCCCATATTCACAACGCCAATAGATTTATTTCCCCCTTTCCCCTTTCCCCTAAAGCCTAAAGCCGAAAGAGACAAATACCAGTTAAAATATAGAATAGTCTCCTATCGATCGTGGAACACTTGCTGTGATTTCTCAACTAATTGCTGACTTCCGAATTATCTTCGATCGCGATCCCGCTGCGCGTAACTGGGTAGAAGTTCTTTTCTGCTATCCAGGCTTACAAGCGTTATCATTACACCGTTTTGCTCATTGGCTGCATGTATTAGGATTGCCATTTATTCCCCGATTTATTTCTTATTTGTCGCGATTTTTTACGGGAATTGAGATTCATCCAGGGGCAACAATTGGTAAGGGTGTATTTATCGATCATGGTATGGGTGTGGTAATTGGTGAAACCACAATTATTGGTGATTACGCGCTAATTTATCAAGGTGTGACGCTCGGTGGTACGGGCAAAGAAAGCGGCAAACGGCATCCAACTTTAGGCGAGAATGTGGTAGTTGGAGCAGGTGCGAAGGTATTAGGAAATCTATTAATCGGCAGTAATGTCCGCATTGGCGCGGGTTCTGTGGTGCTGCGCGATGTACCGTCAGACTCTACCGTAGTGGGCATCCCTGGGCGGATCTTGTATCGAGCGGGTGAGAAAATGGGGCCGCTAGAACATGGTAATTTGCCAGATACGGAAGCTGAAGTAATCCAGGCATTAGTCGCTCGCATTGAAAGTTTAGAAAAGCAAGTCCAGAAGTTGCAAGTAGAAAAAACTTGTAATGCGATCGTTCAAGGGATTGAAACTCCCTCGGCGGAAGAGATTGAATTACCGCCGAGTTGTCAATTGGAAGATAAAGTTATTCGTCAATTTTTAGACGGTTCGGGAATTTAATCTTTATTAAGAACACCAAAAACAAATCGGCGGTATCTTTTTTTAATCGATACCGCCGTTATTTAAAGTTGCTTAACTAATTTGAGTTGTTTCTTTGGGAATCAATCACTGGCTGTGCTAAGTGATGAAAAGAAGTATTTATATTTAGGGGCATAACCATAATATGAGCTACTGTTAAGAGCGGAATTATGGGTCTGCAAACCTTAGTAGTAGTATCCATAAAAGTTAATACACTTTTGGGTATTTTAACTTTTACAACTACTTCATGGTTATTGTTTTGGTGGGTTCTGTCGGAATTTGGCTTCTTACGCAAGGAATATCTCCAGATGTATTGTGGCTAACGATGAAACAGATTACCTAACAAAATATCTTCTAAATATGACAACTAACTATTGATTTCAGAGATTACCTCACTTAATTATGTAACTAATAGCTATAGTACCCACCAGAATAATAGAAACTATCGTATTAACCAAAAAATATTGGTGTGTATTAGAAACCTAGTTGACTGACAAAACTACCTCTCTCGATGTATCGAGCGGTGAAACCAAGGCTGAAATCCCATCATAGTGGTTACGGTGGTATAGACTTGATGGCGGTTAAATGAAAGATGTGAGTATGGCAATCAGGAACTTGAGAGATCGATCGATTGTCGGAATAACTAGTCTGTATAATCGATCTGAGGCATGGTGAATGATGCCTGGTTAGATTAGACTAAGTTCAAACCATGCATTTACCCCGTTTAAATTTCTGATGATGATCAAGCAACCATTGACAGTTTTGTGTTTGGGCTTAGTTTCGCAATTAGGTTATTTACCAGTTACGCTTGCAGCTAACGATTTTAAACCTGTCGATAAGACGATCGGGTGCGATATGATGATCGCTGGTGGGGGCTTGAGTGGTACGGCGACTGCTTATGAAGGCTTACTGGCTGGGAAAACAGTCTGCATGACGGAGATTACCGACTGGGTGGGTGGACAAATTACTTCCCAAGGGGTGTCCGCATTAGATGAACGTCCTACTCAACGTGCGAAGAAGTATTTTCCGCGTGGTTATTTGGAATTTCGGCAGAAAATTCAGGATCGTTATGGTAAGTTAAATCCTGGTGATTGCTGGGTGAGTGAAGCTTGTTTTTTGCCCAAGGATGCTCACAATATTTTATATGGAATGTTGCGGACAGCAGAGAGCAAAGGTAAGGGGAAATTACATTGGTATCCAAATACCGTTGTCAAAAATTTGATTGTCGGCAAAAGAGGCGATGGACAGCAAATTAATGCGGTAGTCGCGATTCAACACCAACCGCAACCTGGAACCGCGCCTATCAATACGGAAACTCTATCACAGACGATCGAGGATGCCTATAGTTATCGAGATTCACCCAAGTTTCAGAAGCAAAAAATTCTGTTTATCCCGCCTTATCAGACACCCAAACAGCTAGCATCTACCCCAACTAACTGGTATGTCGTCGATGCAACTGAGACAGGCGAATTGGTAGGCTTGGCGGATGTCCCCTATCGACTAGGTTTAGATCCCCGTTCGGCGGAAGAGCCATCATCTGCTAGTACCAGCGGTGATCCTTACTGTACCCAAGGATTTACCTACCCATTCGCGATGGAGACAACTGCTACCCCTCAACCCCAGACACCACCAGCTTTTTACTCACAATACGCTCCCTACTATAGCTATGAACTCAAACGACTGGCTGATTTTGGCGTAGTTTACAGTTATCGCCGAATTTGGAGTCCCGGCGAAGGGAAACCAGCGAAATTCGGCGGCATTAATTATGCGGCTCCCACCCCTGGCGATATCTCCATGCAAAACTGGACATGGGGTAACGATTATCGCCCTGGTAGTGCCCAGGATAACTTAATACTCGATCGATCTCAACTGCAACTCGGCAAACAATTAGAACCAGATGGTTGGATGGGTGGCTTACGCACCGATACCCTCCGCAAAGGCGAGGAAAATGCCCAAGGATTCTACTACTGGTTAGTCGCTGGCGAAACCGATTCCCGCGCCAATCCCGATCCCAACTCTCCCAACCACTGGGTAAAAACCCCCAATCCCAATCAAAAATATCTGAGTGGTTTAGATTCACCAATGGGTACAGCGCATGGTTTATCCAAATACCCTTACATTCGCGAAGGACGAAGAATAATCGGCAGACCTGCCTATGGATATAAAGACGGATTTACGATCTCAGAAGCCGATATTAGCCGCAACAACCTACTAGATCGATCGAAAATGCCCCAACTTACCCCCGCCCAAAATCGGCAGTTACGAGCGGGTTTAGCAGGCGCAAACGCTTTAAATGTATTAACTGGACGCGGCCGGACTCCCAGCCGCAATCGATCGACCATTTATGCTGATACAGTGGGGATTGGGCACTATGCGATCGATTTTCATCCCTGTATGCAAAATAACCCACCAGAATCCCCGAATAACAGCGACAGAGTAGGTTCGCGCAAAGGTGAGGGACAAGCATACCCCTTCCAAATTCCACTGCGGGCAATGATTCCTCAAAAAATTGATAACATGTTAGTAGCAGGTAAAAGTATTGCTACCAGTCATGTAGCTGCTGCCGCCTATCGGATTCACTCCTTTGAATGGTCTGCTGGTGCCGCTGCTGGTACAACCGCCGCATTTGCCCTCGAACGGGGTCTGACACCCGCTCAAATCGTTGAATCGCTCCCAAACCCATCACCCTCGATTGTCGAGCTACGCAAGCGATTAGAAGCCAATAACAACCCGACATCGTTCCCGAATACTTCGATTCTCAATAATAATTGGCAAGAGTGGAAATAAGACTGGGGGACGGGGGGACTGGGAGATTGGGAGATTGGGAGACAATTAATTCACTGTTCACTGTTCACTAATCCCTTTACCCTTTCCCCTTTCCCCCAACTTCACTATTCAATTTAGCAACGCACTAGCAGATATTTATGGTGTTTACGACGGATAAGTCAAATCAAGCAGTTCTCTCCCCTCCCAAGCCTTATCCAAATTTTAAAGTCATCGTTTTGGATGATGACTTTAATACGTTTGAACATGTCAGTAAAACATTGATGACTTATATTCCAGGCATGAGTGAAGAGCGAGCTTGGGAATTAACCAATCAAGTCCATTTTGACGGACAAGCGATCGTTTGGGTAGGCCCTCAAGAGCAGGCGGAACTCTATCATCAGCAGCTCCGCCGTGCTGGTTTGACGATGGCACCCTTAGAATCGGCTTAAGAGTCTGATTACTTCAATCGACGTAATTTCACCATGAAAAAACCATCCATCTGTTGAAGATGGGGCCAAACTTTAATCCAACCAGCATCATTGACTAAACTAGCCATCAGCGAATCAGTTGGTGGTAGTTCGATTTGCCAATCGGGATTGGTTTTTAAAAATGGTAGGATAATATCTTCATTTTCGATCGAGCATACCGTACAAGTGGCATAGACTAGCACGCCGCCAGGTTTAACCCAAGTGGCAGTATTCGCAAGTAATTTGGCTTGCAATTTAGCTAAATCCTGAAGTTGGGCGGGTGTTTTTTGCCATCTGGCATCAGCACGGCGATGAAGGGTACCTAGTCCAGAACAGGGTGCATCTAATAATACTCGATCGGCAGTATTAGTTAGCTCGCTAAATCCACAACTATCGCCAGTTAAAATTTTGATGTTTGTTAACTGCAACCTGTCGATACTTTGTTGCAATTTCTTTAGTCGCGAAGCTGTTTTATCTAGGGCGAAAACTTGTCCGGTATTGCCCATCAATTCGGCGATATGGGTTGTCTTGCCGCCTGGAGCCGCACAAGCATCAATGATGACTTCGTGAGGCTGTGGATCTAATAAATGGGTGACTAGTTGGGCACTACTATCTTGGATTGTCCAGGAGCCTTCGTGATATCCAGGTAATCGATCGATCGCCCCTACATTACCAACAAATCTCAATCCTTGCGACAAATAAGGCAAGGGTGCGGCTTCAATGCCCGCAGCTTGAAATGTCTCGATTAATTTAGCCCGTTGTTGCTCTGGATTGGCAATATTTGGCAAAATATTTACCCGCAAATCCATCGTCGGTGATTGATTGAAAGCTTGACATAGTTGCTCAGTTTCGACATGTCCCAATTCTGCTACCCATTGCTTGATTAACCAGTCAGGAAAGCTATATAAAGTACCCAAACGACTAATCGGGTCTTCAGGTAGATTTAGCATCTCTTCCTGGTGTTCTTGGAGCCGGATATATTGACGGAGGATGCCATTTGCAACTCCAGCTAATCCAGTCAAACCATTGGCTTTTGCCAAATCTACGGTGGTATTGACAGCAGCAGATGCGGGGATACGATCGAGATAACGAAGCTGATACAATCCTAGTCTCAATAGTTGTCTTAATTCTGGCGGTTGACGATGAGCGGGTTGCTTGGCTAATTGGTCGATAATTGCATCGAGGGTACGTTTGCGGCGGACAATACCATTGACTAATTCTGTAAATAAATGTCGATCAACTGTAGACAATTCAAATTTACTTAACAATCGATCGACTACGATATCTGTATAGCTACCAGTCTCCAAATCTTTGAGTGCGAATAATGCTAATTGACGAGGATTCATAGATTGGAGATATTACTAAACCACTATTCACTAAACCACTAAATCACTAATCAAAACTTCGGAGCTACACCATCCCAATCAAAATCATTGAGTTTAAAGCCAATCGATCCTTGCTGGAGAATAGGATTGTACCGAATGATAAAATTATATGTACGGCGACTATATTCAGCATAGTAATCCGTGCTGACTTGTTTGCCGTTATCAAGATTGAAAGAAGTTTGAATACCTAGTCGTAATGGCCCACTAATTTGTTGATTGACTCCGGCTGATAAAAGTCGATTGTCTACGACTCGATCGAATAAAAATGGTGAGCTATTATTCCGAAATTGTTGAAAGTAGTTTAAATTGAATCCGGTATAGTCAAAACTTCCTCCAGAAAAATTACCAACCTGTCCTTGAATCCCGACATTATAACCTATTGATGATTGATTATCCCCATTACTATAACTACTAAATGCGCCTCTGATTCCAGTATTAAGCTGGAGATAAGGGACAACAGGAACAGGACTATAGTTATAAGTTTCCAGACGATCTGGTGGTAAACTTGAACCTGACCACAACCGGAAACTTTTAGTTAGATTTGCGGCTGTTTGATAGCGGTTGAGGGAGATTAGATCGTTAGATCTGACTGGCTTAAGTAGGTTTGGACGATCGGTATTAGCAGTGACAATCTGTGCGCCAACTTGATAATCTAAGTTAATGCCAGTATTGCCGATCGTGATATTTGGTGAAGTTAAGACTCCACCGACGCTAGACTCTACATCTTGATATCCCAACGAACCATTGAAAATCCGATCGCGATAGACAGCTTCTCCAGTTAATACATGAGGCAAACTTAATAGGCTAAAATTCTGTTTGATACTAGCTTTTGCACGTAGATTACTACTGAACTTATTAATATTAACACCTGCTAAAGAGGCTGAAGCTTGAACTTTGGTTTCTGGTGCGATATTTCCTTCAATATTTGCTTTAACACCAAATACCGAACTATCTAAAAAATTCAATCCAGTCACAGCACGTTGAATAAAATACTGTGGCGTAACTGTCACCCGAAATCTGGGATCGAAAATTGGATAGAAATTACTTTCGAGAAAAATCCCGCCTCGTTCGTCGGCATCGATGCCAATATTGAAGGGGATACCAAGACTGAATAGATTGGATTCTTTTCCGGCTTTATTGAATACAAACCGATCTTTAATTAACGGAACATCAAAATTGTTTTCAATCGTAATCCGTGAATTACTCGTTGTAAATTCATCTTCTTCACTATTGATAGTTTTAAACTCTGCTCGATCTGCTTTTATCTGAAGCTCTGGCGGTGAAAAAGGATCGTTGGTAATTCTAATTTTTTCTGCCGTTACTCGATCGCCAACAAAATTAATTTTATCAGCTTGAAACCGCAGCCGCGTAACAGTACCATTAGCTTTGAGCGTCGGGCGATATTCAATATCTCGATCGGTACCAATTGTCACCCCAGAACTGCCAGGATTCTGGATATTAGTCACTGGTTGATCGTTGCGTAATCGCTCGCTCAATAGCGGCTCAGTAAATCTTTTTTCGCCTGCGGGAATGGATGAATTCGGTTTAGCAGCGACATTGAGATCCTTAATCAATGTCGGCTGATAAATATCTCCCCGCGCTTCCATAATACTCCCTCGATCGGCCTCGAAGTTGTATTCAAATTGATTTCCGTACAGGATTTGTTTACCGCGAATTAGTGAGACATTGCCCTCAGCGGTGGCGACTTTGGTCTTGAGATTTACACTCAGTTTATCGGCATTGAGGATCGCTTTATTAAACCTGACAACTACCTTGCCTTCCGCCGTGACAATCTGCGTCTTATTATTAAATTCTTGCTGCTCGGCATTTAATTCGATCGATCCATTTGGTGTCACCAGATTGCCCTTTGACAATCCGTCTACACTAGCTTGAACAACCTTATAAGTCAAAGGTATCGATCTACCCGAATTCACAGCTACCACCTGAGGTAGAGCTGGAGAGTCAGCCAGTACAGGACGTAGAGAAATGCCGATCGAGTAGTAAGATAACAGCAATAAATACTGGACGATGTTCCAAGCTAGCTGACCTACATACCGATATGACTGTTTCCCCACGCTGTTGTTTCCCATCTTAAGCTACTTGTCTGATTACTATTATTCAGACAGATCGCGCTGGTTTGGGTTCCGAGAAGGGTCATTTGACAAAAAGCCAAAGATGAATACTAGCAGGAATACTGCTACTACAACATTGACTACGATTTTTAACGTTCCCATCGATCGATTATCTCCGTGAGTTTACATTACGCTGTTCTCTATCATAGCTGATGTCCACTACCGCCCGACAATCGAAGTCAAGAAGTTTTTGAGCAACTGTTTCCCCGAATTAGTCAAAATACTTTCGGGGTGAAATTGTACCCCTTCAATGTGGGGATAATCCCGATGACGCACCCCCATAATCGTCCCATCGTCCACCCAGGCATTGATTTCCAGACAGTCTGGACAAGTGGCTCGATCGATCACTAAACTGTGATAGCGAGTAGCCGTAAATGGATTGTCCAAGCCTTTGAATACGCCAGTCCCGTCATGGTGAATTTCCGAAGTCTTCCCATGCATCAAAATCGGTGCCGCGATCACATCACCGCCAAATACCTGTCCGATACTTTGATGTCCCAGACATACGCCCAAAATTGGATACCGCGTACCCAATTGACTGATAATCGCCAAAGAAACACCCGCATCTTCAGGACGACCAGGGCCAGGAGAGATTAAGATACCATCAGGATGCAGCTCCTCAATTTCGGCTAAGGTAATTTGGTCATTGCGATAGACGCGAATATCCTCAGCAATCGGTAATTCCTGTCCGAGTTCGCCCAAATACTGGACGAGATTGTAGGTGAAGCTGTCGTAATTATCAATAACTAAAATCATCGCAAAACTGTCTTGACTGACTGTAACGACAATTATAGGTTCTGCGGGAAGCCGATTGGGTTAAAGATCGATCGACCGATCTAAATATCGCGTATTTGACACCTCTCGCCGTCGTGAAGATACTGATATCGTCTGTGCCGATATCTACATCAAACTCGTTCCCGAGAGCCTCTCCCTTGGAGAATCGTTCTGCCTAGTCTGATGCCTATTTTATCGCCCCGAACCTGCTCTTGACCGATTCCATATTTAGTGGTTTACTGAGTAACCGCTCGGAATAAAACGCTATATATTGTCTTTGTATAGCAAAAGCGGCAAAACTTTGTGAATAAAATGCGGCTCATTTTTACGTCTAAATATGATTGCACAACTAAATAGTTATCCAGAAAATACGTCCATTACTCGTAGCACTTTGCGTCACAATTACGTGGCTACGTTTCACAACCAGATTAGAATAGTTGAGACACCAGCAGATCGATTCTGCACCGAGATCGTCGCTGACGCACTCAAGATTGCTGGTACAGGACAACGAGTTTTGATCGTTCAACTGCTCAAAGGTGGTATTCGGCAAGGACACGATCGAGTCATGAATCTCGCTCAAAATCTCGACTGGATTCGCTGTAATTTGATTCGGAATATTTCTGTTTCAGATTTAAACGATCTAGAAGTACACAATTTTCAACAGTTGTGGAAACATGTCCGCAGTGTCGCTAAAACCAATGAATATTCGCTACTGATTTTAGACGATCTGAGTCTATCGATCGAGCTAGGCTTGATCGATATTGAAGCCGCTACCGACTTGCTGACGACATTGCCAGAGGATCTGGAAGTGATCCTCACAGGTACGAATCCACACCCAGCCATCTCAGAATTGGCTGTGCTGGTGGAGGACGTAGCATTACCTGTATAGTTGAGTCAACTAATCAAATCAAACGTTAGAATGTTGGTGTTGAAGTACTCTACTTTTACTCATTGAATGTCGTTCGAGCAAAATCGCGGTTAGTTACATAGCCGTATTTTTGCGAAAACAGTGGAATGCTCATTGTAGATATCGATAGAAATTAGGAGAAAAAAATGACTTTTACCTCAATCGCAGCTCCCAAAACTCAGATCGCCGCTAACAATCTGACAGATCTGAAAATAGCAAAACTATCCAAAATTTCGGTTGCAACATCATTACTGGCGATCGTTGGCGTAACATTGCTCCAAAACTTATTATGGATGTCCGCATCACATCCCGCCGAGCTACCTACCCACAACCAAGTTAGTGCCGTAACCACCGCCAAGTAGCAGCCTTTCAATATCGAGGAGGGGGGAATGTCCACCCTTTCCTCTACATATTCTTCTGGTGATGTTTTTCTTAGGATCTGTTCACAGATACCATCTTCAATTCTCTGGGCGACAGATCTCCAATCTCTTCTCGAAATAGTACTAGGATTTACGCCGCTCAGTACTAGTGCGATCTACTGCGGCACTTATTGAGACGATCGTCAGAGTGCATCCACCAAACTACAGGTTTGAGGCGACTTCACCAACAGTCCATATTCAATGCCCTGAGCGACAGCTTGATAGGATGCTTCGAGAATATTATCAGAAACGCCGATCGTCGTCCAGCGATGTAGTCCATTACTCGACTCCACCAGTACGCGGGTAACTGCTGATGTGCCCTCGGCACCGTCGATAATCCGCACTTTATAGTCGGTTAAATAACATTTTGTTAGTTCGGGGTAAAATTGGCTTAATGCCTTCCTTAACGCGGCATCTAGAGCTGATACGGGGCCATTTCCTTCGGCGGCTTCCAGGATGTTTTGACCATCGACGGTGACTTTGACGGTGGCGAGGGAGTGGTGTTGGGTAGCAATGGAGCAATGCACCTGGAAACCCTGAATTGTAAACAGAGTGGAGGTTTGACCGAGGATTTCGCGCATCAATAGTTCAAAGCTGGCTTCGGCTCCTTCAAATTGATAGCCTTGATATTCCAATTCTTTGAGTTTGGCTAAGATTTGGCGGGTGCGGGGATCTTCTTTGGTAAGTTTCAATCCCATTTCGTTGGCTTTGATTAAAACGTTGCTCAATCCCGACTGTTCGGAAATTGCAATCCGGCGTTCGTTTCCGACTTGGGTGGGGGCGATATGTTCGTAGGTGAAAGGGTTGCGCTCGACGGCGGAAACATGGATTCCGCCTTTGTGGCTGAAGGCGCATTTACCAACGAAGGCGGCGTAGTCATTGGGTGCAACGTTGACAACTTCGCTGACATATCTACTTACCTGTGTCAGGCGGGTAAGACTTGCGGGGGTGAGGCAGGAATAATTAAGTTTGAGTTGGAGATTAGGAATAATCGAGCAAAGATTGGCATTCCCACAACGTTCGCCATAACCGTTGATTGTCCCCTGTACCATTGTCACCCCACTGGTGACGGCAGCGATCGCATTTGCTACCGCAAGTTCACAATCATTGTGTGGATGGATCCCAAATTGAAGCTGTTTAGTTGGATCGATTGACTTCATTACCTCACCCACAATTCTGCTAATATCTTGAGGCAAGGTACCGCCATTAGTATCGCAAAATACTAGCCAATCTGCGCCAGCATCGATCGCAGTTTGTAACGTCTGAAGTGCATATTCAGGATTTGCCATGTAGCCATCGAACCAATGTTCTGCATCATAAATCACCCGTCGCCCCTGGGAAACTAGGTACTCGATCGAATCCCTAATCATCTCCAGATTCTCGCCTAAATTCGTCTTTAAGCCCTCCGTAACGTGTAAATCCCAGGACTTACCGAAAATCGTAATCCACTTCGTCCCAGCCGCTAAAATCGCGGCTAGCATTTTATCTTCCGCCGCCAATCCACCCGGACGACGAGTCGAACAAAAAGCCACCACTTCCGCCTGCGTCAATGGTTCTAACTGCAACCGTCGAAAAAATTCCCCATCCTTAGGATTCGCACCTGGCCAACCACCCTCAATCCACGGTACACCAAGCTTGTCCAATTGTCTGGCAATTTTAACCTTATCCTCCACCGACAAGGTTAAACCTTCCCGCTGTGCGCCATCACGGAGGGTTGTATCGTAGATCTGGATTTGCGTCATGGGAGTTGGGAGCTTTCGTAGGGTGCGTTACTGCGGAGCATAACGCACCATTATCATCGCTTGCTAGGAGTAGAAAATTTTAATTTTAGAAGTGCGAAGAATTTTTCGCACTTTATTCAAAGCATAATATAATAGGAGATATAGGCGCGATAATAACTAATTTAAAATTACATCGATCGAAAGGTGGGGCAATTCATGAATTGCCCCTACCTTTCGATTTCGAGACGGTTAGCGACGAAGAATATCGATCGGGGCAAATGAAAATATCCCTCAACTTTACCTGTAGCGTAGTCGAAGGATATTTTAAGTTGGTAGTTAAATTGGTCTAGATTACACCAATACCAGTTAATCCGAGGATTGCACCTGCGCCGAGAATATGTCCGAAACAAGTACCACCAATGGCTTGACCCATTGTCAAAGGACCTGCTGATGGGCCAGCTTTCACTTTGGATGTAGTTGCTGCGGCTGCAACACCCAGTGCGTTGCAAACAACCATGACGATCGCAACTGTCGGCGACCAAGCTTGGCTCATAGGGATAGCAGCAGCGAACAATGTAGAATGTAACATATTTTACTCCTAAAGAATTAGATATCCAAACAATTTTAAAGTATTTTATCTACATCAGACGACTATTTTTCGTAAAGAATAATCAATTATTCGATCGATAATGTCTGAACTATAGACTAAAATAAACGCTCTAGATCGCACCTGCGTTAGTCAATCCGAGGATCATCCCAACTCCGAGAATGTGTCCAAAACTGAATGTAGCAAGCAATTCTGGTAAGTTAAAATTCCGAAATAGATCTGGTTTACCAACGGGTAAATCAGGCCCACCGCCAGGATTTGCGATCGCAAATCGACCGATTGCCACAGCAACTAGGTTGCAAATAATCATCACCAAGGCTGTGTTAAAGCCCCAAGGTTCGGTATGAGGAATCGCTGCAATAATTAAGTTATTTAACAAAGGTAAATGCTCCTATCATTAAAATTCATCCACCAATTATTAGCTAACGAGTGTCCCAATCTGATAATTTGTCCTAAGAATTAACAAATGTTGCTAAAGTTAGATACATTTCTTAATAGGAGAAAGGGAAAAGGGGAAAGGGGAAAGGGAAAGCTGTTAGATTTAGGAAAGAGTGATGCGGATTAAAATTTGTGGAATTACTAGTGTCGAGCAGGGTATGGAGATTGCTCGGATGGGGGCGACGGATTTGGGGTTTATTTGTGTACCGAGTTCGCCGCGCTATTTGGATCTGACTAAGTTGCACCCATTAATTACGGCGTTGGGGAATGTGGCGAATACGGTGGGGGTGTTTGCGGATTTTTCGGTGATGACGATTGCGTATGTGGTGGGAATAACTGAATTAAATACGGTTCAGCTTCATGGGAATGAATCGATAGAATTCTGTCAGGAGTTGCGGGAGGCTTTACCAGAGACGGAAATTATTAAGGCGTGGCGAGTGCGTGACAATATGGATTTAGATAAGATCGCCGCTTATAGTGAGGTGGTGGATACGTTGCTGTTGGATGCCTATCATCCCGATGCTTTGGGGGGTACGGGGCAAACTCTAAATTGGGAGCAGCTATCGGCATTTACACCGCCAATCCCGTGGCTATTGGCGGGGGGATTGACTCCTGATAATATTTGTACGGCGTTGAGTCAATTGCACCCAGATGGGATCGATCTTTCGAGCGGGGTGGAAGTCTCTCCAGGTAATAAGGATTTGGCGTTAGTCGATCGACTATTTACCAATTTGAGCAGTCTACTTGAGCTAAAATAAAGGTTACGGTATTTCGAGAGATTAGGAGTTCAGAGGCGACAGAATGGATAGTAGTAAAACGATCGATGTTAATTTAGCAACCGTTAATCTCAGTACTTTGCGTGCCGAAAGTATAGCTACTATCGATCGACTACAAGCAAATCTAGATGACGAACTTAAGATTGATATTGGTGAAATCCAGGATCGATTAAGTAAATCTTTTCGGCATTTCCTGCTAGAAAAGGAGCAGGAAAAGATGCCATTTTTACAGCGGGTGATGACTTCCCATATTGAAAATATGGAAGATGAGAAGGGCTTTCCCCCGCGTCATCCGGTGCATTGGTTTAAGTCTAAATTAGAATTTAGTTCTACAGGTATTTTGCAGTTTGATTTCAAAAAAGATGCCGAGGCTTTTATGGAATCAGCTCTTACTCATATTCAAATGGAAGTTGAAGAACAGTTAGGGCAAAAACAACAAAGTACGATCGCGATTGTCAATCGTAGTGTTCAATCATTGCAACAGCATTTAGCTACAGAAATTCAACCAGTAACCAAGCCGAGAAGGATTATGAGTACTGAGTATGTAAATAGCTTTATTCAGACAGAACGATTAGTACTAAAAACTGTTGACAGATTCTACTTCGTCAGTCTAGGTGCAAGATTCAATCCCAAGCAGGAATTGATCTACAGCGAGGTTTGTGTCCGTCCGACAGGTTTATTTAATAGTAGCAAAGATGGGGATAAACCAACCCAATTAAAGTATGCTATTTCATGCGATCGATTATTAGATGTCGTCAATGAATCGATCGATCGATCCATCAATCAGATTCAACAACAGACTCGATCGTACCTATCTAATGAACTAAATCCTCAAATCGATAAATTATTTGAAGGTTTAACATAAAAACACTACTGTCAAACATAGAGCCACCCCCTACACAATTAACCTGTAGAGGTGCCCTTAATAGGTACCAAAATATCTATGCTTTTAAGAGATAGAAATATAGGCTGGGTTGCGATCAAGCAAAACCCAACAAACCCACCAGCACTAGAAGTGTTGGGTTTCATTCTTCTGCTTGGTGCGCTAAACCGTCGGGAGACCCGACGAGCGCGCATCCGCAACCCAACCTACGATTAATTAACTAATTAAAGATGACAAGCATCCCAGAATCAAATCAACTACCTGCAATCGTCGAACTCGAACCTAGCTATACAATTCCATTAGTTCTCACCGCGACGGCGATACCTATCGCGGCGATTCAATTGTGGGTTGGTATCGTAATTGGGATATTCGGATTGTTTCTGACGATTCAGACTGCAATCATCAAACTAAAATTCACCCCAACCGCCTTAGAAGTCTATCGTGGGAGTAAATTAATCCGTACATTTCCCTACCAAGAATGGGAAACATGGCAGATATTTTGGCAGCCTGTACCCATTTTGTTTTACTTTAAAGAAGTCAACAGCATTCACTTCTTACCAATAATCTTCGATCCACAAGTATTGCGTACTTGTCTCGAATATTATTATCCTCTAGCAAAGAATGATTGAAGAGCAATACTGTTCCTAAATCCTAAATCCTAAATCTATGAACCCTGACGGAACTGTAAATCATCAACCAAATCTCACATCAACCCCAAGCACACCAGAAATTATTGATGTTCGAGTGGTAGAAGAAATCTCGTCAGTACCAGAGCCACTGGGAGATATCTGGGATAGTGGCGAAATTACCGAATCTCAACCCGTTGAAAATCAGTCTCCAGCACCAATACCTGAGCCAATTGGAACCGTTGCAGATACATCATTATCACTCGATGATAATTGGAATATGTTGCTAGATGAAATTAGTCAAGACATAGAGCCTGAGCCAGAAGAAAAGATCGAACTAGTTGCTATCGCCGAACCCAAAATTGCACCATTGCTGCGTGCAGAATCCGAAATTAAAGCCGAAATCGCCAAACTTCAAGCAACCCACACTCAACTAGAACAACAGATCGTCTATACCCAAACCAGTTTCGGACAAATCATCCAAACTTCAGTCACCGATCTCGAACAACGTCGCCAAAAACTGCAAATCTCCGTCGAACAACTCGAACGTAGACGAGATCGAATTAAAGAAGAAATTAACAAAAGTTTTGCAGGTGGCTCTCAAGATATCGCTATTCGTCTACAAGGATTCAAAGATTATCTCGTCGGTAGTCTCCAAGATTTAGTTGTCATCGCCGAAGAAATCGAATTTCCCCAACCCCCACCCGCGCAAATTCGGATCCAAACACCCATCGCGCCAACCCCAATCGCCACACCTTCACCTCGAAATCAAAACCCCCAATTTGCCGAACCTGCTTTCAAGTCTACCGCTGGAAAAGTCCGTAGTTCGATCGATCGATATCGCAACGCTCCAGACTATTATGCCCCCACCTGGCAACTCCGCCGCACCCTCGAAGCAGTTCACGCAGAGAAAGTATCCGACTGGTTCTTCACCAAAGATGGACGGGGAGCCGTGCGCACGATGGGGAGCCGCTTACAAAATATCATCATCGCCGCCGCCGCAGTATCAGCATTGCGAGAGCTATACGGTGACTATCTCCGCACTCTCGTCCTCGCCAACCTACCGGAAAGACTAGGGGACTGGCGCAGAGGCTTTCAGGACTGTTTAGGGCTGTCCAAGACCGATTTTGGTGGCAATGGTGGAATAATTTTATTTGAAGATCCTGAAGCTTTGGTTCAAAAGGTTGATCGAATTGTCGCCAATAAGGAAATGCCGTTAATTATCATCGATAATTCGGAAGGTAAGATCGATCTATCAATCTTGCAATACCCGCTCTGGTTGGCATTCGCACCCGATCCCAATCAACAATTAGATGATTATCGCGAATATCGTTAAATTTGAAATTGCAAACCATCTGTAGGGGCGGGTTTATGCGATTAATATGGCTTGTAATAAAAATTTCGTTCAAACCCGCCCTCACCCACTAGTGATGTTAGGGCGGGTTTGTTTTAAAGTTATCTATAGGTTGCGGAAATTGCTAGCATAAACCCGCCCCTACGGATCTGTATAGTTGGGAGATTTATTTGAAATTGACATGCTAATTAATATTATTATCGCTATAGGTGTATTCACTGTTTCGTATTTTCTCGGTTCATTTCCGACGGGATATTTAGCCGCCAAAATATTTAAAGGAATCGATATTCGCGAACATGGTTCTGGTTCTACGGGGGCAACGAATGTATTGAGGATAGTGGGTAAGGTGCCAGGATCGATCGTGTTATTAATTGATGCAGTTAAAGGAGCTGTAGCAGTATCGATCGCAACTAGTATATTTACCTTCAATCTGTTTCCCACTATTCCAGGTGAATGGCAAGATTATTTAATCCCATTAGCCGCGCTAGGTGCGATTCTAGGACACAGTAAATCGATTTGGTTGAATTTCGGTGGTGGTAAGTCTGTGGCGACTGGGATCGGCGTTTTACTAGCGATGTCGTGGCAAGTTGGGCTAGCTGCAATCGCGATATTTGGGATTTCGATCGCAATTAGTCGGATTGTCTCGATTAGTTCGATCGCCGCCGCAATGTCTGTTACTGTTTGGATGCTATTATTCGATCGACCATTACCATCTGTTATATTTGCGATCATCGGCGGTATTTACGTAATCTGGCGACACAGCACCAATATCCAAAGAGTTATCGCTGGTACCGAGCCAAAATTAGGACAGAAATTAGAATCGACTACTTAGATTTAGAATTCGGAAAAGGTAAGCAATATCGACTGCTGTTTTGGTTAAAAAGTGACATATTTCTACTCTTTACATCCACCCTTTTAGTCAATCATGGTTGAGTTAAAAAATCATGTTTAGAATTATAACCAGATAGCGGTATTTGAAAACTAATTATTCCTATGTCACTTTCCGTTAGCATCGCTTCTCAGAGTGAGAATCTCATCTCAGTTCATCAGCCTCTAACCCTGGGATTAGGTTCCGTAACAGCATTGGCACCGATGCAGGATGTGACGGATATTTGCTTTATGAATGTCATCGCTGAATATGGTTGTCCCGATTACTTTTTCACTGAGTATTTTCGGGTGCATGAGAGTTCTCGGTTGGATAAACCGATCTTGCGATCGATTACTGAGAATACCACTGGTAAGCCGATCTTTGCCCAGATGATTGGGGAGAGTATTCCCGATTTGGTGCGGATTGCCAAGTTATTGAGTGACTATCCAGTAGCAGGAATAGATCTAAATATGGGATGTCCTGCGCCGAGGATTTACCGAAAGAATGTGGGGGGTGGATTGTTGCGGGATCCTGACAAGATCGATCGAATTTTAGGCGAGTTGAGAGCGAACGTGGCAGGGCGGTTGACGGTGAAAATGCGGATTGGGTTTGAGGATACGAGTGAATTCGATCGAGTCCTAAGTCTAATTGATAAACACAATATCGATCTACTCAGTTTGCACGGTCGTACTGTGAAAGAAGCATATCATGGGGCAGTGCATTACGATGCGATCGCTCAGGCGGTGGCAAGGTTGCGCTGTCCAGTTCTAGCAAATGGAAATGTGAGTTCGGCAGCGACAGCGATGTCGGTGCTGTCTCAGACGCAGGCTGCGGGGGTAATGATCGGCAGATCGGCAATCCGCAATCCTTGGATTTTTAGACAAATTTGGGAGGCATTGTCGGGAGCGGAGATTACGGTGGTGACGCTGGAGCAGGTGCGGGAATATATCGATCGATTATACCGGATGCCAACGGCCCAAGCTGTGCCAGAAAAATCAAGAATTAGCCATCTGAAAATGTATCTCAACTATATCGGGCAAAGTGTCGATGCTGAGGGTGGGTTCCTGCGGGAGATGCGGCGAGCAAAGAATGAGGTAGAGTTGTTCGATATTTGCGATCGATATTTACTCACTCATCCGCAGGGAGTATTCTCGCCGGAGCCATATCCAGGCATTTTTGCCCGTCCTAAATGTGAAGATTAGGAGATTTCCAGCATTACGGCGATAAAGCCGACTTTTCCAAAAAACGACAAGACAGCGAGACAAGACAGTTGGCTTTCTGTCCCACTAGTTTAGACGAATTTGTGAACGAATTCATAGGTGAAGTCAATGCGTCCTTTTCGTAATAAAGCTGGATCCATGCGATCGGTTGTATTGCAGGTCATTAATACTACTAGTTTTTGCTGAAGATGGATTCCAGATTCATCGATTACGCTTTGATAAAGGGTGCCATCAAGCAGACTTAAAATATGTTCAGTTTTACTATTATCTTGAGCTGATTCGAGGGCACGATTTTTTGCGAGATTATCGGCTTCATTAATAATTAGACAAATCCGCTCTAAATAGCTCGGCGGGACGAAGTTTTCGACGGCATCATGATCGAGAATAAAGATGACAAAACCTAAGGGCATCAGGACTTCTTTGGCGATCAATTGTGTCCAGACAGTTTTGCCAGTACCTGGCGCACCATTAACTAACGTGAGTTCGGGTTAAGCAGAACAGATCAAATTGTGCTGCATAGCGATTCCTGGCTTCTTGGGTTGATGGCAATAAGCAATTAACCCACAGAGAATGTTAACAAAACAGTTAACAGGAGAGCGATGCCGAGAATGCTCAATTTGAGAAATATTCTTCAACTGGTCAATAACGGTCTCAACGACAG
>JANYDE010000113.1 GCA_025359915.1 Chamaesiphon sp. 336R_metabinner_41 | reverse complement strand
AGTAAAGGATTACTCAAATGTTAACTCAGAACCAGCCCACCATTCGCACCGAAACTACTCACATGGGCACTCAAGTATTTCTAGACACTCAACTACTGGGAACTATCGACAACTATCCAGTCTGGGGCTTAGACACTGGTTATGATGCTGCACTAGCTCAAGGACTGACCCCACGCGATGAATGCTATGTCGCTAATAATTTCCCCTATCGCTACCTTGAATCGGCTGTAGGAGCGATTACAGGTGCATATCTGAAAGCATCTACCGATACAATCCCCGACTACATCTAGTCCTTGCAACCACTCCCGACTTTAAATCGGGAGTGGTATCGATATACTATTTCTGCATTTGAACTATCCACTAACCGCAATACAAAAATAATGTTTACCGAATACCGTCCTGTAGATTCAAACGTTCTAGAAAATATCCGCCAACAGATGCTAGAGTTAGCTCCAACGATTCAAGAACTCGAAGAAATACTTGAAGGCTACTGGGAATATTGGTCTGACTGGTATCTTTTTGAAGTCACTGTCGATCGATATAAAACCGCCCAAATGATGCTCAATATCTTCACCAATACAGACGACCCTTATTCTCCAAGTCCATCAGAGATACAGCTTAGAGTTTGGGATTTTACGATGATATCCGCATCTCTAAAGCGGTCTAGTAGCTTACTAGAGATGTCACCGGACTCAACCATTGAAAGATATCAAGAGTTTTTAACATCTTTCAATAAGTTCTGTTTTCAAGCCTGTAAACTGCATAAAGACATTGACTACTTCTGCTAGAAAACACTTTCTATCCAGTCACTAATAACCCGCTAGTTTTATCGACTAGCGGGGTTTTGTTTCGATCAACTACTACCAGGATAACGATCGGATGGTAGTCTCTGATGCTAATTCAGCCACTCTATCGGCGTTAGCTTTGGCATCAGCTTCAGCCTTAGCCAATCGGCAAGCTTCAGTCAAATTAAAGCCATTATCGACGGGTGTAGGGGCTTTTGATGCTGGTCTTAGGCTCTCTAGTTCAGTCTCGAAATTGATGAAATTCTTAACAGCTAGGTGTCCTGGTGCATACCCCCACTCAGCTAGCTGAGTGTATCCATGCTCACATTTCGATGGCTTGCATCAAAAGCAGCCTTCAAATTGTTAACTGCATTTGTTCGTTCGGTTAGACTCATTTCATCCCATTTAGTTGTCATATTTTTAACCTTTTAATTGCTCTCTTCTAGTATTGTACCTGTTCTAATTGCCGCTCTACTGGTGGTAATTCAACATCAACATTCTGAACTTCAATCGATAGCATAGCAGGTAATTTCTCTGGTGTTTCAGTTGCCAGGCTTGCCGATACTCCATTGTATTTGTCTGCCAATTCCATCGCTATAGCTACGTCACGAATAGGTGACACACCAGAATAAAAGTTTTTAATAGACTTCCCGACCAGTCGATCTGTCACCATCCGCCGTTCTTTTATCAGTTTGATAGCATCGATTTGAACGCCGGAACGTTCTAATATCTCATCCCAATATTTATCAACAGTCACCCATGACATCCCTAATTCATTGGCTATTGTGTGATTATTTTCCCCTTCCAATTTCATCACAGTGATTCTGTTAATCAGTTCCTCTTTTAGATCTGTTGGGATTGAAGTTCGCTTTCTGTTAGCTGCCATAATTACAAAAATGTAGAGTGTATTAATTTAGCTGAAGGTGGACTGTGTGACTACACTTCCATTGTCCGATGTGGTGATGAAAAATGCAGAAGTTAGATGGTTAAGCTAGTCGATCGAAAGGGATTCTCAAATCTGAGTGCCCCTGAGCGATCGACTAGAATTAGGGGTGTTATTTGGGGGAGTTTTGGCGATCTGGATAGGTTTCCCATTCGTTGAACTTAAAATAAGCCCAACCTGGCTTGTATCCCAACTTCTCAGCTAGATACTGCCAAGCTTCAACTGGGGGCTTGACCTCGCATTCAAGCAGTTGGAACATCAGCCACGCCTTTTTGTAGTCGTTTAGCTCCTGAACAAATATCAGATCGTCGATATATTCAGCCCAAACCTGATGAGTTGAGTCTTTTTCTGGTTGTGGCTTGGGCTGATGTCTGTCCTGTGGTTGTGGCTTGTCCTGTGGCTGATAAAAGTTACATCGTTCGTAGGCTTCGTGAACTTTCGCCAGTAATTTGCACCGTTCGTAAGCATCGTTTACCAGAATCATCGCGGCGTGACTTCCGCCTTGATCGGGATGATGCTGTGCCGCTGCCTTCCTGTACGCTGTCTTTAATTCAGCCATCGAGACGGGCGGGACAATTCCGAGAACTTGGTAGGGAGTTAAGCCCATAAGTCGCCCTCCAACTCCGCCTCATTGACCTTCACTAGCTGAAGGTCAATGAACTCAACCCAACTAGTGACCCGCCCGTTAGGTTTGAGACAGGCGTATGAATCAGCATCTTTCTTCGATATCTCCCAGACTTCCAACACCCCCGCATATTGTTTCTTCAGGTTGAAGTCTGAGCCGATATATTTGACGCGATCGCCTATCGAGAATTTGGTAACTGGGGGAATGACTCTAATCACAGCGG
>JANYDE010000098.1 GCA_025359915.1 Chamaesiphon sp. 336R_metabinner_41 | reverse complement strand
ATTTCAGACCAAAGAACCAATCTACCGAAGTCTTCCCACGGGCAGCGATATCTTTAAACACTTTATGTTGATTGATCCGGCGATTATGACAAACTTTCAAGATTTCACTCAAGCATAGGCTGCGCTTGCGTTTTCGCACTTATGACAACATTAGAACAAACCCGCCCAACCCTTCTAGAAATGTTAGAATAGATCGATATTCATAAATAGACGATCGAGATGAAAGTTGGCGAATCCGCTCCCGAATTTACTGCATTAGATCGAGAAGGGAAAAGTATTAGCCTTCAAGACTTCAAAGATCGATCGATAGTTCTATATTTTTATCCTAAAGATAACACACCAGGCTGCACAACCGAAGCGATCGATTTCACAGATCAGCTCCCCCAATTTCAAGCACTCAATACCGACGTGATGGGAATTAGTCCAGATTCGATCTTATCCCACGGTAAATTCATCGATAAACATAATTTACAGATTACCCTACTCAGTGACCCAGAACATCAAATTGCCGAAAGTTATGGTGTTTGGCAATTAAAGAAATTCATGGGTAAAGAATATATGGGCATTGTTCGATCGACATTTCTCATCGATCCAACTGGCATCATCTCACAAATCTGGTCAAACGTTCGTGTCAAAAATCATGTTGATACCGTATTAAACCAATTAACAGAAAATTCGTAGGTTGGGTTGTGAGCAAAGCGTAACCCAACAACACACCAATATCCTAGAGATGTTGAGTTGTCTCATTGATGAGTGTGTTGGGTTTCATTCTTCAACCCAACCTACAAATCTAATGATGTGAATTTGATAAAAAATCCATGAATACAGATCCACACCAACCAATCTATCTAGATCATCATGCCACAACACCAGTAGATCCACGTGTTCTAGCCGCAATGTTGCCCTACTTCACCGAACATTTCGGCAACCCCACCAGCACCACCCATCAATACGGTTGGGCGGCGGAAGCTGCTGTCACAAATGCCCGCGCAACCATCGCCGCCGCCATCGGAGCCAGCCCCGAAGAAATCGTATTTACCAGTGGTGCAACCGAAGCAAATAACCTCGCCCTCAAAGGAATTGCCGAAGCATATTTTGCCAAAGGGCAACATATTATCACCCTCCAAACCGAACACAATGCCATCCTCGATCCTTGCCAATACTTAGAAACATTAGGCTTTACAGTTACCTACCTACCAGTCAATCCTGATGGCTTAGTCGATCTAGAGCGACTAACAAATGCGATCCGTACTGATACAATTTTGGTATCAATTATGGCGGCGAATAATGAAATTGGCGTATTGCAATCCCTAGCTGAAATTGGTAATATCTGTCGAGCAAGAGAAGTATTATTTCACACTGATGCAGCTCAAGCGATCGGCAAAATACATTTAGATGTTAACAGATTAAACATCGACCTGATGTCGCTGACTGCTCATAAAGTATATGGCCCAAAAGGCATCGGCGCACTTTATGTTCGTCGCCGCAATCCGCGTGTCAAAATATCGCCCCAATTACATGGCGGTGGACACGAACAGGGCATGAGATCGGGTACACTATACCCACCACAAATCGTCGGATTTGCCAAAGCTGTCGAAATCGCCCTCATCGATATCGATCTAAATACCTCCAAATTAGTAGCATTGCGAGACAGATTGTGGTTGCAATTGAGTCAAATCGAGGGAATCTACCTCAATGGACATCCCACCCAACGCCTCGCCGGAAATCTAAATATTAGCGTCGCAGGCGTGGATGGAAATGCTCTATTACTGGGCTTGCGCCCAATTGTAGCCCTCTCCTCTGGGGCAGCTTGCAGTTCTGCCAAAATTGCTCCTTCCCACGTCTTGCAGGCGATCGACAGATCCCCATCTCTCGCCCATGCGGCACTTCGGTTTGGAATTGGGCATAATAATACAGTAGATGAGATCGATCGAGTTGCAACAGCCACGATCGAGACAATTCAAAGTCTCCGCAAGTTAGCTTTGAGATTGTGACAATTTATGGGTATAATCGAAAGTAACCAAGAGCGATCGCCTCAAAGAAGAGCAAGCACCGCCAATCTTTTTTAAACCTTTCGGTAATCCAAACTGGAAGCGGTCGTCTACTTGACAAAAATTTCGTGGGTTTATGGATATACCACCACCATTGCACCTAAATTATTATGTGCTGTGGAGTTAGTGAGAATTGGAAAATCGCCCAATTCACCCTACTTTGTAGAAGGCTACAACCGACCACTCTCTATGCAGAAATTGAGATAGTTTGCTAAAGACGGTCGTCTCGCAAATGTCAGCCCAATCCATCCTCTATCATTCATAGACGACCATTGGGTGGACTCTCATCAATAGAGCCGTTAGGCATTGATGCAAGCTCTCTTCTAGCGATACGATTGCCGTTTCTCTGTTACGAGCGGCTGTACCAACGCCTAGCGTCTTGTCAATAGGCAGATAATTGACGATCGACAGCTATACATCTGAATTATTAGTGTGTTGCATCATTTAGCAACGCGCGAACAAACCAGATGTCAACCAGTTAGCTACCGATTGGACACGTCTACCGACATCTTGCGCCAAATATTACTACATCATACCAGCAACGCTCGGCACCAGTCGATTCTCAGTGACCGGACGTGCTGCTAATTTTCGAGGAAATTGAATGCCAAAGCAGATAATTATTGCGGAGCAACACCGGATTGGTGCCGTATTTGGGGAAGACCAAATTCAAGAATTGGTAGTAGCAACCGGACAACATCAGGTTAGTGATATCTATCTTGGCATCGTCGAAAATGTGTTGCAAGGGATTGATGCGGCGTTTATCAATATCGGCGATCCTTCTCGCAATGGATTTATTCACGTTACCGATTTAGGACCGCTCAGACTTAGACGCAGTGCTGGTTCGATTACTGAATTGCTCGCGCCACAGCAAAAAGTGCTGGTGCAGATCATGAAGGAACCGACCGGAAATAAAGGCCCTCGGTTGACGGGAAATGTCAGTTTACCTGGTCGTTATGTCGTCTTGATTCCGTTTGGTAAAGGCGTGAATTTATCCCGCCGAATTCGGTCTGAAGGCGAGCGAAATCGGTTGAGAGCCTTAGCTGTACTATCCAAACCAGCCGGAATGGGATTACTGGTACGGACGGAAGCCGAAGGCACGACAGAAGAGGCAATTTTAGAAGATCTAGAAATGCTCCAAAAGCAGTGGGAGAGTGTCCAACAGGATGCAAATACTACCCGCGCTCCAGCTTTGCTCAATCGCGATGATGACTTTATTCAGCGAGTCCTCCGCGACATGTATGCGGATAATGTCAATCGTATCGTTGTAGACTCCCAGCAGGGTCTCAAACGGGTCAAACAGACCCTTCAGGGCTGGAATGATGGTCAGCTACCGGCAGGGGTGGTTGTAGACCAACATCGCGAGCGTCAGCCGATCCTCGAATATTTCCGTGTCAATTCCGCCATTAGGGAAGCATTAAAACCGAGAGTAGATCTACCATCCGGTGGTTATATCATCATCCAACCGACCGAAGCATTGACCGTAATTGATGTCAACTCCGGCTCATTTACCAGCAGAACAACCTCCCGTGAAACGGTACTATGGACAAACTGCGAAGCCGCAACTGAAATCGCCCGTCAAATGCGACTGCGAAACATCGCGGGGGTAATCATCATCGACTTCATCGATATGGACTACCGCAAAGATCAGCTTCAAGTCCTCGAACACTTCAATAAACAACTGCGAGTCGATAAAGCCAGACCTCAAATCGCCCAATTATCCGAACTAGGCTTAGTCGAACTCACTCGTAAACGCCAAGGGCAAAATATTTACGAGTTATTTGGCGAAACCTGTGCAACCTGTGGCGGATTAGGACATCTCGCTCACGTTCCGGGCGAAGCTGTCTATGGTGCAAATGGCGAAGCTGTAGCAGTTTCCCTAGTTTCCACCGCACCTCAGCGCGAACGTCGGGGTAGTAGCGATAGCTCCACCTCCAGTAGAAGCTTGAGCAGAAATCCGCGTCGGAATAGCCGTACCTTACCAGATCTCCGTCAAGCAATCCCAACAACAGAGCCGTGGGATACCCTAGATCCGGATGGAGCCGAAGGTGAAGATGACTTCAATCTAGTCAATCACCCCAGCTATCAAGAGCAAAATGGAGCCAACAAAAAACGTCGTCGTCGTGTCGGTAGAAACGAACGCGAAGAAGTAGTTCGCAACGTTCCCCGTCCGACACCCATCGGCGAAACCTCTCGCACGCCTATTCCGAATGGAACTGCAACCAATCGAGTAATCATTGCGGCTAATCGCACCAGCCCATCTGTGTCTGAGGAGACTTCAAAAGCAACCCTCGTCAGTCGCAATTTTGCGCCGCCAGAACTCGAAGCATACGTCCCAGAGCCATTCGACACAGATATCAATGAGCTAGCTGGCGCAACCGAAGAGCCAGAGCGGGAACGTCCAGGGAAACCACAACGGGTAAAACCAACTCGTCCAACGATCGAACCACCAGAAGTAGTTCAAGTTGAAATGTCGGATCTGGAGAAGGAAACCTACGCCTGGATGGGTATTTCACCCTTGGTAAAACTGGGACGAGAATTAGTTAATCCCAAAACAGCGGTGATTACGGTTGTTCCTATCGGTAGCTTACCGCCTGAACTGTTGGTTATCGCAGATCCAGTTTCAACGGTAGTTGATCCTGAAGAAACGCTAGATCTTGAACTAACCGAATCAATTTCTACTGACGATTTTGTCGCAGAAGAATTGATGTCAGCAGCGGCTGAAGTAGTCGAGGAAGTTGTTGCGACTCCGGTGGTGATTGAGGTTGTTGAGGAAGTTGTCGAGACTCCTATTCTTGATGAAGTTGTCGAGATTGCCGAAGTTGAGGCGGTTGAGGTGTTGACAACGATAGTTGATGAGCCAGAGGAGCTACCCGAAAATCGCCGCCGCAAACGTCGATCTTCTGCGGTAGTTGATGGGGAATAGGTGGCTGCGGAGATCTTTACCCCCCAACCCCCCTTATAAAGGGGGGCTTTTGTCCCCTCCCCTTTATAAGGGGAGGGCTAGGGTGGGGTAAAAATCTCCGCAACAACTCAAACAAACCAGTACAAATTTCGCTGCTTCTACCCACCCATGACGAGTCATGAATTTACCTGTCCAGAAAATCTTATCGCTGGTGTCGATGAAGTTGGGCGAGGCGCATTATTTGGAGTAGTGGTGACAGCGGCTGTGATCCTCCCCAAGAACGCACTGATTGAATGTCAGAATTGGGGAATTAAAGATAGTAAAAAACTCTCAGCACGGCGGCGAGAAATATTAGTACCGCAGATTCAATCGATCGCGATCGGGTATAATATTGGTATCGCAACTGTCGCCGAAATTGACGAATTAAATATTCTGCAAGCAACATTAATCGCCATGAAACGGGCGATAATTGGCTTAGAAATAACACCCCAATTGTGTTTGGTAGATGGAAATAAACCGATTCCTAATTTAGATATTCCTCAGCAAACTCTAGTCAAAGGTGAAGATCGATCGATCTCGATTGCCGCTGCTAGTATCTTAGCAAAAGTTTGGCGCGATCGACTAATGATCGAACTAGGTGATATTTATCCACAGTACCACCTTGCCAATCATAAAGGATATGGTACCGCTGCACATTTGATGGCGATCGAGAAATATGGAATCACACCCGAACATCGACAATCATTTAGTCCTTGTCGTCAGCATTCTGAAGATCATACTCCCTTCCCAGTGAAGAATTAGATATTTAGACTAGTGAGTGGATAGTGGATGGGTTGTTAGTGTGTAACGGTGATGAGGAGTAGTCTATTGCCTGGATGAGAAGGGAGTAGATACTGTCTTGCGATTGCCAGACAGTATCGAATTGAAGCCTACGCGCCGATTAATCCATATGCAGACATCCGCATGATTTCTCCAGTATTGAAGCCGATATTGCCGAGAGCTTCACCGTAAGCGATCATAAAATCTTCAATTAAAGCATCCTTTTCCATGCCCAATACCTTGGCATCTTTGGAGACATTATTCAACATCCTCCAGATCAAGGGTAGATTTTGACGGTTAGCAGTTTGAAGTTCCGCTTTGGATGCTTCAAAATTTGCCTGAAGCCAGACTTCGCCAAAGTTGAGATGCATATACTCATCTTTGACAACACCTTCGGTAATCTTCTTGGCAAAACTATCCGCTACTGGAATATAGATATTGTAAGCTGCGATCGCAAAACACTCAATAATCAGCGATTGAATCAGCAGACAGGTGACAGTATTCCCCGTTGCCGCCGCGATTTGAAAATTCTCATGCAATTGAGCAAAAAATTCCTTCGCAAACGGCATGTCTGGAGTTACCGAAAGATTTTTAGCACAGGCTTCAAACCCCTTCTTGTGACGCATTTCCATTTTGGATAACTTGGCTAAATCTTCCTGGGATTCTGGTAACATGCCACCCAGGGTAATGTAGTTTTCATGCGCTTCCTGTTCGCCTTCGATCACAATCGCATTGATGCGACTATAAGCATCTTTGTAGGTTTCGCTTGCAAAGTTAAGTTCCAAACTGGCTGCCATCTGAACCATGAGTTCGAGTTCTCCTAATATGTCCGAATAATATTTAATTTTACGTTAACCAATCGGTGACGGCACCTCTGGGTAAAGACTTCCACTTGTTGTAACGTTTTGCTAGTTAATTTAAAGATTTATATTTATTTTCAAGCCTTACTATCTTAACCGATGAGAAACATCTTGCGATCGCCCAGCCCTACTTTTTACCACCAAATAAGCCAAATATTCCTTCACGCGGTTTTGATGCAGCCGTCTTAGCACTTGAATTGCTACTAGCTACGCGATCGAATTCTTGCTTGGCTTTGATGACTCGCTCGTCTTTAGGGGCGAGTTGTACGGCTTTGTTGATCGAGAGTTTCGCCATTGTCATTTGTTGCTGGCGCAGATAAACTAACCCTAATAAAGCATGTGCGTAAGGATTCGCTGGATCGATCGTCATGACACCGCGTAGTTCTTGCACTGCTTGAACCCAATTTTTGCGAGTCATCCGATCCTCGGCACGTCGGAGCGCGCCTTCAAGGGAAGATGCTTTAGCGATATCGCCTGATGTCGCTTCTTTTGAGACACCTGCGACAGCAATCTTTGAAGAAGCTGCTGCTGGCGGTGCCGATGTGACTGACTGCAACTGTTTGCGTAACAGATACACCATATTCAGTTCGCTAATTTGATTGATAATCTCTATGCTTTGGGCTAATACTGTAAATTGTTGTGCAGCTATCTGTGTCAGCAGTTGGGCGTAAACCAGCTCAAAGTCATTGCCGCTCTGGTAAAGTTGTTGACAAAGAGGATCGTTGATTTGGAGGCGATTACCTTGCTCGACCAATCTTTTACCCAAAAGTTCTAGCATGATCGTCTGTTCTTGAAGTTGAGACGATTTTGATAATGGACCATATGCATGGGTGACAAGCCGAGAAAACAGTCGAACGGCTAATTGTCGATCTTCGTCGGTTGTCCATTTACCACTATCGGGATGCAAGGATCTAGCGATAGCTTGATAGCGTTCCCGGATATTTATTGCTTCAGCATTCACACTCACGCCCAGGATAGCGTGTCGATCAGTAAATTCAAACTGAAATAAGCCTCGATCTAATTGGAAACTCATATACTTAAAGCGGATATTAACAGCAGTCGTGGGGTGCGAGCATACCCGAAGCATCGCAACTTTAAGATCGCAGACTTCCGGGTATACATCTATATATTCCCCATCTCAGGCTAAATATTCACGTTTGCAGCAAAAATTTTTGGAGATGGGAGATGGGAGAAAATCGCTCTCTACCCTCTACCCTCTACCCTCTAACATCTCTACTTCAACCACGACCAAGGCTCGATCCCAGCGACGTGAAGTAGCTCCTGACTTAGTTCTGCCTGTAATTTTCCATTAGTCGCGAGAATTCTCCCTGATCGAATATCGAAGGGACTGCGATCGTAAGCAGTAACTGTGCCCCCAGCAGCCTCTACAATCGCCACGCCAGCCGCTAAATCCCACGGAGATAGTCCACGCTCCCAGTAGCCATCTAACCTGCCACAGGCGACGTAGGCGAGATCTACGGAAGCTGCCCCTGCTCTACGGACACCTTGGGTGATGTGAGTGAGATAACAAAATTCTTGATAGTTATTATCTGGTGTTTCGCGGCGATCGTAAGCAAAACCTGTGACCAAGAGACTTTGAGCTAATTTATCTACGCCAGAGACATGGATCGGTTTATCGTTACAAGTCGCACCTAATCCTACAGCACCGCGAAATAATTCTTTGTGAAAGGGATCGAAAATTGCCCCGACGACGGGAACGCCATTAATTAATAACCCGATCGAAGCGGCGGAAAATGGATACTGGTGGGCATAATTAGTCGTACCATCGAGAGGATCGATCGCCCATAAGTACTCAGCATCTAGATCGCCAAACTGTCCTGATTCTTCCGCCAGGATTGAATGATCGGGAAAATGTCGCCGGATTACCGCTAGAATCACCGCCTCGGCTTGCTTGTCGGCTTCTGTGACCAAATCGCCTGGACGACCTTTTTCAACGATCGATTCCAGTTTACCCCAGCAAGCTTGCAATATTACTCCGGCTGCCAATGCTGCTTCTGTGGCTACATCTAAATAAGTAGAGAGTCGATCTGTCGATAGTTGGGGGGAGTTCATCGGCTCTGGTTACGACGTAAATATATACATTTTTTATTGTACATTAACAATGTCATGAATCACCCACTAGAACTCAATAAAAAGCTCCCCCTTCGATGTGGGGAGATTGAGCGAGAAAATTTATTCTCAGTAATTAATTAGAACTAGTACTTACAGCAATATTGCAAGCTAACTCGTATTGTCTCTGGGTCTGAATATAAAATTGACGATGTGGCTGTACCTGCTGATAATAAAGCCCAATCCCTTGTTGAATGACTACGGTGTGATCTTGATTAGTGTGCTGTTGAATTTCATTTAATTGACGAGCAGTTTCAGCATCTAACTCAATAATGAGTTGCATATAAAATCCTCGATTGAAAAATAAATATTACAATTAATGATATATTATATCAGTTTCATCTTGCATCAGTCGATCGATAGATATTCAAAGCTAGATTGAGCCATCATTTCTATCATAAGTTAGATCTTAAAACCAAGAATGAAGACATCTAGAGGCAATTATTATTTAATTCTAAATATTTCGGAGCAACTCGATCGATCGGATTGTTTGAACCGCATTGGCGCAAGATGGCGAATTTTTCGGTAAAATGCTAAGGCAAGTAATCACTCAATCCTTAATTCAATCGCCATGAACCCAGCAGTAACGAATGAACCCAGCGACAAAACGCTGGAAGCCATGAGACATTTCTCCGAAACTTATGCTAAAAATACCGACACTTTTTTCTGTGTCGATCTTTCTGTTACTGCTGTAGTGATTAAGGGATTGGCGAAAAACAAGGAAGAACTGGGTTCACCACTATGTCCCTGTCGTCACTACGAAGACAAGGAAGCCGAAGTCAAAGCGGCTTTTTGGAATTGTCCCTGCGTCCCCATGCGCGAACGCAAGGAATGTCACTGCATGTTATTCCTGACTCCCGATAATGATTTTGCTGGGGAAGCTCAAGACATCTCACTTGAAGAAGTCAAAGCAGTTTAAAGGGTAAAGGGTAAAGGGAACAGTGAATATTGTCCCCCAGTCCCCCCGTCTCCCACTCTAAAATATACGTCCAACTGCTAGAATATAATTCAGGTGTACGTTCGCCAAATCTAACTATTTTTTAGCACAAGCCCATGTCTGTCAATGAATCGATCGATCTAAATCACCCTATTCCAGTAGATCTGATCAAATATGACGATCGTGGTTTAGTTCCGGCGATCGTTCAGGACTACTTGGATGGTACCGTACTAATGATGGCATGGATGAATAGCGAATCACTCCAAAAAACGATCTCCACAGGTGAAACCTGGTTCTGGAGCCGTTCTCGCCAGGAATTTTGGCACAAAGGCGCAACTAGTGGACACATTCAACACGTCAAAGATCTTCGCTATGACTGCGACAGTGACGCGCTACTCGTCAGTGTCGAACAAGTTGGCGATATCGCCTGTCACACTGGCGAACGCAGTTGTTTTCATCAACTTGATACCACTACAAAAGCTGCACCACCCGCTGATACTCTTTCCGATTTATATCAGACTATTTGCGACAGACGCGACAATCCTCGCGAAGGCTCATATACCCAAAGTCTATTCGCCGGCGGAGATAATAAAATTCTCAAGAAAATCGGCGAGGAAGCCGTAGAAGTCGTCATGGCTTGTAAAGACGATCGATCCGACGAAATAGCTGGCGAAGTTGCCGATCTTTTCTATCATACTCTCGTTGCCATGTCTCATCACCGCGTCAGTATTCGCGATGTCTATAAAGAATTGCAAAAACGACGTAAATAATAAATTATGCTCACCGAAATTGCCAAAAAAACTCGACTAGCTGCTCAAAACTTAGCTAGTCTTCCCAGTGATAAAAAGAACAAAGCGATCGAATCAATTGCCAAATCATTAGAACTCCATGCTGATCAAATCGTCGCGGCAAATGCGATCGATTGTCAAGCCGCTGAAGGCAAAATTGGCTCCGCTTTATACTCACGCCTGAAACTAAATGCAACCAAATTAATAGGTGCGATCGTCGGCGTGCGAGATGTGGGCAAATTAGCCGATCCAGTCGGTCAAATTCAGATTCACCGCGAATTGGATGCTGGACTGATCATGCACCGTGTGAGCTGCCCTGTAGGTGTCTTAGGTGTGATCTTTGAGGCTCGTCCCGACGCAGTGATTCAGATTGCCAGTTTAGCAATCAAATCGGGAAACGGGGTAATTTTAAAAGGTGGTAGTGAAGCAGTTAATTCCTGTACAGTATTAGTTAAAGCGATTAAAGCAGGATTGGCACAGTCGGAAGTAGATCCTGATGTGATTCAGATATTGACCACTCGATCGGAAACTACCGAACTACTCAAACTCGATCGTTATGTAGACCTAATTATTCCGCGTGGTTCAAATGAGTTTGTCAAGTACGTTCAAGACAATACCCGCATTCCCGTACTTGGACATGCCGATGGAATTTGTCATTTATATATCGATAGTGAAGCAGATCTAGATCGAGCAATTGCGATTACGATCGATTCCAAGACTCAATATCCAGCGGCTTGCAATGCGATCGAGACTCTCCTAATTCATCAATCGATTGCTAATGAATTTTTACCAGCAATCATCAATAAATTACAGGCTGATCAAGTCAAAGTCAAATTAGATGAAATCGGACATCAATTATTAGGTGATAAGATTGAAAATATCGAACTAGCAACAGCAGATGATTGGTCAACTGAATATAGTGACCTAATTCTGGCGATTAAAATCGTTCCCGATATTGAGTCAGCAATTACACATATTAATACCTACGGTTCGCGCCATACTGATGCGATTGTTACGACTAATAGTAGCACTGCAAAAATGTTTATCGATCGAGTCGATGCAGCCAACGTATTCCACAATTGTTCGACCCGATTTTCCGACGGTTTCCGTTATGGCTTCGGAGCTGAAGTCGGTATCAGCACTCAAAAAATGCCCCCGCGTGGTCCAGTTGGATTGGAAGGATTAGTTACTTATAAATATCAGATAACTGGTGATGGACATATCGTCGCAACATATGCGGGCGACAATCCTAAACCATTCACACATCGAGATTTATCCTAGTTCGGTTTGTTGCGAAGATTTTTACCCCACCTCAGTCCTCCCCTTGGAAAGGGGAGGAGGCAAGAGCCAACTGATTGGTGCGATACGTGCCATCGGAAACCGAACAGTACAAAGCAAAACGCTTTACAAGGGGATTGGGGGCAAAACACAATCCGACATCCTCTAACTAATTTTAATTTTAAACAACAGAAACTGGGTAATTTGACGTTTGCTAAAATTATTATCGCTAACTAACAACATAGTTTGACTACCATCAGGAAGCCGCCCACCTAGAGCCATCCCTTCCAAATTATCAAGATAGATATCTAACTGCTTGAGATCGAAAGCTAATTGTTTTTTGATCGGTTGAATTGTTGTATTACCTTTAAAGCTATCAATCTTGCTCGTGTCAGTAGCACCTCCCATCGCCGCTTGAAATAGTTTGACATGGAAGCCTGTCAGCCCGAAGGAGCGTTCGAGGGTGAGAAAATGACCACTAGTATCAATCGCTTGGATTTCGGACAGTCCATGCTCGATTGAGCCTAATGGAGGAGACTCCAATTGATAGAGATGTTCGCTGACAATCTCGGCTCTGTCGCTGAGGAGATAATGCAACCAGCGATTCTTCGCGCCAGGGATTTTTCCATCCTTAGCTACCTTGGCGACTTCCTTGTCTTGCATCAAGGCTGATTCTGTTGCTGCAAACAATCTCAACGGTTCGCCGCTAGCTGGAAGAGTACCTGTAGGACTTAGCGTAATACTCTCAAACGCAAGATTGTTCTGAAAACCACGCTTACTCTCCGTATCAGGAAGATAACGTTGGGGAATGGGTAAGGTTTGTTTGACTCTTCCGGTTTTGAGATCGAATTCGTTCACAAAGGGGAGAATCTTCCGATTCCGATCTCCCTCGCTAGAGATAAATACCGAGGATTGAGGAGTCAGAGCGATGGCTTCGGTATCGGTTTCCCCTTTGGGATAGTTCTCACCATTAGCATTTTTGAGCAGCATGACATCAGTAATGTTTACTTGCTTAAATTTGACTTGTTGAGGATTCTTATTATCTAAATCTAATTTGAGCGTGTAAAATCTAGCTGGTGCTTTCTCACCTCGATCGTCCGAAATAGCATAAAATAAGTCTCGCTGTCGATCATAAGTAAGTCCCGATAATCCCCCTACTGTGGTATCTTTGACTTGAAATCCATAGGGAACCTGATATTCCCCAATATAATCGATCGATAGTTTATTAAACACCCTACTACTCGCCTCACTAGCAAGATTTCCATCGCAGGAACTCAAAAAGACAGCGATACCTAGTAAACACAGCATCACTCCCACTGAAACAGTTCCCGCCAAAATCCAACTACCGATTTTTTTACGCCAAGGCGACTGTTTTTTATCTAGAGTCATAACTGTTTCGAGTAATAATATCTATATAGCGATTATTTTTATTGTAAGTCTATTAACGACAGAATGCGGATTGCAGCAGTTTTATTTTTAAAAACCGAAGCCAATTTCAAGTTAAGCTTCTTACCACTGAGCCGAGGTTAAGCCAAGGCGTTGCGCTAACCAGCCGACAGATCTAACTATCAATTATCAATTAAATTTATGTCTACTTTAACTGTTCCAGCGAACATCAAATTCGACGCAGCCATCGATCTTACTCAATCATTTTTGATGCAGCTTAAAAAGAATGAATTAACATCGAGCCAAATTCTGGAGTTTGTTTCCGCACTCATCCAGACAGCCAATGGTGCTAGAGGATTTTTTGTTACTTATCTAACTGCGAAAGATCCAATCTGTGATGAACCGCAACCAGCAATCATCGCCGCGATTGCAGCACATCCAGACATCGCCGCCGATTTGCTCGTCAAAAATATTGCGATGTCTACGGCGCAACAACTCTACCATCAGCGACGGAATGACAGCGAAATGGTGTCATCCTCCGCCACAGTCGCCGCACGCACAACTAAAATTATTAAAGAGTTAAATCTACCGCAGATTCAAGATATGTGTCGAGAATTAGTCACCACGATTCAGATGGGAACTGGCTCTTATACTGAATTTTTGACCCGTTGGGGTTATGATGATGAACAGAAAGACTCGATCGATAAAATAGTCTCACAGCTTATTATCTAGCTATTCTTCACACCATCTGTAGGGGCTGGTTTATAAATTCAATCGCGATTTTATTGAAAGTCTAATTTAAACCAGCCCTCTTCTCTATGATTGTCGCATGTATTAAATTGGTGCGTTACCTATAAAACGAAAAAAGAGGTCGATGATGACCTCTTTTTTTGATGTACTCAACTTAGACTTAATTATTAATTATTAATTATTAATTATTAATTAATTTAAAGTAAGCCAGTATTAGCACCCTGTTTACCAGTAGCTAATTCAACCTTAACAATTTTACCGCCCATTTTCATGATGCGTTGTTGTTCGCGGAACCAGCTATCGTAAGGAACTAACTTAGTGAAATAAGTATTCTGGAGTTCGCGCTGAGTGCGGATCCGAGTTTGACTGGGAACGCAGGCGGTGACTTTGAACATCCGCATATTAATGGTTCTCCTATTCTTATATTTTGGATAAACTATATTAATTTTCGCACTCTTCGGTCGCCAATCATCTAGTTATTATAATTAAGTCACAATAATCTATCGATGAATGATGCTTGCGAATTATGACAAAGCTCTATGAGTCAACAAGTCTCAAGGATTGAATACTCATAAATGAATATTTCTTCGCTGTCAACTGTCAACTGTCAACTGATTTAAACATCAAAGTCTGGGAGTCAGAAGTTAATCCTAGATCTTCAAAACTCATCTTACACTAGGCTAGATAAGCTGTTGAAAAGCTAACATTCACATCGGACTTCCCAGACTCTATGCTTCATCTACATCTCAATTGGTGGTTAAACCTCTTGACTAGCCTAAACCAGAACAGATGTAGTCCAAGTAAACGCCCATTTCTTTACCAGCATCAGCACCAACTAAACTAGCGGTGACTTCTTTGATAGCTTGGATAGCTTGAACGGTAGCAGCAACAGGAACTCCCAGGGAGTTGTAAGTTTCTTTTAGACCGTTGAGGACGCGTTCATCTAAGATGGATGGGTCGCCAGCTAGCATTGCGTAGGTAGCATAACGGAGGTAGTAGTCCAAGTCGCGGATGCAAGCTGCATAACGACGAGTGGTGTACATGTTACCACCTGGACGGGTGATATCCGAGTACAACAAGGATTTAGCTACAGCTTCTTTAACGATAGTTGCAGCGTTTGCGGAGATGGTACCAGCCGCACGAACGCGGAGTTCACCAGTACCGAAGTAAGCTTTGAGTTTGTCTAACGCATTGGAGTCAAGGTATTTACCTTGAACGTCAGATGAATTGATGACTGAAGTAATTGCGTCTTGCATTATTCTAAATTCCTTATCTAGTCTTTAGTTGCTAATTTCAAAATTCGTAACCGGATCGAAGTATTTAAACTAGGTTTAAAACTAGCTCATTGCGCCGATTAGGTAGTCAAAGTAAGCACCAGCTTCAGCAGCGTCTTCACCAGACATCATCGCGGAAGCAGCGTCTTTCATTGCCCGAACGCCACCAGCAACAGCGTCGATAGGAGTGCCTAAAGATCTGTACATTTCACGTACGCCAACTACACCGATTTCTTCGATCGGAGTAACATCACCAGCAACTACACCGTAAGTGATCAAACGGAGATAGTAGTCTAAGTCACGCAAGCAAGTTGCAGTCATTTCTTCGCCGTAAGCGTTTCCACCTGGGGAAACAACGTCAGGACGTTGTTGGAACAGTTTGTCGCCTGCACCTTTAACTAGACGCTCACGAGAGTCAGTTAGAGTTTGAGCGATCCGTAGACGGCGTTCGCCGGAAGCTACGAAACCTTTGATTCTGTCTAATTCGCCTGGGCTGAGGTAGCGAGCTTCAGCATCTGCATTGACGATCGCTTTGGTTACGATACTCATTGTGGGATTACTCCAAAAAAGTTTGTTACCAGACTTATATTATTTGGTCTGAGGTTGCTTACGGTTACTTACACAATGTAAAAAGTGCTCGTAACTAAAGTGCCTTCCGAAGATATTTTCCGCCATTATGAGTGGGTTTCACCTAAATTCGTAATAGTTTGTAACGATCGGGGTCGCTGGCGAGGGCTAGATAGCGAGGACAGATCCCCGACTTCTTCGAGAAGTCGGGGATCTTAACCTGTCTTGAACATGAAAGTACCATACTAGTTTTGGTTGTTTCGACTTGTAGTGAGGGTACTCTAATGAGGAGCATAATTTCCATAACAACATGCTAAATCCTGTAACAGTTCTAACTCAATCTGAACTAATCTCGGCGATCGTCCGTCACCCGCTCATAGTAGCCCCTGACACGACTGTGATGGAAGCGATCGCCCACATGAGTGGTATTCGGGTCGTTTGTTCATCGATCAAAGATACCAGTCAACTGGATGAATTACATATCCAGGCTCGATCGAGTTGTGTCGCGATTGTTGAGGATGGGCGACTGCTAGGGATACTCACGGAACGAGATATCGTCAGGCTGAGTTCCCAGCAGCGAGATTTAGCCGATCTAGCGATCCGCGATGTGATGACATCAAATGTGGTGACGCTCAGAGCCGCAGATTTTACCGATATATTTGTAGCTGTTAACTTACTTCAGCAGCACCATATTCGTCATCTCCCAGTTGTTGATGATTTCAATTGTTTGGTGGGATTAGTCACTCATGAGAGTCTCCAGCGAACCTCCCGTCCAGTCGATCTATTAAGGTTGAGGATTGTGGCTGAAGTGATGACGACGGAAGTAGTTTGCGCTGCGCCTGAGCTGTCGATGCTAGAAATCGCTCAATTAATGACAGTCAATCGAGTTAGTTCGGTGATGATCGTTGAGCCAAAACTGGACGAGCAGCAAAAAACGCTGCAAATGCCGATCGGGATTGTGACTGAGCGCGATATCGTCCAATTTCAAGCTCTCAGCCTCAGTCTGGAAACATATCAGGTGCAAGCCGTGATGAGCACACCAATTTTTGCAGTTAAATCCAGTGATTCACTCTGGCTGGTGCAGCAAATTCTCGAACAGCGATTTATCCAACGATTGGCGGTGACTGGAGATCGCGGCGAACTACTCGGAATCGTCACTCAGACTAGCTTATTGCAAGCTTTAAACCCGCTAGAACTATACAATTTAGCTGAGGCTCTAGAGGCAAAAGTATTGAAGTTAGAAGCAGACAAAGTACAACTGCTCGAACATCACACCCTCGACTTAGAATCTCAAGTTTTGGAGCGCACCAAAAAACTCACGGCGAAAGTAGCCCAGGAACAGTTAGTTAGTAAAATCTCCACCCAGATTCGCTCCTCGTTGAACTTAACCGAGATTCTGGATACAGCGGTGCGAGAATTGCGATCGATCCTGTGCTGTCAGCGGATTAGTATCTGGAAATTTCAGTCTGATGGGAGGACATTGGAAGTAGTCGCCGACTGCCAAAATCTGGTTAGTACTAATATTGGTCAACAAGTCTACGATCCTTGTTTCTCTCCTGATGCTTACTTAAAAGGTAAAGTTCGAGTGATACCGGATATTTATACAGCCAGTATTAGTGATTGTCATCGAGATTTACTAGCAGATTTGAACATTAGATCGAAAATATTAGTACCAATTCTCGCCGTTCTCGATGGAACTGTGCCGTGGGGACTGATCAGTGCGATCGAAAGCGATCGACCCCGCGACTGGCAACCTGGAGAAATCGCCCTAATTGAGCAAATTGCTACACAAATGGCGATCGCGATTCGGCAAGCCACCGCCTATGAACAAGTCCAAAACCTCAACGTTGACTTGGAATTAAGAGTCGCCCAACGGACTGCCGAGTTACAAGAATCTCAAGCCTTTCTGCAAACTGTGATTGAGACGTTCCCACTGGCGGTATTTTGGAAAGATCGAGATTCTCGGTATTTGGGGTGCAACTACAATTTTGCTCGAGATGCCAATTTGAACTTGCCCGAACAGATTGTCGGCATGACTGACGACGATCTGCCTTGGGGAGCATTTGAAGGAGCTGCTTACCGTGCCGACGATCGACAAGTCATCAACTCAGGCTTGGCAAAATTGGGGAAAATCGAACTCTTGACCAAGGCAGATGGTACATCGATCTGGCTCGAAACAAACAAAATGCCATTGCGAAACCTGACGGGGGAGACAATCGGGGTACTGGGCACCTATCAAGACATTAGCGATCGTAAACACGCCGAAATTAAATTAAATAGACTATCCGAACGGTTGTCTCTGTCACTCAAGTCTGGATCGGTTGGCTGTTGGGAGTGGGATATTATCCGAGATTACCTGATCTGGGACGATCGGATGTATGAATTATATGGGCAAAAAAAATCTTCGGATCGTGAAGCTTACTCTTTTTGGCTAGAGACGATCCATCCTGACGATCGTGCTGCGGTCACAGCTCTCATCGAGCAATCACTCTCAGGAAAAACAGATTTCGACGCAGAATTTCGAGTGATCCATCCCGATGACAGTATTCATTTTATCAAAGCTTATGGGTTGCTAGAAAAGGTGACGGAACACTGCTCATACAGCATGATTGGGATCAACTTTGATATCACAGCAGCCAAGCGCGATGAACTGCTGCGCCAACAGAACGAACAATTAATTCGTCAACAAGCAGAACGAGAATTAGTCCTGCGAGAAATTACTCAACGGATTCGTAAATCGCTAGATCTTAAGACTATTTTTGAGACTTCTGTGCTGGAGATCCGGCAATTTATGGAAACCGATCGAGTCGGGGTATTCAAATTCAATGCTGATTCAAACCTTGACGCGGGTGAATTCATTGCTGAATCTGTAGGGACTGAATTCACAGCGATTTTAGGAGTAGAAATTTGCGATCCTGGTTTTGGCAAAAGGTTAGGACGGTTTTATCAGCAAGGTGGAATTAATGCGATCTCTGATATCCATCAGGCTGGACTACTAGATCGTGAGATTCAGTTTTTGACGAAATTTCAAGTACAGGCAAATTTAGTTTTACCCTTGCTCAATGGCTCAAGCTTGTGGGGATTGTTGTGTATCAACCATTGTACAGCACCTCGATCTTGGGAGGAGGGCGAGATTAATTTTGTCAAACAAATTACCGAACAGATCGGGATTGGCATTCAACAAGCGACCCTTTATGAAAAAGTCCAACTAGAACTAGATATCCGCTGGCGGGCAGAAGAGGCGATCGCCTTGCAACTCAGACAGCAACAAACATTAGGATCGATCGCGCTCCAAATTCGCAATTCGTTGCAAGTAGAAGAAATTCTGGCAACGACAACGGCCCAAGTCAAGGAATTAATGATGGTCGATCGGGTGAGTATTTTTAGAGTATTCCCTGACGGCAAAAGTCGAGTGATCGAAGAAGTTGTATCACCGGAATATCTTGCGCTGCTAGATCTCAATTGGGAGGATGAAAAATTTAGTAAGGAAGGATTTGAATTCTACATGCAGGGTAGACCCCGGATTGTGGTCGATGTGATGCAAGATAACTGGTCAAAATGTCTACAGGAATGCATGAATTTAGCACAGATCAAGTCCAAAATTGTCGCCCCAATTTTGCTGCCATTTGGAGATGATCGGACTCATCGCTGGGTCAACACCACCGGAGATCTTCAATTATGGGGATTACTGATCGTTCATGCCTGCGGTTCCCATCGCCACTGGCAAGATGCCGAAGCCCAATTGCTCCAACAAATTGCCGATCAACTGGCGATCGCGATTCAACAGGCGAGTCTATTCGAGCAGTTACAGCAAGAGTTGATAGAACGACAGCAAGCAGAAGCAGCGATTGCGTTGCAACTCAGACAGCAACAAACATTAGGCTCGATCGCCCAACAAATTCGCAATTCGTTGCAAGTAAAAGATATTCTGGCAACGGCAACCGTGCAAATCAAGGAATTAATGCTGGTCGATCGGGTCGCTATTTTCAAAGTATCTCCAGATCTTCATCTCTGCGCTGTCGAAGAAGTGGTATCGACCAAATATCCGAGCGTGATGGTGAGAGATTGGGAAAATGAACAATTAAGCCAAGCAGAATTTCAATTTTACTTAGCTGGTAGACCAAATATTGTTGTCGATCTCCAGCAAGATCCCTGGTCAATCTGTTTGCAAAAATATATCAGCGAGATCCAAGTCAAGTCTAAAATTGTTGTGCCAATCTTACTGCCATCTGAACATAATGAACCCGATCTTGATACTTGGGCTGAACCTCATCTCTGGGGATTATTGAGTATCCATTCCTGTGGCAATCAACGCCAGTGGCAGAGTGCCGAATCCCAATTGCTCCAACAAATTGCCGATCAACTAGCGATCGCGATTCATCAGGCAAATTTGTTTGAGAAGTTGCAGCAAGAATTGATCGAAAGAGGGCAGACTGAGGCACGATTGCTCGAAAGTAACCAAGAACTCGCTCGCGCCACCAGACTCAAAGATGAGTTTTTGGCGAGTATGAGTCACGAACTCCGGACCCCACTCAATGCCATTCTGGGAATGTCTGAAAGCTTGCAAGATGGAGTCTTTGGTGCGATTAACGATCGACAACAAAAGTCGATCATGACGGTCGAAAAGAGTGGTAAACACCTACTCGCTTTAATCAATGATATCCTCGATCTTTCTAAGATGGAAGCGAACAAATTCAAGCTTGAATTGGTTGATGTCTCGATTCCTTCGCTGTGTCAAAATAGTGTTTTGTTTATCAAAGAACTTGCCCTCAAACGGCAAATTCACTTGAAGACCCAAATTCCCGAACAGCTCAAACAGTTACAGCTTCGGGTAGACGATCTGCGCTTTCGTCAAGTCCTGATCAATTTACTCAGCAATGCGGTCAAATTCACGCCTGAAGGGGGCAGTATTACCGTGGATGTCCGCATCATCCTCACGGAACAGTCCACAGATTTCAATTCGTTCTTAGTCCAACCAGTCACCAATATCTTCCCGATCGACCCCAGCTCCACCACCCGCCCGCCATGTCAAATCGCTTTTTCGATTATTGATACCGGGATCGGGATTGCCGCTGACAACATGGATAAACTGTTTCAGTCCTTTGTCCAAATTGATAGCAGTCTCAGTCGTCAATATGCGGGGACAGGATTGGGATTATCACTAGTCAAGCGCATTGTCGAAATGCACGGTGGCAAGATTTCCGTCCAGAGTGAAGTAAATCGCGGCAGTTGTTTTACAGTTTATTTGCCATTCGATCCGACGACAGCGATCGAGATCCAGCCCTCATCACCGCTCTTCTATCCGCTCGTCACCGATACCGTTCCGGCGGAAACTCAACAGCGGCAGCGTCAAACCTCGATCTTGTTGGTGGAAGATGATCAAGGCAATATCGAAACCATGACTACTTATCTGCAAAGTCGTGGCTATCGCATGTTTGTGGCTGAAAATGGACAACAGGCGATTTCCATGCTGGAAGATTGCACCACCGATCCGGATCGTCCCGATCGTCCCGATATTATTTTAATGGACATTCAGATGCCAGGGATGGACGGTTTTGAGGCGACTAGATCCATTCGTCAGATCCCTGACTATGCTCATACCCCGATCATTGCCTTGACTGCGCTGGCAATGGCTAGCGATCGCCAAAAATGCTTAGATGCTGGTGCGAATGAGTATATGAGTAAGCCTGTCAAACTTAGTCAACTAGTTGCGAAGATCGAAACACTGCTCAATCCGATTGCTATCAATAATCAGATTGACGGAACTCTAGTTAGGCGTGTAATTGACATCGAATCCAATCAATTTAATTAGGTAAAGAAATAGATGTTTAAAGCGTATGTCGGTCATAGTAACGATCCAGATTCCCACTTCGCAGTGCTAGAAGTACTTCAACAGTGTATGGATGCCCTAGCTGGAGCAGTGCCACAAGCGGGTGTTTTATTTGCAGCTTTCGATTTTGACCATCAACTTATTTTGGAGCAAATTCAAACTACATTTCCCAAGATCGAATTGATTGGTAGCACAACCAATGGGGAAATGTCCTCAGTCATGGGATTTCAGGAAGATTCCCTGACATTGCTGCTATTTTGTGCCGATCGAATCGAAATTCGGGCAGGGCTAGGGCGAGGCACTTCTGACAATCTCTCCGGTGCAGTTGACGAAGCGATCGCCACCGCTACAGCCAAGCTATCTAGTCCACCGCAACTATGTCTGACATTTCCCGACGGTTTGACTGTCAGTGGTGTCTCGTTGATCGAAGCTTTAAAACAAGGTTTGGGAGAGCGGGTGCCGATTATCGGTGGGATTGCCGCCGATAATTATGCCTTTGAAAAAACCTATCAATTTTTTCAAGGTGAAGTATGTGAAAATACCGTACCGATCCTGCTCTTTGCTGGAGAACTTTTGTGTTCCTATGGCGTTGCTAGTGGCTGGCAACCGATCGGCAAGCAAAGTCAAATTACCAAATCCGAGGGTAATATTGTCTACGAAATTGATGGTCAACGCGCATTAGATTTCTACGATCGCTATCTAGGCACCGATTGGTTTACTAATGGATATGCAATTCATGCGCTGGCTATTTTTGAAGCAGATTTGGAAAGTTTTTATCTCCGCGCTCCGATTAAATACGATCGGGTAGATGGAAGTATTACTTTCTTTTCGGACATTCCAGTTGGCGCGATCGTCCGAAATTCCACAGCCGTGCGGCAAGATATTCTCAATGCGACTGAAACATCTTCGCAAACCGCCTTGGCTAATTATCCTGGACAGTTCCCAGCAGTAGCTTTATTAATATCTTGCGCAGCACGGCGGCGGATTTTGGGTACCCAAGCCAAAGCAGAAGTTGAAATCATCAAGGCGCATTTACCCCATAATTTACCTTGTTGCGGTTTTTATGCCTATGGTGAAATTTCGCCATTAGTCGATGCCACTTTACCGAGAGCGGATGGAGATAAAGAAACCCAATTTCACAACCAAACATTTGTAACGTTATTACTAGGAGGTACTTAGGACGAGATGGATGTGTTGGCAGTGATTAGGGAAAATCAGCAAACTCAAAAAATAAATCGCATTCTTCAGAAGCAACTAGAACGATCTGAAGCCAATCGGGTGCGACTGGAAACTGATAATGAGAAAAAAGAATTTTTACTCAGAAAAGTCATCGATGAATTAGAGGAATCCAAACAGGTAGTTCAACACAAAAGTCAGGAGCTGCAACATGCTTTGATCGAATTGCAACAGATGCAATCGATCCTAGAACAAGCAAAGGCAACGGCGGATGCTGCCAATCAAGCCAAAAGTGAATTTTTGGCAAACATGAGTCATGAATTGCGGACTCCACTCAATGGGATTCTCGGCTATACTCAAATCCTCAGCCGCTCCGCATTTATACCAGAAAAAGAACAACATGGGATCAGGATCATTCACCAGTGTGGCTCTCATTTACTGACACTGATTGATGATGTCTTAGACTTTGCTAAAATCGAAGCGCGGAAACTCGAACTCGATCCCAACTCGATCGATTTGCGGACATTTTTACAGGGTGTAGCCGAAATTTGTCAGATTCATGCCGACCAAAAAGGGGTCGATTTTATCTGTCAATTCGATCCGAACTTGCCCCCAGGAGTAATCGCCGACCAAAAACGGCTGCGTCAAGTATTAATCAATCTCCTGAGCAATGCAATTAAATTTACCGATCCTCCTTCAGAGGGGCTACGCCAACGAGGCAGTGTCACCCTTGAGATAAAATTATTAGCTCCCTCAGCAGATCCTAATTTGGCTCAAATTGGGTTCCAGATCGCCGATACCGGAGTGGGCATCGCCAGCGATGCCATCGCTAAAATCTTCCGCTCCTTTGAGCAAGTAGGCGAGCGACAGCGGCAGTCAGAAGGTACTGGCTTGGGATTGGCAATTAGTCAAAGTCTGGTCAACTTGATGGGTGACGATATTCAAGTCACCAGTCAATTGGGTGTGGGTAGTATTTTTTCCTTTTCACTAGCATTACCCCTAGCACACAACTGGTCACAACCACAGACACTAGATCCGATCGGCCGCAAGATTATCGGCTACGAAGGTCGATCGCGCCATGTTTTGATAGTGGATGACCATTGGGAAAATCGAGCAGTCTTAGCGAACATCCTTGACTCACTAGGGTTCACATTTACCGAAGCGGCAAATGGTCAAGAGGGCTGGGACAGGATCGATGCTCTTGCCGAGCGGCTAGGCCAACAAGAACAATTTGACCTCATTGTCACAGACTTATTTATGCCCGTAATGGATGGGTTTGAAATGCTGCAATTACTCCGTAATGACGATCGAGTCAAGCACTTGAAAGCGATCGTTTCTTCGGCATCATTAGCCCAAATCGACCAACGGAAAAGTATCCAAGCGGGTGGCGATGATTTTCTGTCCAAACCAGTTCGAGTCGAAGAATTTTTGACCTTGCTAGCCAAACACCTCCACCTGACTTGGAAATATGCCGAAACTGAATCATCATCCCCTCTGAGGGTGAGTCATCATCCAACTCCGATCCTGATTCCTCCCCCTATCGCCGATTTACAAGTCTTGCTAGAACTAGCCCGAAATGGAATGCTCAAAAAACTAGCAGCAACCGCCGTGCAAATCGGAGAACAACAAGATCGTTACCAACCCTTTGTCGATCGAGTGCTACAATTTGCAAAACAATTTCAAGTTGAACAGGTCGAAGAATTTATCCAATCATATATCACCACCTCAGAGATCGACTCAAACTAAATTATCGTGACGAATCAAACCGGACTAATTTTAATTGTCGATGATACTCCGACCAATCTGGATGCGATCTCCGAAACTCTCAGCGATGCAGGGTACGATGTGGCAATTGCCACTAGCGGCGAACGCGCATTACAAACTGTCAGACGACGATCGCCCGATCTGATTTTGCTAGATGTGATGATGCCTGGAATAGATGGATTTGAGACCTGTAAACTACTCAAAGCAGATCCCCAAAATTGTGATATTCCGGTAATTTTTATGACGGCGATGGCCGATGCCGATAGCAAAAGCAAGGGATTTGAACATGGTGCCGTAGATTACATTACCAAACCCTTCCAAGCACAAGAAGTCCTCTCGCGAGTGAAAACTCATCTTCAGTTGCGCTACTTGACTCAAAATCTAGAACAGCAAGTTGCGACCAAAACTGCTGCTTTGCAATCTGCCAAAGAAGCCGCAGAAGCAGCTAATCAGGCCAAGAGTAGATTTCTGGCAGCAATCAGTCACGAACTCCGTACCCCCTTAAACGCTATTCTGGGCATGACTCAAGGGCTACAAGAGGGGAATTTTGGATTGATCCTCACCCGACAATTAAATTCGCTCCAAACGATCGAACGCAGTGGCAAACAGCTTTTAGAGTTAATTAACGATCTGCTCGATTTAGCCAAAATTGAAGCAGGCAAAATCGAACTCAAGTATCAACTAATCTCAGTCAGTTTATTGTGCAGATCCAGCCTGGATGTCATCAGAGCAGCAGCCACAAAAAAAAGTATTCAGTTGGAACTGAAGATGCAACCAAACCTACCAGATTTGATGGTAGATAAACACCGAATCGAGCAAGTGTTGACCGAATTATTAAATAATGCCGTTAAATTTACCCCGATCGGTGGACGAGTGATATTAGATATCTCTCTACTCTCGCCCCTCTCGATTCGGATTGCCACAATTGATACTGGCATCGGGATCGCTCCCGAAAATATCTCCAAACTGTTTCAAAACTTTAGCCAAATCGATAATTCTCTCAATCGATCTTATGAAGGCACTGGGATCGGACTAGTCTTGATCAAGCAGATCGTTGAATGTCATGGGGGCAAGATTGGACTAACTAGTGAATTAGGCGTTGGTAGTTGCTTCACGATCGATTTGCCCGCAACAAAATTGACACAAACTATCACAGAACGCGATCCATTCCTGCTAGCACCAGAGATTTCAATTCCTGTGCCAGCAAAGATTTTATTAGTCGAAGCAGATCGGGCTAATATTGAAACTATGACGGCTTATCTTGAAGGTCGAGGTTATCACTTGCTCGTCGCGGAGAGTGGTCAAACAGCGATTTCGATGCTGGCATCTCATCGTCCAGATCTGATTTTGATGAATATTCAAATGAGATTCATGGATGGATTGGAAACAACTCGGAGTGTGCGACAGCTACCTAAATGCGCGACGATTCCGATTATCGCTTTGACAGATTCATCCAGCCCCGATGATTGCCAAAAATGCTTGGATGCTGGGGCAAATAGTTTCATGAGTAAGCCGATTAATTTCGGTCAACTCGTAGTCACGATCAAAACATTACTACAATCCAGATCACCTGCCTGACCAAGGCAAATTAAGCGGCTATGCATAAGATTTTAATCATTGAAGATACCGAAGATGTTAGGCACAACATTCAAGAAATTTTAGAATTGCAAAATTTTAAAACGATCGTGGCTGAAAATGGTCGGATTGGGGTCGATTTAGCAATGAAAGAGTATCCAGATCTGATTATTTCTGATATTTCGATGCCAGAAATGGATGGCTATCAAGTTTTGGCTACGTTGCGACAGCACCCCGAAACTGCAATGACACCTTTGATCTTTTTGACAGCTCAATCAATTCACCAGGATCGCCGCCAAGGAATGGAACTAGGTGCTAATGATTATTTAACCAAACCTTTTACCTGTGATGAATTATTAAATGCTGTCCGCACGCAGTTGGAACGTAGTGAGATCGTGATGAAGCATTACTTCAACAGACACCAAGAGTATCAAACTTTTAATAAGAAAATTCAAAATCTACATACTTTCAATCAAACCAAGGATCGCATCTTTGCCAGTTTTACGACTGAATTACGCCAAACTGTGACTAAAATCAACGTAGCTTTGACCACAATTCAAAGTTTACCAGATGGAACCATCCGCGATCGACATTTAGAAATTTTGCGGGCTGAATGTCAACAAGAAATCAAACTTCTTAACGAAGTAGAGAGTCTACATAAGTTTTTGACCCCAGATAATGTCAGCTTTCTCAAGCAATTTAATTTGCTCACTAGTGGCGAGAATTAAAATAATAACAAATTCAAAAATATAGGGTAGGGGCAATTCATGAATTGCCCCTACCGTATATTTTTGAGGGCATTTTATACCCACATTCAGTAATATTTTCAATGAATGCGATTCTCCAAAGGCTGATTGACGGACAAATCTTTTTACCGTAGGTTGGGTTGAAGAATGAAACCCAACATTTCTAGGGTGTTTGAGTGTTTGCCCTAGAAAGGAAAATAAATTTGTAGGTTGGGTTGAGCCTCGTTGGCGGAGCCTCTCTGCGTTGGCGATAGCCTGCCGTAGGTACAGGCAGACACTTTTGCTGAGGCAAAGGCTTCGCCAACGTGAACGGAACGAGAAAACCCAACACACTCAAAAATCGATTGTGCAGATGTTGGGTTTTCTCGGAACGAGAGGCTACGCCAACACATTCGTTCAACCCAACCTACAGGTGGATTTCAGATTTTTCTCTAACCAATATATCAGCCCTGCCTTAGAAAGGGGGCTTTACTCCCTCCCCTTGGAAAGGGGCAGGGTGGTTTCATACACCGGAAGAAAAATCGCTTAGTCCACTTCAGTGGACTTTCGCTCTTAGCCCCAAATTCATTTGTTCGCGTAGCGTCTGCCTTCGCAGAGGGCGTTTGAAGACTAAGAACTAGGGTTTTGACATT
>JANYDE010000067.1 GCA_025359915.1 Chamaesiphon sp. 336R_metabinner_41 | reverse complement strand
TGAAAAATTCAGCCGTTAGACTGAACTTTCTACCTAACCAATATCTACGAATAAACATTCTTGATCGATAGCATGAGCATAGGTATCCAACATCACCCGCTTATCGTGACCCGTCTGTTCTGCCAGTGCGATGAAATTAGCCCCGTTGCTGAGGGCGTGAGATATGGCTGAGTGTCTGATTTTGTAAGGCGAACGATACTCAATCTGACAACTTTCTAGAATCGTCTTCCAAGCCCGTGCCCTAAACCGATGATCGTTAATAGCTAAACCCTTGGGACTTGGGAACACTAGATCTTCTGGCTGTGGGTTCATACGATCGCGTCTGTCTGCCAACATCGATCTCACGGTAGGGGATAGCTGAATCGTGCGAGTTTTCCCTGTCTTGGTGCCCTTCTTGTTTTGGTGCCCACGGCTAATCGATTCACCGATCCAAGCTGTTGAGAAGTCCGCGCCCAAATTCCCCCACCTTAGCCCCGCCGCCTCCCCAATTCGACAAGCGGAATGGGACAGAAAGATAACGAATTCAGTGTAATGGGAGTAATGAGAGTGGCATTTAAAAGCCGCGATAATTGCCTGTAATTCAGCAATAGTAAATGGTTTAACCTGTTTGGTGGATTGGACTTTAACTCTACCGATACAGTCCCCCCAAGGGTTGGCACCAGTCAAATGATACTTATCTCTAGCCCAATCCCAACACGCACGAATGAGAAACAGATAGGTTTTAACCGTCTGTCCTGACAGGGTTTCCGTCATTACCGCTACTGCATTCTTCGCGATCGAGTCATTAACGGATAGAGCTAATTTATCCCCCAAGCATTCTCGCAGCTTGGAAGCGATCGCCTTATACCGATGAACCGAACCAGGAGCTAAATCTTTATCCCGAATCATCACCACCGCGTACTGCTCAAACAAAGCCACAGCGGTTAATCTACTCGGTTCCTCTGCTTTGGGTTTCCGATTACGCTTGTTGCTGTTCTGGTAACGTTCTAGAGTCTTATCGAAATTAGAGCATTGAATATCGCGCTCGATCGTGCCCGCGATCATCTTGGCGTAACTTCTGCCTATGGGGTCATCCTTAACGCCTAAGGCTAGCTGATATCGTTTTCCGTCAAGGTTCCATCGCAAGCGGAGGGAACTACCTTTCTTGTCAGTCCAAATTCTAGTACTCATTTGCTGGGGGTCTGATTGGGGGGTCTATAAACCATCCAAACCAGCCGTAACAGCCTACGAATCGCTACTATTTACCAGTAGGTAGACAGCAAAAATCGGCTATTAGGACAAGTTTGTTTCCTAAAAGCCTTACCAGCAGCTATTTACCAACCAAAGCCCTCAATGAGGCTTGAACTCATGACCTCTTCATTACCAATGAAGTGCTCTACCACTGAGCTATGAGGGCGTTTGTGAAAGTGGGCCGAGCTGGATTTGAACCAGCGTAGGTCTCCCAGCAGATTTACAGTCTGCCGCCATTAACCACTCGGCCATCGACCCATCTGTTTCACACCTCACTTATAATATCATAAGTGGCTGAAAATACCTAACAAATTTCTAATTATTTTTTAAACCTGTTGGTTCAAGCTGGGACAGGAGTCCTCCGCAAGCATCGGTGAGGAGATCAATGACGTAGTCAAAGCCTTCTGTACCGCCAAAGTAGGGGTCGGGAACTTCTTTGTCTGGGTGCTTGCTGGCGAAGTCACACATTAGTTTAACTTTGTCTCGATATTGCCCTTGCGGGTCGAGGGCGAGAATATTTTGGTAGTTTTCTCGATCCATTGCTAAAATCAGGTCGAAAGCGACGAAGTCAGCTTTGGTAAATTGTCGAGCACTTCCTTTCATGGGAATATTCCGTTTGACTGCGGCGGCTTGCATCCGTCGATCGGGTGGGTTTCCGGTATGATAATTAGCAGTTCCAGCGGAGTCACATTCGATCTCATTACTGAGACTGGATTGGGCGGCGAGATGATTCATGATGTTCTCGGCGGCTGGGGATCGACAGATGTTACCGAGGCAGACGAAGAGGAGTTTCATTGTGATATGAGGAGTTTGGTTGGTTATCTATGATTGTCCATTGAAATGTGTCGATCGATATCAAAGCCGCGATTTTTTGATCTAGATAGGTTGGCAATTGGACAGGATCGGGGGATATGTTCGGATCTTTGACTGGAATTAGGGTGTTTAGAGGGTCAACTTAGGCTCGATCTTTTAACAGGGCATGCAGCCGATTTTTGCCCAAGATCGTGGGATGGCAAATTATGACGATCGAAAAAAAACAGCTTAGTAAAAGCTGCACTCAATCAACGGCAGGGGTGCCCTCGGATCTACGCTGAGTAATAATGTCTACTTACTAGTGCTGTGACGATCGAGAAATTCTGTTAGTTGCCAACTGGGGGAGCCATAACAGGGATTACACCAGTTGTCAGCCAACCAGCACTTAGCACGATCGTTAATGTGATAAATATTAAAAATAAGCCCCAAGTAATTCGATTGAGGTTGCTTTCAGCACTTTTGGTGCTGCTAAATAACTGCGCTTGACCACCAATTCCGCCGATTCCATCACCTTTGGGGCTGTGGAGCAGAACCATTGCAGTCAACCCAAAGGCAGATATACACCAAATAATCTCAATAATTTTAACGATATCCATTGAATAATTCTAAATCTTATTAATAGTCTTTAAGTTTATTGTATCTGCTAAATTCAGGGTCGGGGAAATTCACAAACCGACCCTGGCTGTCGGGCATCATCAGTGACTATCGATTCTACACTCCAACTCGCAGTGGCGATCGAGTCTGTTGATATTCTATCAGCGTGGGGACAACCATCGATTTTCCTGTCATTTCGACAGGTTGAGGAATCTGGAGAATCTCTAGAATTGTCGGTGCGAGATCGGCTAATTTACCATCTTCGCGGAGGATGACATCGGTACCATGGCCCTGAAGTTGACGGCGTTCGCCTTCGACCAAAATGAATGGTACTTGACTAGTGGTATGGGCTGTCCAGGGATTACCCTTTTCGTCGCACATATATTCAGCATTACCATGATCTGCGGTGATAATTGTCGTGCCGCCAATTTTGCCCACACCTTCTAAGAGTTTACCCATACAAGCGTCTACGGTTTCGATCGCTTGTATGGTAGGCTCCATTTTACCAGTATGTCCGACCATATCGGGGTTGGCATAATTAACAACGATTAGAGCATATTTCTGCTTGGCGATCGCGGTTAGCACAACATTTGTCACTGTTGCCGCAGACATGGCTGGGGCACGATCGTATGTACTGACTTGGGGGCTGGGAATCAATTCTCGATCCTCTCCTGGCAGGGCTGCTTCTAGTCCGCCATTGAAGAAGTAAGTCACATGGGCATATTTTTCGGTTTCAGCTACCCGCAACTGGGGCAAACCCCTCTCGGCGATTACTTCTCCAAGGAGATTTTTGAGCTGTTGTGGCTCAAAGGCGACTAGTACGGGTAATGTTGAGTCGTACTGAGTAAAAGTTGCAAATGTGAGGGGGGTAATTTGGTCACGGATAAAGCCCGTAAATTTGGGATTTACGATGGCACTGGTGAGCTGTCTAGCCCTGTCGGGACGGAAGTTAAAGAAAATTACGCCGTCGCCGGATTCGATCGCGCCTGGGGCGATTTTGGTGGGGCTGATGAATTCATCAGTTTTGTCGGCTTTGTAGCTATTTTTCAGCAAGGTAATCGCAGTTTCACCTGTACCAGAGCCAGCTTCGGTGATCACATCGTAAGCTAGTTTGACTCGATCCCAGCGATTATCTCGATCGAGTGCGTAATACCGACCGCTAACTGTTACAATTTTGCCGACACCGATTTCGGCGATTGCATTTTCGATTTTCTCAACAGCGAGTAAGCCATCGCGAGGATCGGTATCGCGTCCATCTGTGATGACATGGAGACAGACTTCGGTAATATTTTGAGCGCGAGCTAGTTTCAATAAGCCAATGAGATGATCTAGGTGGGAATGAACGCCACCGTCAGAACAGAGTCCCATGATGTGGAGTTTGCTCTGACGCTCTTTTACGTCTGCACAAACTTTTACGAGGGCGGGATTCTCTAGAATACTCCCATCTTTGACAGCATCTGAGATCCTTACCAATTCTTGGGGGACAATTCTCCCCGCACCGATATTTAGATGTCCGACTTCCGAATTCCCCATCTGTCCATCGGGCAATCCGACGGCTCGTCCAGATGTATCAATCAGGGTATGTGGATAAGCAGCCCAGAGGCTATCAATATTAGGTGTTTTGGCTTGAGCGATTGCATTTCCGTGGATATCTGGGCGATAGCCCCAACCGTCTAGAATTACTAGCACCACCGGAGCTATAGGTGCTTGCGCCATGATTATTCTTCGCTTCTTATTGTTAAGGACAAATTCACAGCTATCATAACAGTTATCCGTAATTCTCGATCGCCTATCTATCTCTGGCGCGAGATCCACGCAATTACTTATCCTGAGAGTACTCGATCGAGTATTCAATATTAACCGAGTTGACGAGATGCTAACTTTTCAAAGTGTGCTTGAGTCTGATAGAGAAAAAGTTCACGACTATCGACAGCATTAGTTAAGGTCGGAACGAGATTGCGCGCTTGAAGTGCCATGTGCATTTGAAGATGGGCTACATAGTCACTCATTTCTTCACCTGCGGCTAATTGGGAATTCAGGGTAGTTTGGGCGAAATTATTTTCTATCACCGATTCGCTCTTAAAATTAAGGGTTGCTATCTATACGTGCAAATTTATCACACTCGATCGACTTCGATCGGAGCTTCGCAACGAAGTTTAACAAATCTCGATCTAGCTGTTAAAGTAGGATGGTGAATGCGCGTCAGTCGCCAATATTACCCTTGTTTGTTTGTTATGAAGCCGCTAAAGCGTTATCTCGGTATAGCAAGTATCATTGCTGTTGTGATTATCGGGATTAGGTTTACTCAAGATTTGGAAGATTGGAGTAAACTGCTTCACTACCAACCATCGCCGGAAATTGCCAGACTCGCGACAAATACGACGATGACGGATACTGCACGACGATTTTTTTATGTCAATCAACCGACAATCGAAACTAAAAAATCATCTCTCAATCTTTGCAAGAGTACCGAACATACTATTGTCCTGGGTTGTTATGTACCGCGCAAGGGCATTTTTCTGCAAGCTGTGACAGATCAACGATTGCAAGGAGTAATGGAGGTGACAGCAGCGCATGAGATGCTCCATGTTGTTTATCAACGGATGTCACTATTGGAGCAAACACAAATTAATCAGCAGTTGCAAACGGTATTGAAGAAAATTCAGAATCCCCGCATTCTCAAATTAGTTCAGACATACAACAATCAAGATGCTCGATCGGTGGATAATGAGCTACACTCAATTTTGGGTACTGAGGTGCGCAATCTCGGCTCTGAATTAGAAGGACATTATCGTAAATATTTTACAGATCGATCGACGATCGTCAGTTTATCCGAACATTATGAAGGTGTATTCACTGCACTGCGAGACAAGGCGAAGACTCTCACCGCGCAATTGGAAACGCGGAAGTCAGTACTAGAGCAATTAGCCGAACAGGTAAAGCAGGAAGCTGCATCGGTTGACTCCGATCGATCGAGTCTCCAAAGTTCGATCGCTAACAGTTCCCAAAGCGATTATAATTTCCGCGTGTCCAGTTTTAACGATCGAGTCAACAATTACAATCAACTAGTCTCTCGGCTCAGAGATCAAACCGACACCTACAATCAAATGGTAACTGAGCATAATTCCATCGCGCTAGAAGAAAAATCTCTAGTCGAATCACTAGAGAATAAACCAGCTAAATAGTTGATAGTTGATATCTAATCCTCAATTATTACCTATTACCTATTATTTGTCCTCTATCCTCTAAAGAACATTGAATCGTCTGAATAGTATCGCTCAAGAATTTGCTGGATTGAAACAGGTGACAGCCATTCGCGCTTTTGGGAGTGGCAATATTAATGATACATTTCTGGTGACGATCGAGGATGAGATCGAACCGCATTTTGTCTTGCAACGGATTAACACGCATGTCTTTTTGCAACCTGGATTAGTGATGCAGAATATGCGGATCTTTACTGAGCATGTATGTGAAAAGTTGCAGCGAGAAGTAAATAACTCGGCGCGACGTTGGGCGGTACCACGGGTATTATTAACTAGCGATGGCAAAGATGGCTGGGTAGAACCCGATGACACATATTGGCGGGCGATTAGTTTTATCGATGACTCAGAATCGATCGATATCATTCAGGATACCGAACATGGGCGGGAAGTGGGTTATGCTCTGGGGAGGTTTCATCATCTGATTAGCGATTTGGATCCGACTCAATTAGCCGATACTCTCGAAGGATTCCATATTACGCCCAAATATCTCGAATATTATCATCGAGTACTACCGACATATACCGGAGTGGTAAATCCTGAAGTGGATTATTGTTTCAAATTCGTCCAAGAGCGGCAGGAATGGGCGCGAGTTTTGGAGGATGCTAAAAGTGATGGCAAGCTGCCTTTACGTCCGATTCACGGCGATCCAAAGGTGAATAACGTGATGATCTGCACTACTACCCAACAAGCGATCGGGATTATCGATCTCGATACGGTCAAACCAGGGCTGGTACACTATGATATCGGCGACTGTTTGCGATCGGGTTGCAATCCCCTCGGTGAGGAGACAAAGGAGTGGGAACAGGTATATTTTGATACGGTGATGTGTCGATCGATTCTACAAGGATATCTCTCTCAAGCGAGTGGCTTTCTGACAGATTATGACTATGAATATCTGTTTGATGGGATTCGCCTGATTGCTTTTGAATTAGGATTGAGATTTTTCACCGATCATTTGGCGGGGAATGTTTATTTTAAGGTTAAATATCCTACCCACAATCTCGATCGAGCATTGGTACAATTCAAACTGACTGAAAGTATCGAAGCTCAAGAACAAGCCATCCGCCAGATTATCGAAGATCTCCGCTCATGATTATTAATTTTGCCCTCCAGCCGTTTCCGACAGACAGCAATTTACCGCAGATCGAAATTAATGGTCGAGTAAATAGGAAAGAGAATATACTATCGATCGAGTATCAACTATTTGGCGATCTGAATGCAATCTCGATCGCACCACCTGCAAACCCACCTAGTCGTCAGTTCCACCTCTGGGAATCTACCTGCTTTGAGTTTTTTATTGGCATCCCAGGCGATGCTAATTATTGGGAATTTAATCTCTCTCCATCTGGCGATTGGGCTGTATTTGCCCTCGATGATTATCGTCAGGGATTGCGGGATGAATTGTCTTTTAGTTCGTTGCCATTTAAGATCGATCGATATCCAAATTATATCACTCTAAGTTTAGAGTTCGATTTAAGTGAACTGATTTTAGCGGAACAAGATTTAGAAATGTCCGTAACGACAGTGATTAAATCTAGTCAGGATGAGCTGAGTTATTGGGCGATAAATCATAGCGGCAAAGAAGCAGATTTTCACTTGCGGGATAGTTTCATTATTAAAACATAACTCGATCGAACATAGCTATTGTCATTTCTATTGCTAATTTGGAGGCAGACGATCTAGATCGAATTAATCCCAAGGAGGTGGTAGGTTGAGCCTCGTTCGCGTAGCGTCTCCCACAGGAGAAAACCCAACAATCCCAACGTTTAAAGAACGATCGATTATCATTGCGTGATATCTTACGTTTTATCACAATTGTATTGACAATCATTGCTCGATCGAAATTGGTGCTGTTGGGTTTCGTTCCTCAACCCAACCTACGGATCACCAGGGATATTGCGGCGAGGAGGCGATCGCGAGGTAAAATAAAGCCAAGCCTGTCGAACATTCCCCATCTCTAAGTTTAGGAACCCTTAATCGTAATGTCATTTTCTAAAATCTTAATTGCCAATCGGGGCGAAATCGCTCTGAGAATCATTCGTACCTGTGGCGAGATGGGGATTGGAACAGTCGCCGTGCATTCGACGATCGATCGCAAAGCCTTACACGTACAATTAGCTGATGAGGCTGTGTGTATTGGCGATCCGATCGGGAGTAAGAGCTATCTGAATATCCCGAATATTATATCAGCAGCGTTGACGCGGAATGCCACGGCGGTTCATCCAGGCTATGGATTTCTGGCTGAGAATGCCCGATTTGCCGAAATCTGTGCGGATCATCATCTTACCTTTATCGGCCCTTCTCCAGCCGCAATGCGGGCGATGGGGGATAAGTCTACGGCGAAGGAGACGATGAAGCGGGTGGGGGTACCGACGGTACCTGGGAGTGATGGACTTCTCGCAGATGCGGAGGAAGCCCTCAAAGTCGCGGGTGAAATAGGTTATCCGGTGATGCTCAAAGCTACGGCTGGCGGCGGTGGGCGCGGGATGCGGTTGGTACATGAGGAGGCGAATTTGGTGCGGTTATATCACGCCGCTCAGGGTGAGGCGGAAGCTGCTTTTGGCAATGGTGGGGTATATGTGGAGAAATTTATCGAATGTCCCCGTCATATCGAGTTTCAGATTCTGGCGGATAATTATGGGAATGTTGTCTATTTGGGCGAACGGGATTGTTCGATTCAACGTCGTCACCAGAAGTTATTAGAAGAAGCTCCTAGCCCAGCTTTGACTCCAGAACTTCGTCAAAAAATGGGGGCGGCGGCGATCGCGGCGGCTAAGTCGATCGATTATGCTGGTGTTGGCACGGTAGAATTTTTGCTCGATAAACATGGGGATTTCTACTTTATGGAGATGAATACCCGGATTCAAGTCGAACATCCAGTGACAGAAATGATTACCGGATTGGATTTAATCGCCGAACAAATCCGTGTTGCTCAAGGTGAGAAACTATCCTTCACCCAGGAACAGGTAGTATTAAAAGGTCACTCGATCGAGTGTCGCGTCAATGCCGAAGATCCCAAGTATAATTTCCGTCCCTGTCCTGGTAAAATCACTGGTTATCTGGCTCCAGGTGGTCCAGGAGTGCGGATTGATTCCCATGTGTATACCGATTACGAGATTCCCCCTTTCTACGACTCTCTGATTGGCAAATTAATCGTCTGGGGAGTCGATCGAGATATGGCAATTCGCCGGATGCGTCGCGCCTTACGGGAGTATGCTATTACAGGGGTACCGACTACGATCGATTTTCATCAACGCATTCTCGAACATCCCGATTTTATCAAGGGTGAAGTCTATACTAATTTTGTCGAATTGATGATGGCACAAGATGAGTGATTAATAATTAATAATTAACCCAAGTTGCTACCCATAATCTCAGCGGTTTTTAACCGCTACTCATATTCCAACTGCGGACTTTTCAACATTAGCATGATTTTAATCGTAGGCGTTCTATCGGTAGCAACTTGGGCTACTTAGATTTACCTAATTCTTCCTCTAATAACTGTTGATAAATTCCAGCCAATCTAGGAGTCATCGTATTGTTCTCCACCCCATAACCCAAGCTTGTCCAAGTCTTCGACAATCGCTTGCGGACTTTCTCCAATTTGCCAGCTTTTAACAGCTCAGGAATATTCATATTCCACGCTGTTTCATCACTGAGCCAAGCATGAGCGACTTCATCTTGATACTGCGGTTCAAAACTATAATCACACTGAAAAACAAATAACACGCAATCTTGCTGAGGATGATATTTCTTAGAAAGTAATTCCCAAGTGGTATCAATCATTTGATACCGCCCAGCGGCTGTCGAACATTTATTAAGATTCGGGCCATTGACAATCCGAACACACTGCGCTGGATGACGACGAGGATTGTTGAAATGGTTCCCACCATATACCAATGTATAAGGGTGAGAATCGTTTGACTCACTCATCGAAATCATCCGCATCAGTGCTCGAATATAGGGATCGCCATCTGTCATCACCAATGGCAAAAATGGGGAATTTTCTGGGATGGGTGTTGCTTTAACAATCGGATTTTCGGAGATCTGTGGCGGCGATGGTTGCTCCCATCGGGAGACGAACCCGATCGATAGGATACAACCAATCATGATGTAGATCGATCTCAAACGTTTATATTTACGTTTATCCATGCAGGATTGGGGACTAAGAAAAAACAGTAACTAGTACTTGGTGGCGTAAATCTAAGTATTATTTTAGATGGGAGCGAAAAGTGCGGTTTTGGGGTTTCCCATGCGAGAGCAACTTTTCAAGACAGATGGGCGGACGGGGAATAGAGAGCAAATGGTCTGCTAATTTCCGCCTTGTAGTAATGCCACTAAATAAACTACACGCTAGCAAATAGATCTTCCCAACTTTTAGCGACTGCTGTTGGTTGACTGATGATTTCGAGGACTTTATTTCTCGATCGAGCGTGAGTGAGTGACTCAACGCACACCTGAGCGACCTTTTGTCTAGGTATACTACCATCAAAGAGTGTATCCGCCCCAGACATTACTACCGGATTGGTATTATCTTCGTTTTTGAGTCCGCCGGGACGAACAATCGTATAGTTAAGACCACTAGTTATTAAATACTGTTCTGCTTGTCGCTTCCACCACAAAATCAACCAAAATAGATTGAGGGGATGGAAAAAATTCGACACACACAGCGAGGAAACAAAGACAAACTGTTGGATGTCTTTGGATCTTGCCGCATCTACCAAATTTTTAGTGCCCTGATAATCTACCTGATAAGGGCCAGTCGGGTCTAAACTGGGTTTAGCTCCCGTAGCGCAGAGAATTACCGTACTGTCTCCGATTGCCGTCATAATACTGCCCAAATCGAGAACATCCCCAACAATTAATTCTACTGCTGCTGGGAAGATGGCTTGTGCCTTGGCAATGTCTCGAACCATCGCCCGGACAGGGATCTGACGATCTACCAATTCTCGCACAATCCGTCGCCCTGTTTCCCCTGTCGCTCCTGCTACAAATGCTTTCATTAAGTTTTCGTTACTATATCGGTAAGTTTAATTCTCTCACTACTAAGGATTGAATAATTCAAAATTTCCGGTTTTCACCAGCTAGAGCTTGTAAATAGATTTAGCAGTCAGTACATCAACACAGATAAAAGGCGATGCCAGTAAAAACACTTGAAAAAAATAGCGTAGCAACCATTCCTGTTTCGATGAATCCTGAATTATCACAACGAGGTCTAGTATCGATCGATACAGATCGTCCCCAACCATTCTGCTTCAGCTATCGTTTCACCGATGCGATGCTCATGGGCGCAGATGCAAAAACTGTGGGTAAATATCTCGATGCCCATCAGGGCTGGTTTACTCGTTGTGCTCATCCGATGACCGTCAAACCGATCGGTCAAAACGGCTACGATCTAACTATCGGTAAATTCGATTCTTTTGGCTATGTTGTCGAACCAAAGATCGGTTTGGAATTATTACCGCAGGAGAGTGCGGTATATCGGATTAGAACCGTTGATATCCCCGATTATACTCCATTGGGTTATGAGGTCAGTTTCAATGCCGAGATGCGCCTGGTAGAGACTGTAGATGGCGACAGATTGGGCACGAAGGTAGATTGGGATCTGGATTTACATGTTTATATCCAATTTCCTAAGTTTATCTACAAGTTACCGACCAAAATGATTCAGGGTACTGGTGATAAGGTTTTGAAGCAAATCGTCAGTCGTGTCTCGCGTCAATTGACTCACAAGGTTCAGGAAGATTTTCACGGCACTTTAGGCGTAGCAATTCCCAAAGCTTAGATGATATTCACATTCGGAAAATAGGTGGGGGTAATTCATGAATTACCCCTACCCAAACCCATCACTGCCATCCGTCGGTGCCTGAAATCTGGGGATGCTAATAATCGAGCGAGTAATGGCACGGCTAAATCTGCGGGAACCTGTGCTAGTCTATCTAATGCTGCTTTCTGTTTGTCGATCGCTCTACCGCGCAAGTCTCGATCGATCTGTTGTAGATCGATTGGTAATTTATCATTGTTAAACATTAGCTACTTCAAAATACTGACAAATCCAGCCTTTTCTAATAAAGCCTGTCCTTGCTTAGTTTTGAGTAAACTAGCATAGGCTTCACCAGCTTTTTGGCGATCGGTACCATCGACTTTAATTACCACATATATTTTGCGCGTGAGCGGATATTCTTGCCTTTTTACTACTTCAGTATTGATTCGATTGCGCTGTCCTTTGATACAATCATCTGGAGATTGCAGTGGTTCTTGATATGGTTTGATTAAATTATCGATCGAATTCCCGATCGCAATGGGTTTTGTATGACAAGAATCGACAATTACTTCTTTACCTGCACCATAGTAAATTCCGCCTGGAGTGGTTTTAACTCGCTGCAATCCTTCAGTGGTACTATTAACTTTTTGATATTGAAAAGTATCGCTGGTTGACAATACTAAATCTTTGAAGGAGGAGACACTACCACCAGCATTTTCATCCCGAGAAAAGGCGACAATTTTGAGGTCGGGACCGCCAATATCTCGCCAATTAGTAACTTTTCCTCTGTAAATATCTCGTAATTGGGCAATGGTTAAACCAGGAATTTTGAGCTGGGGATGTACAACTACGCCTAGCGCGTCATAGGCGACAGCTTCTTCTTTGAGATGTCTGATGTTGACATCTGCGGCATATTTAGATTTATCGAGAGCGATTGAGGACTGAGCAAAATCGAGATCTCCAGCAATTAACCAACAGATCCCAGTATTGGATCCAGGTTGGCGATCGCAGGTGCCATCAGTAGTCGATTTGAGATTGGCGGAACTGCCATCAGTATAGATGATATCGTATTTGGGGAAAACGCCTTTGATGCCAGCATCGATGCTAGATTGAAGCTGTCTGGTAGTTGCCCAAGTCGTACTTCCACCATACTTAAATCCGCCGTGGGGAACGTCTTTAATTTCGGCAAAAGATTCTCCCATCTGGTTATTGGCGATAGCCGCGTTTGGGGATTTCGGCCAAAACAGCCATGCTGTCAGGATTGATAATCCGATGACTGCTGGAATCCAGTTGTTGGCGATGAGTGCGAACATGGATTTGGTGCGGCGTTCTACGGCAGCAGTTACATCAATCAATGAATATGAAACTTGTGGTGATCGGCTCCCTAAGTGAGCAGCAAGATAGCTCGATCTAACTGGTTGGGTAAAGAAGCCAGAATTTGAATTTAAGGGAGCTTGTGGGAGCGTGTAGCGGGCAATAGTCGCGGTATTAACTGGGGTGAGTGCAGCAATTTCGCGGTAAATAGTCTCGGCACGATCGGGACGTTGATAGAGATCGCTGTGCATCAATAGATCGATTAGATTGAGGAAGTTAGGCGAGATATTGACAGTCTGATCGCGCCAAATGAAGAGATCTCGATATGAATCATAGATATTTGTCGGATTTTTGCCTGTGAGCAAATAGACAAAAGTTCGCCCCAACGCAAAGAAATCTGACTGAGTAGTCGCTGTCCCTGGGTGTTGTTGCTCTGGCGCGGTATAACCTGGTGTATAGATCTGAGCACCATGTCCGAGGCTGGGATTAGCCGCTGTCTTGACTGCCCCAAAATCGATTAAGATCAGTTGACCGTCTGGTTGCAGGATAATATTAGGTGGCTTGATATTGCGGTGCAAAATTCCCTGAGCATGAAGCTCTTGCAGAATTTGAGTTAGCTGCAAGAGCCAACCGACTGCTGTTTTTTCGTCGATCGGTCGATTCATGACCTTGAGATATTCTTCTAGATCCATACCATAAATTCGCTCGATCACTAGACAATTGAGCGGCTGCTGAGAGTTACGGGGAGAGTACAAAAATAAGTCTTCAACTTGGGGAATACCAGCAATTCCCGTACCTGCGAAACTATGAAGAACTCTAAATTCTCGATCGAATAATTCGATCGCCTGAGCATTATTAGTTTTGAGGACTTTGAGAATTTTGGGGACATTGCGCTCGGTGACTTCATAGGTATCTCCCAAGCCACCTTTACTACTCATCAATTTAGTTACTCGATACTTCCCTGCTAGGAGCAGTTCTGAGCCACAGCTTTGACAGAAGAGTGTCTGATCTGAGTTTTCTGACTGAGAACATTGAGGATTAATACACAGACTCATGCAATTGTCGAGCGGGTTGGTGGGTACGATCTCAATACGGTTCGGTTCGACCTATCTATCTGGGATAGTGAGTGGATAGTGGATCGGCAAATAGTGAATGGGTTATTAGTGTGTAACGCATACCGGATTGGGTACGATCTGAAATTCTTCAGTAGAAGTATAAAAACGATGTTTGAGGGCTTAAAGGCTCGATCTGCATTTTGACTAAAAGATCGAAAAATGTGACGAATTTTACAAGCTTTTTGACGTTGCGATCGATTGTAGCTACTGAGTAGATGTATGTGTTTATACGGGTATTTTATCATAATTAGTTACTTGTATGTTTGGATCGATCGACAAAATTACCAAAATTAGCTAACTTGTTCGCCATAATTACAGTTAAAACGATCGCCAAAATAGTAATCTAAAGCTATTAACTCCCGATCGATAAATTCATAATTTCTGCCTGATGGTCATTTACTTTGTCTTCCTGACGATATCTGCTGCTACCTATGCACTATTTAGCCTGGGGTTGAATCTCCAGTGGGGGGTAACGGGGCTAATTAATTTTGGACATGTGGCGTTTATGGCGATCGGAGCCTACAGTACCGTGTTACTCTCAATGCAGGGTATGCCAATTCCGATCGCAGCTTTAATTGGAGCTGGATTGTCGGCATTATTGGGCTTAATCATTGGTTTCTCGACACTGAGGCTGCGGGAAGACTATCTGGGGATTGTGACTATCGGCGTGTCAGAATTAGTTCGGCTAGTGGCGAAAAATGAGGCTTGGCTAACGAAGGGGACTTTTGGGGTACAGGGTTATCCGATTCCGTTTACTTGTCGGGAAGAGTATTCGTTAAATCTATTGTCACTTACTTGTCCGACGAATTCTCAACCTGAGTATCTGGTTAAAATATTATTAATTGTCTGGCTGACAGTGATTTGTGGGCTAGCATTATGGCAATTGTGGCGATGGATGCGGGCGGAAATGTCGCGGGTGGTAGCTGGATCTGTTCTCGGTATTTTCGTTTTGACTGTCTATATTTGCGGTGCTTTATCGCTCTACACTTACGATCCGCGTGCGGGTTTAATGTTATTAGTTTTGACTACGTTGATGGTGGTTTATGTCGGTTTAGAAAAGTTGGTACATTCACCCTGGGGACGGGTATTAAAAGCGATTCGGGAGGATGAAGAAGTTCCCAGAGCTTTGGGTAAGAATGTTTTTTGGTATAAGTTGCAAGCATTTATGCTCGGCGGCGCAATTGCCGGAATTTCGGGCGCGTTTTATGCTTGGCAATTTAGCGTATTTCCTGATAACTTTGAGCCGTTGATTACGTTTAATGCTTGGATCATTATTATGATAGGTGGTGCGGGAAATAATCTGGGTACAGTCATTGGTGCTGTGATTTTTTGGGGCTATTATGAGCTAACGCGGACTGATTTCTTTAAGGCGATATTCAATGCTTTACATCTTGATGATACTCAGCAAGGTGCCTTTCGGATTATGATCATCGGTCTGATTTTGATGCTATTGATGGTATTGCGTCCACAGGGAATTTTAGGCAAAAAAGAAGAACTAACATTAGGCAGATAATTTAAGTAATAAGTAATAAATATTTCTGATATTCAATTCCCCTTTCCCCTTCCATATACTTATGTCTATTCAACCATTACTTTCAGCCCAAGGATTGTGCAAGACTTTTGGCGGTGTTAAAGCAGTTCAACAAGCAGGAATTGAAGTCGCCACAGGGAGTATTACGGGTTTAATCGGCCCAAATGGAGCGGGTAAAACTACGTTCTTTAATCTATTATCTAATTTTATTCGGGCTGATTCTGGTCAAATCGAATTAAATGGTCAAAAAATTCATCAATTGCAATCACATCAAATTGCCAGATTGGGAATGGTGCGAACATTTCAAGTCGCTAAAGCTCTATCGCGAATGTCGGTATTGGAAAATATGATGTTGGGTGCTAAAAATCAGGCGGGCGAGAAAATTTGGCAAGTTTTATTACAGCCCAAATTGGCTCGAATCGAGCAACAGGAATTGAAAGATAAATCAATGTCAATTCTCGAATCTGTGGGGTTGAGTGCGAAGGCAAATGACTATGCGGGGGGATTATCTGGCGGACAACGCAAGTTACTAGAAATCGGACGAGCATTGATGGCAGATCCAAAGTTAATCTTATTAGATGAACCTGCGGCGGGGGTTAATCCACGGTTGATTGAAGATATTTGTGGTCATATTTTAAACTGGCGCAAGCAGGGTTTGACTTTTCTAATTATTGAGCATAATATGGACGTAATTATGACTTTGTGCGATCGAGTCTGGGTATTAGCAGAAGGTACCAATCTCGTCGATGGAACTCCGACTAAGGTTCAAAACGATCCGAGAGTAATTGAGGCTTATTTGGGGATAGATTAATTAATTTTATGTCAATAAATTCAGGTAGGGGTAATTCATGAATTACCCCTACCCTAAATTTATCAGCAGTCGTAGGGTGTGTTAGGCGATAGCCGTAAAGCACCGAATTGGATAGAACCCATTTGAGATCTTTTTAGATGCTAGTGGCGGAGGGTAGGTTTTGTTTAAGATCGAACAGTAACATCAACAATGGAATTGCATAAACCTACCCCTACAGACCCGTAGAATGGATAATAGCCAACCGTAGGGGCTGGTGTCTTATAGTTAGGTCTACTAAATTGATGCAAATAATTGCGTATACTTATACAGATCCATTGATTGAATCACCTCCAGATCTAGAGATTTGGGGGTGGGAGATTGATCGAGTGTATCAGGATTTGGGACAACGTAATGAACTCGATCGATTGTTGCTAGATTGTGTTCAAATAGGCTACGATTATCTGTTAGTGCGGCGATTGGATGAGTTAGGTGATTCAGTTCGGGATGTCCAGCAAGTTTTAGCTAGATTGCAAGCAATGGGGATTGGATTAATTACTACCGAAACCGAAATCGAACCGCAATTAAATCTACTGCAATTAATCGACAAAATCCAATCCAATCAAATCAGCCGACGGATGCGGCAAGGACATGCTCGCAATCGATTAAAATCATTACCACCGCCAGGAAAATCTCCCTATGGTTATCGTCGGGGTAAGGATAAGTATACGATCGATCGTTCTGCCGCGCCTGTTGTCAAAGATTTTTTTGATCGATTCTTAATCTATGGTTCGGTGCGCGGTGCGGTGCGATATTTGGAGAAGAAATATCAGAAGAAGATTGCTGCTTCTACGGGGTTAAGGTGGCTTTCTAATCCTGTCTATCGGGGTGACACATCCTATTTGAATGGTGAGGTAATTTCAGACACCCACGCGGCGATCTTATCACGAGATGAGGCAGCGCAGATCGATCGATTATTACGTCGCAATCGTCGCTTACCCTCGCGCACAGCTAGCGCGCCTCGATCTTTAGCAGGGTTAGTTACTTGTCGCGATTGCGGACAAACTTTGACAGTGACTAGTGTATCGGCTCCACGTCGAGTTGAGAAGTATTTATATTTACGTCCGACTAATTGCGATCGAGATCCTCAGTGTAAATCAATTCAGTACGATCGAGTCTTAAATCTGGCTATCGATCGAATTTGTACTGATTTACCAATTGCCGTAAATCAAATGGGAATGCCTAATTTAGATGGATTTAAAGCTAAACTCTCTCAGGATATTGTGGATAAGCAACAGGTAATCGCCCAATTACCAGAATTGATTAATTCAGGTGTACTCGATCTCGAAACTGTCGAGCTGCGGACATATAAACTAAAAACAGAAATCTCCGAACTGCAAACTAAATTAGCCGCATTCCCCCCCGTAAATCTGCAATCCCTGGCTCAAGCAGTTTCGATCCCGCAATTTTGGCTAGATTTATCAGAATCAGAACGCCGCTTCTACTTCCGTGAATTTATCCGCACGGTTGAGATCGATCCTCAATCTGCCAACTTGGATCTAAAATTACGCTTTATTTTCTAATTTATGGCAAATCCTCACAAGTTCCTCAAACTTTCGCGCTAGCATGTGTCCGAAGAAGTAGTTGATTTGGAAAATAAGCATTACTGATTGATTTGATATAGTGCTTTTTTCTACAACCAAAGTATCTCTATCATCTCCGATCGCTTGCACTACCAAGGAATCTAAATTATGATCGAACGTATGAATTCTGGGACAGACATTAACTTTTTGCAAACTGCCAAAGTAGCTAAATTTCATGCCGATCGTCAAAAGATTAACCTTCTGATGCTACCTCGATCTGTGCCTCAAACGATCGAGCGAGATCGGGAGTTCGTCGATACCCAAAAATTAACCCTCGCACCTCAACTACAGACTTCAGATCTCGATCGAGAATTCAATCCACGTCAATGGTTACTCTCAGCAAATCCCCAGCTAGCTAACTTGGTGACAGAGGCGATCGGAGATCGTTGGATCCACCGTCCAGAGCACCTGCAACAGCTAGCACCCCTGGCTAATGACCCCCTCCTACAATCGCGGTGGCGGGCGGTTAAACAGGTAAATAAGCAAGCTCTAGCGAGTTATTTGGATCGATCTCAGGGCGTGAAGATAAATGTCTCATCTCTATTCGATCTTCAGCTTCAACCGATAGTCGAGCACCAGCGACAATTATTAAATATTCTGCACATTGTCGCGTTATATCATCAGATTAAGCAAGAGCCAGGAATCAATATTGTACCGCGTACCTTGATCTTTGGAGATTTGGGCGAACTCAAATCCATCCCAATTCTAGGGGATGAAGATGGCTCATTACAGCAGAAAAATAGTCGAGATATCATCGAATTGATCCAGTCGTTAGCAAAAGTTTTGGCAACCGATCCTGATGTGAATGGTAAATTGCAGGTAGTTTATATTCCCAATTCGGCTGGTTTGACAAATCAGATGTATGCGGCGGCAGATTTGACACAAGAGATTGCGATTGCGGCGATCGAGGATGTCGATTTAACCAAGCTAAAAGCTGCTATTAATGGAGTATTATCGATCGGCAGTCTGGGTAAAACCAATTATTGGTTGCGGCAAATAGTCGGCGAAGAAAATTACTTTTCCTTTGGGCTAACCATCCCCGAAATCGCTTTGTTTGAGAAATGTGGATATAATCCTTATAACTACTACAAACATTATCCCCCAATCCGCCAAGCGATCGATTGTCTACTGAGTGGCTCCTTTACGCCTGAAAATCCGAGTCTGTGTAAATCACTCATCGATACTCTGTTTGGTACTGACGAGCAGATGGTATTAGCTGACTACATTTTTTATGCAACTTGTCAAACGCATATCAGCAAAACGTACCTGCAAAAATCCACCTGGACAAAGATGTCGATTTTAAATGTCGCTGGGGTAGGATAGAAGACAATTCACCACGACGATCTTCACCTATGCATTTTACCGAAATTACCGTAACTGAATTGGCGGCGAAGCTGGCTGACAAAGATCATCAATATCAATTTGTCGATGTCCGCGAACCCCAAGAATTAGCAGTTGTCGCACTTCCTCTGTTTATCAATCTACCATTGAGCGAACATGCTGACTGGTCGCCAGATATTTATACTAGGTTGGATAAGGATCTTGAAACCTTGGTATTATGTCATCATGGGATGCGCTCGGCTCAGATGTGTCAATGGTTAGACCAATCCGAAATATAATACCTGAACAAAAAAGATAGCCAAATGGTAAAATAATATTTTAATATTTTACCTAGTATGTTAAACCCACTGCAATACATTGAAAAACATCCAAATCGATCGAAAGAAATTCTAGGTATT
>JANYDE010000065.1 GCA_025359915.1 Chamaesiphon sp. 336R_metabinner_41 | reverse complement strand
TCATGACGCGCACGGGATGTGCGCTTTGTTTAAGCCTCTTTGAGGGAGAGCGGTGTTGCTCGTTTCACCTAAAGGATGGAAAACAGTAATCTGAGACACTTTTATACAGGTCATAGATTTGTGTAGATTTAGTTCACCCCGCTTAATGGGTACCATAGATCTATGCTTAATAATAGTGCAAGATGTGAATATAGCTCGATTGGGGGCAATATCACACAAAAACAGAAAACGCAGTGATTTTTGTCCGAAGTGAGTAGTTCAGGATGATAACAGGGAATATTAAGGAGGAACCACGGCTTCGACAACTCACAGGTTGGGAAGAGGTTCTAACAATCTATCCTTAAACCCTAAATGAGCTACTCTATTTTAATCATTGACGATGAACCCGATAATTTTGAAGTAATTGAGGCACTGTTAGCGGATACTGGGTATATCTTACATTATGCCAATCGCGGTCGAGATGCGATCGCCAATCTAGAGAAATACGATCCAGATGTAATTTTGCTCGATGTGATGATGCCGGATCTCGATGGGATTCAAGTCTGTCGGCGGATCAAGGCGATGCAAGAATGGAATGCAGTCCCGATTATTATGGTGACGGCGTTGGCGAGTATTGCTGATTTGTCACGCTGTATCGAAGCAGGTGCTGATGATTTTGTGAGTAAGCCAATTAATGGGGTCGAACTGCGTGCTAGGATCAAATCAATGCTGCGAATCAAAAAACAGTACGATCGAATTAAGTCTTTATCTCGGCTCCAGCGCAATAATATCCATTTCTTAGAAAATAGTTTAAATGAGCTGCGGTTAGATTTGGCTGTGAGTTTTCCTAACGAATTGAATGCACCTTTGCATGATATTGTAGACAATGTTTTCTTGCTAAAACAGAATTTTGATAGTCTGGACGCTTTGGAAATCGGCGAAATATTGGAGTTAATTAATCGATCGACGCTGAAGCTAGATAAATTAAGTCAAAGCTTCTTATTCTACCTTCAATTGGCTCTACCTACGAAGAAAGCTAGGAAGCAGGAACCCTCTGATACTAAAGGATCGATCGAAAAAATTGCCAGAACAAAGATCGCTCAAGTTCATCCCGCGACTAAATTGACAGTGAATATTGAAGCTGCTGAATTAGCAGTTACTTCTACGCATTTAGAATATATTGTCAATCAATTACTAGAATCCACTTTAGATATTGAGGATCTGGAGGCAGCGATTAATATTTATGGTCATGTGATGGATGGCGTATTCCATCTTTATGTTGACAATCAAGCATTTGAACCAGATCGCACCGTCAATTTAGAGCTGTCAAAATTGATTCAATTCGATCGAGAATCAGACTCTGGAGCGGAATTAGGCATCGGCTTGAAAATAGTTAAAAAGATTGTCGAAATCTATGATGGACTGTTTTTGATGACGATTGTCAAGTCTTCATCTGAGCGGTTGCTTGCGCAGAGTTTTTCGGAACGGTTGGCTCTGATCCGAGCGGCTGGGAAGCCACCTGTGGAGGCAGAATTGATGCGCCAACGCTCTGTGACGACGATTTATATCACGTTGCCACTGGCTCTATCGATGAGTTCCGATCTCTCGATCGAGCTGTTTAATGGGGTTGGAGCTGCTGGTTTTGCAGACAGAAGTTTAGCATCAGCAGAATTTTCGCTCTAGATCTTTACGGCGACAAACCCGACTTCTTTAGAGAAGTCGGGTTTGCTTTTCTCCCATCTCCCATCTCTTCCCAAAATAGTATTAGGATTTACGCCGCTCATTACTAGTTGCTACAATAAAACAATTCGATCGAATATAAAGACTTTCACTATGCAAAGTCTAGTGATCAGTTTTGCTTACTACCATCAGTATCGGAGAGCCAAATCATGATTCCTGGTCATAAAATTCTCCACCAAATTCATAGTGGCTCGAAAACTCAGGTATACAGAGCGATCGATGAAATGAACGATCGACCAGTTATCATTAAGGTAATAAATGATACCGCGCCGATCTGCGATCCAATTTTACAATTTCAGGATCGATACGCGATCGCCAACCAGCTTCATCATCCCCAGATTATCGAGACTTATAGTTTAGAACCATTCCAAAATAGTTATGCTCTAATCATGGAAGACTATGGGGGCATGTCTCTCAGCGAATGGCTCTGTTTATCGTTTCCATCAGTTGAGTCAAAGCTGCAAATTGCGATCGATCTCACCTTCGCATTACAAGAATTAGCCAGACAGCAAATCATTCACAAAAACATCAATCCGACGAATATCTTGATTCATCCCGTTACCCAACAGGTGAAAATCATCGATTTTGGGATTGCCTCCCGTTTACCCAGCGAAACACTAGAAATCCGCAATCCCAATGTCTTAGAGGGAACATTAGCTTATATAGCCCCAGAGCAAACTGGGCGGATCAATCGCGGGATTGATTATCGGTGCGATTTTTATAGTCTGGGTGTCACCCTCTACGAGTTATTTACAGAGCAATTACCCTTTCAGGCAGAAGATGCGATTGGCTGGGTATATTGTCATCTGACGCAGATTGCGGTGCCAGCTCATGTCGTCAATCCAAAGCTGCCGATAGTTGTGTCCAAAATCATTGCCAAACTGATGGCAAAAAATCCTGAGGATCGCTATCAAAATGCGATCGGCATCAAATATGACCTAGACGAGTGTTTGCAGCAGCTACAGGCGAAAGGATCGGTTGCTGAGTGGACGATCGGACAGCAAGATTTCAGCGATCGATTCCTCATTCCCAAACGGCTGTATGGGCGGGAAATCGAAGTCCAAACTTTACTCGATGCCTTCGCCCGTGTTGCCCAAGGTAGTAGCGAATTGGTGCTCGTGGCGGGATGTTCAGGGATTGGCAAAACTGCGGTGATTAATGAAGTTCATCAACCGATTACCCACCGGAAAGGATATTTTATCACGGGAAAATTCGACCAATTCAATCGCGATTTGCCGCTCTCGGCGATTGTCACAGCATTACGAGATCTGATCGGACAATTGTTATCAGATTCAGAGCTACAATTAGCCGCTTGGAACCGCCAGATTTTGGCAGCAGTAGGCGATTGTGGACAGGTTTTAATCGAGCTAATTCCTGAACTAGAATGGCTGATTGGCCAGCAACCTGCGGCACCAAAATTAACTGGAACGGCTGCACAAAATCGGTTTCAGTCGTTATTTAAAAAGTTGATTGAGGTATTTACCACCGCCGAACATCCATTGGTGATGTTTTTGGACGATCTCCAGTGGGCTGATTTGGCTTCGCTGGAAATGATCGAACTTTTGATGGCGGGAGCCGGATATCTACTGATCGTCGGAGCATATCGGGATAATGAAGTGTCCTGCGCTCATCCATTGATGTTGATGGTAGCAGAGTTGCAGCAATCCGAGCAAATCATCGAAACGATCGATCTCCAACCACTTACCACCGCTGATATCGATCGACTAGTTGCCGATACTTTGCATTGTACGACGGATCGATCGCAACCCCTGACCGAATTAATCGCTGTCAAAACTCAAGGCAATCCCTTTTTTATCACTCAGTTGCTCCAGGCATTATATGTCGATGGTGCGATTAGATTTACCCCACCCAGCTCATCTAGAAAAGAAAGCGGAGATCTTTACCCCACCCCAGCCCTCCCCTTAGAAAGGGGAGGGAGTAAAGCCCCCCCTTTACAAGGGGGGGTTGGGGGGGTAAAAGATCTCCGCATCATCTCCAACAAACCTCTTTATACACAGCAGCCTCAATGTGAGGAATTGAGTAGGGTAAACGGCGGCTGGGAATGTGACATGGTGCGAGTGAAAGCTCTAGTTCTCAGCGATAATGTTGTCGAATTCATGGTGACACAGTTGCAAAAATTGCCACCGGAAACCCAAACAATCCTCAAGTTAGCCGCCTGTATCGGCAATAGCTTCGCGCTAGATACACTAGCCATCATCACCGAACAAACCCCCCAGTACATCACCACCACCCTCTGGGACAGCTTGCAAGCTGGCTTAATCCTCCCCACCACCCAAATCCACCAATTTTTTCAGCCCGAATCCACCCCCATCCCCCCCTCCCCCCTCTACCGCTTCCTCCATGATCGAGTCCAGCAAGCTGCCTACGCTTTGATTCCAGCGCATCAGCAGCAGCAGACTCATCTCTATATTGGGCGATTACTCCTCGCCAATGCCCCCGCCGAGCAGAAATCCGCCCAACTGTTTGAAATTGTCAATCATGTGAATATCGCTATTGCCCTGATTCAGACGCAATCGGAACGAGAAGTAGTCGCGCGACTCAATCTGGCTGCCGCTCAAAAAGCCAGAGCTGCAAACGCTTATACTGCTGCGTTTAACTATGCCCAAATCGGGATTCAACTACTCGGTGCATCCGCTTGGGAGCACCAATATTCACTTGCGCTAGCCCTGCACGAAAATCTCGCTGAAGCCGCCTTGCTCAGTGAAAACATCGAAACAGTACCCGACTTGGTGCAAGTGGTCTTCGATCGTGCTCAGACCCCGATCGATCGAGTCAAAAGCTATGAGACGCTGGTCGAATTTCACACCCTCCACAAGCAATATTCACAAGCGATCGATCGTGGCTTAGAAATTCTCCAGCAATTAGGGATTAAATTAACGGCTCAACCCAGCAAATTGATCCTCTCGCGAGAAGTCGCTAAAACTAAAATTGCCCTCTGGGGTAAATCGAATGAACAATTACTAAATTTGCCAAGCATCGATCTCCCCGCCCAAATCGCCAAGCTGCGAATTTTGGAACTACTACAAGATCCAGCTTTTTTCTATTCCCAAGAATTGATGGTGCTATTCGGGCTAGTCGGCGTGCAACTGACATTACGCTATGGCAACAGCCCTTGGGCGGCGAGTTTTTATGCGACATATAGCATTTGTCTCTCCGGTTTAGGTGAATTCAAACAGACAAAACGGATCGGCGAATTAGCGATTATGTTGGCAGATCGGTTTGGTAATCTGGCAATTATGGCACAGGTAAAACTAGTCGTAGCTTTGTTTTGTAAACCTTGGCAAGAGCGATTTCGGAATGCGATTCCGATGCTAGATCAAAGTGTCGATCTGGCAATCGCTAGTGGTAATCTCTCCTATATGGGGATAAATACTGGAATGGCGATCGCCATTAGATTCTACTGCGGTTTTCCATTAGACCAATCCGAAATATAATACCTGAACAAAAAAGATAGCCAAATGGTAAAATAATATTTTAATATTTTACCTAGTATGTTAAACCCACTGCAATACATTGAAAAACATCCAAATCGATCGAAAGAAATTCTAGGTATT
>JANYDE010000064.1 GCA_025359915.1 Chamaesiphon sp. 336R_metabinner_41 | reverse complement strand
CCCTAATCCCTAAACCCTAATCCCTAATCCCTAAACCACTATTCTACTAATTGCCTGAGCTAGTAAGTCTTTGTGTGCGAGGGAATTTTGATGTAGAGTTTGGATTGCTTCATTACTTAGAGACGATCCTGTTTCGAGGTGTTGTTTCCAGGCTTGAGTGATTGCGGCTGAATCGGTGGGAAGCTCTGTTAGTTCCCAACCAGGTATATCGATTTCTGTCATTAGTTTACTGACTTTTGGGTCGTAACAGATCGCCCAACATTTACATCCCTGAGCTGCTGCCATAATTAGACTGTGATAGCGCATTCCGATCGCTAAATCCACTCCTTGAAATAAACCGTTAAGTTGTTTGGGATCTGTGAGGATGACGATTTGACTATTATCTGTCAATTCGGACTTGATTTGCTCGGCAATATCCAGATCTGTCGTCGGTTGGAACGGGACGAGTAAAATATGACTGCCGGTGGCGGTTTGCAAGTCCACTAAGGCTTGAGTAATGGTATCTAAGCGTTGATTTGTCAATTGGGGATGCGATCGCAAGGTGACGGCGATTTTTGGGCTGGGAATACTGGCAATTTCAGGCATGGGAGTAGCGGACATACTCCAGACAGGATCGGGTGCCATCAGACAGGATATTCCCCAGGATTCGACTAATGCTGCTGATGCTGGATCTCTAACACTGAGAGCAGTACAGCCTCCAAAAGCTTGCTTGGCAATCCATCTAGTCAGGGGTTTATCTAATGGGCCGATACCTTGAGCGATCGCGATCGTTTGTAATCCAAATTGTCGAGCTAATCCAATTAGACCACCATAATAGATCGAATTGCGCATACTTGTGGCATCTTGGATCAAACTTCCACCACCGAGGATTAATACTTGCGATTCCGTCAGAGCGCGAACTACAGATCCACTCTTCATGCGATCGTAACTTTTGACACCATAACTCTTCGCAGTGGCGCGAGGATTTGCTGACAATACTAATGGTTTTACATGTGACGGCAACATCTCCAACATCGACACCAGTAAGGCTTCATCGCCACCGTTACCTTTGCCATAATAACCACATAGCACCGCCTGGATTTCTGTCATTTGCTCAAACACCCGATCGAGATCTTATGAGACATTCTACAGGGGAAGGGGGATAGAGAATAGTGAATAGGGAATAGTGAATAGTGAATAGTGAATAGTGAATAGTGAATAGTTCGCAAGATTTCCAGTCCCCCAGTCTCCCATCTCCCATCTCCCATCTCCCATCTGCAAAATGCTACTATGCTGATTAGTGTGAGAAGTGTCAGTGAAATTATGCATAAACCAGATCCACGAATTCAGCCAAAACTAGCGATAGTGATGGCATTATTGACGACTGTTACCAGCTTATTAACTACTAGTTGTAGCAATCCCAAACCAACAGGATCTACACCAGGTGGAAGTGTCGGTACACCCACAGCCACTTATGACAGTGGTGCTGACAGTAGTAAAGGCTTGAAAATTGGTTCCCTATTTTCTAATACTGGAGATTTAGCTTCGATCGCCCAACCCTTACCCAGTGCGGTTAAAATGGCGGTGGATACCGTAAATGGTTGTGGTGGAATCAATGGCGCACCCGTAACCTTGGTATCTGAAGACGATCAAAGTGATCCTAGCGCAGGATCCGCCGCAATGACCAAACTCACCGCCGTCGATAAAGTTGCGGGAGTAGTTGGCGCATTCGGAAGTGGCGTTTCCACCGCCGCCGCCGCTATCGCTGTCCAAAATAAGGTGATGATTGTCTCCCCAGGTAGTACTAGTCCAGTATTTACAGATCGAGCCAAAAAAGGCGAATATAAAGGATACTGGGCACGGACTGCGCCACCAGATACCTATCAAGCTCAGGCAATGGCGCAGTTAGCCTTTAAAAAAGGATTCAAAAAAGTTTCGACGATCGCGATCAATAATGATTATGGTGTCGGATTTGAAAAAGAATTCGTCGCCGCCTTCAAAAAATTGGGTGGTACTGTCACCAATGAAGCCAAACCCACCCGCTACGATCCCAAAGCTACTACCTTTGACTCCGAAGTCAAAGCCGCCTTTGAAGGGAAACCTCAAGCTCTAGCAACACTCGTCTATCCCGATACTGGCTCCCTCCTGCTCAAAGCCGCCTACGAGCAAGGCTTGAGCAAAGGTGTGACGATCATGCTCCCTGATGGTGCCTACTCGCCAAAATTCCCCGATCAGGTCGGAAAATCCAAAGATGGCAAATTTATCATCGCAGGAGCGATCGGTACTGTTCCTGGGGCACATGGCAAGGCTCTAGAAGACTTTAATAAGCAGTGGACGGCAACCGGAAAACCTCTCACACCCTATCTCCAACACTCCTGGGATGCGGCAGCATTAATCATGTTAGCGGCTCAATCAGCTAAAACTAATACAGGTGAAGGCATTGCCAGCAAAATTCATGAAGTTGCTAGCGGTGATGGTGAGGAAGTCGGCGATCTCTGCAAAGCGATTACCCTGCTTAAGGCTGGTAAGAAAATCAACTATCAAGGAGCCAGTGGGAATGTCGATCTCGACGCTCAAGGTGACGTGGTAGGTACTTATGATATCTGGCAAGTTCAACCTGATGGTACCCTGAAAACGATCGACCAAGTGAATATTCAACTCGGTTCAGCACCAAAAGGTGATGCTAAACCTGCTGGTAAAACCGCTGATAAACCTGCGGCGAAATCGGCTAAATAAAAGCTGACTATCTCCAAAAAAATCAGGTAGGGCTAATTGATGAAGCGGCGGTTTTATTCTGGGGTTTCCCCAGAATAAAAAACCGACAAGACATTAGCCCTACCTGATTTTTTGCTCAAGTTAGTGGTTTTGATATAATTAGTACCGATAGTCTCATTTTCTCGATCGAATGGTAGCCAATTTTCAACCCGACGACAACATCACAGTTGACGAGTATCTCGCCGCAGAAGCCAGCAGCCAACTTAAACACGAGTATCGAGATGGCTATGTCTATGCAATGGCTGGTGCGAGTGATGCTCACGTAACTATCAGTCTGAACATCGGCTCGATCCTGCGCAATCATCTACGCGGTAGCGGTTGTCGCGCATATGTAAGCGATATGCGCGTAAATTTAGCGACTCGCAAGAGTTATTATTATCCTGATGTATTGGTGACTTGCAACCCACTCGATCGAGAATTAACTAATTACAAACAACATCCTTGCTTGATTGTCGAGGTATTATCTCCAAGTACGGAAGCATTCGACAGAGGTGATAAATTCGCCGATTATCAACAGTTAGAAAGTCTGCAAGAATATGTATTAGTTAGTCAATCCAGACAAAGAGTAGACTATTTTCAGTGCAGTCCTCAAGGTTTGTGGGTATTGCAATCTTATTATCTGAGGGACACATTGCAATTAGCAAGTATCAATTGTGCGATTCCGGTGGTAGATATTTTTGAAGATGTGGAGTTAATTAATAATTAATAATTAGATTATTGGGATGAAATACAGAAATTTTGCCTTGCAGATTGAAGAGCGATCGGACTATACTAGACTTAGTTTGTAAACTAAGTCATTAGCTATGGATACCGTTAATATTCATCAAGCCAAAACCCATCTATCCCAATTGCTGTCGCGGGTAGAGCTAGGCGAAGAGATTACGATTGCCAATCGAGGCGTACCAGTGGCAAAATTAGTACCAATAACCACAAATAAACTCGACAGGCGTAGTAGCATGGGGATTGATCGAAACTTATTCCAAGTACCCGCAGATTTTAATGATTCCTTACCAGCAGACTTATTAGCCGCCTTCGAGGGGGAAGACGCTTGAAACTGCTATTGGATACTCAATGTCTATTATGGTGGTTCACAGAGCCAGAACGACTCAATTCAGACGCAATCGAGCAAATTGTGGCTGAAGAGAACGAACTGTTTTTCTCCGTGGCGAGCACCTGGGAAATTGCGATTAAAGTGGGGATTGGCAAATTACCACTTCCCGAACCTGTCGATACTTATGTTTCTAGTCGAATGCGGCGATTGGGTGCAAAATCACTAGATATAATTTTTCCTCATGTTTGTCAGGTGGCGACATTGCCATTATTGCATCGCGATCCGTTCGATCGCATCCTGTTAGCTCAAGCACAGATCGAAAGGATGAAACTGGTAACAGCCGATGAGATTTTGACTCAATATGGTATCGACATATTATGGGCGAAAGCATAATGTGATCGATTGGGATAAAATTAGAGCAGTAGCTGAGGTTTCAAATTCATCGATCGATAGTTAAGATAGTCGATCGATCTAGAAAGAAAGACATATAATTTAATCGATATTGATGAATGTCCTTACATTAGACGAATCATTATTAATTTGGAAAGTGGCTCTTGAGAGTGAATATATTCGTTCTTCCGTCTGGGTTGATTGGGCTGAAAATCAAATCCTTGAATTGGATTCACCACCATTTTGGTTACTAGAAATATCTCTAATAGATACAGTTGAAAAAGCGACGCTCTTACTTTGGAAGCAGAGTCATTAAATACAGCAGGCTACTTGGAACCGAATCGAATATGCCGAGTTATATCTAGGTTTTCTATACCTACGATTTGAGCGAGGTGACTTGATGCTTGAAGATCTGTTAATGCTAGCCGGAAAATTTGCAGATCGAGGAAATTACAAAATGGACTGTTCTGTTTTTTTCTTACTATTTCATGAAATAGATAGTGGTAATTATCAAATTACTATTTTGAAGGAACGAGTTGGAGAATTATTTGAACCAATGGTAAAATTAGCAAGCTATTATTTGTCGAAATTACCAGCAATTAAATCATAATATCTCTTTTTTCTTCTCTGCGCCCTCTGCGGATGGTGTGTGGTTAAAAATATTAGCAACCTTGGTAACAATCTAAGATCGATCAATCTTCAATTTCCCAATCCCATCGATATCTAACAAATAACCTTGCACCATCTCCAACGCATATCGATCGGGTAAGACTTGCTGAAACTTACTAAACCGATAATTCGGTAGCTTCTCTAATAGATATTTCTGAGTTTCTTTCAACTTCCAAAACTCTGGCTTAATTACCTCCGATATCGCAGCCTCAAATATTGCTGCTGTTAAAGGTTCGCCTGTAACAGTGATTTGAAAATTGTCGGCTCTGACTTCCCAACCCCAGAGACATTCCAATCCATATTTCAATGTGCGATTGATTCTCCCGCCTGCGAATGTCCACCATTGTACCTGCTTATCTTCTTCCCAAATTATTCGATCGATCACTTCCTGACGGCGTTCGCTGCGAGCAGTATTTAATACCAATTTAGCATCCCGATCGAGATAAACAAGATCGTCTTTAGATTTTAATAAAGCCGCAATTTCCTGACAGATTTCCCAACTCAAAAATTGAGGAATAAATCCGCCCCAAGTTGGTTTTTTTCCTTGCGGTGCAGGGGCAACTATTACCCGCCGCTTATCCCGATCGATCGATTGAGCAATCCAGGATCTACCACCTAATAAGAAACAACTAATTTCGGGTGTCAGGGTATCGATGAATTTTTGTTCTAACGAGCCGATCGGTTGGTCATCTAGGGTACAAACTTCATACTGTTGGGGCGAACTAAATACCGCATATAAAGCCATGAAATTCTTCCGCCCGAAGGCTTTTTCGGATTCAGTGCCGATCGCGAGTAAGCCTCCAGTTAGATAGAGATAATTCGTCTTAAGCATGTGCTTAATTAAGCGATCGAATTCCGCACGTTTAATCCCTTTGAAATCGGGAATCGTGCCCAATTGTGCCCACACATCCCCTGGAGAAATCGAAGTAGCTTGCAGCGTCATCGCCAGTAATTGTTGAACTAATACCGCCCAATTGCGATCGGATACGACGATCGATTCTACCCAATTTCGCCGCGCTAATTCTATCACCGCGATCGCTTGTAATAAAGCCGCCGAATTATCAATTAAAAACGTCGTATTCGCACCACCACCCCGTCTACCAGTCCGCCCCAATCGTTGTAAAAAAGCCGAAACCGTATCCGGCGCATTCGCTTGTAAAACTGCATCCAAATCCCCCACATCAATCCCCAATTCCAACGTCGAAGTACAGACAATGCAATTATTATGCCCATTTGCAAACCGCTCCTCCGCTAGAGTGCGCTCCTCCAACGCCACCGAACTATGATGGATAAATACATCAATCCCCCGATTTTGCATTGCGCCAGATATTTCCTCAGCCAGAGCGCGACTCTGACAAAATAATAAACTCTTTTTGCCCTGCGCCAACATGCTCGCTCGATTGGCAATATCCATTTTAGAATCCTGCATCAAGATCCGAATCTCTTTCTTACTATGCTCCTTCGGCGGATCGATCTTACAGCGCGGACGCTGGGAAGTCCCCTGCAACCAGTCCAGAATCACATCAGGATTGCCCACAGTGGCACTCAAACCCACCCGTTGCACATCATTGACGCTCACCCGAATTAACCGCTCTAGCACCGACATTAGCTGCGCTCCGCGATCGCTCCCAGCCAGGGCGTGAACCTCATCGATTACCACCGCCCGTAAATCGGCAAAAATCTCATGATGTGCCACACTCCCCGACATCAACATCACCTCCAACGATTCGGGAGTCGTCATCAACAGCGTCGCAGGCTGTTTCCGAAAGGCTTTTTTCTCAGCCGCTTTAATATCCCCATGCCACAGAAACCGACTCAAGCCAAGCATCTCAGTATACATCCCCAATCGATCGGCTTGATTATTCAACAACGCCTTAATCGGCGCAATGTAGAGCATCCCCACTCCCTGAGGTTCCTTCTCTACCATCTGCGCCAACAGCGGAAACATACTCGCCTCTGTCTTTCCCCCAGCCGTCGGTGCCAGCACGATCGTATTATAACCATCGAGGATCGCATGTCCCGCCAGTTCTTGGACTGGGCGCAAGGATGTCCAACCCAAGCGGGATGTGATGGCTGATTGTAGTCGATCGGGAAAACGGGAAAAAGCTGATGTCATAGTTATAATCAAAAGGAAATAGTTAGAAAAAATCAAACATTATTCGGGGAAACTTGGCATGAGTATTTCGGCAATTCAGACTGATGAAAGAGTTAAGAATATATCTTTTACTGAAGATACAATTAGTGTCGATTTAATCTATGATCGAATGTCATTACCAACTCAGTTACCCATTGATACTGCACCTTTAGGATATTGCACTCAATCGATCGATACTAAAATTACCGCCGATTTATTACGCTTTCATTTATATCATCAACGCACCACGGTAGAGCGATTAATTTTGGGTGCTAAATACAGGCAGAGTGCTAGACAACTATCATTTGAATGTCTGCGCCAGAGTTTTCCTGAATTGACTAATATTCCAATGTTTCACCTTGGGTAAAGCAACCAGAGAGATCTTTGATGTGCGCGACATACCCACCTTCAGGATCTGGATCTAGGGTGACAGAATAAGCTAGAGATAGATAGTACTCTAGAGATTCTCTACTCGTCATCTTGATCGATAATGGTCAGATCTAGCCATAAGGTTTAAGCTATTCAAAATACTAGATTTAATGGGGCGTTTCTCATCCCAAAAAATTAGAGATGAATAAAAATTCCTTGCTGGAGTGGATGTTAAAAGATCTAATACTAAATCGGCAGATGCTCGATCTTCAAAACCAATAAAATAAACAGTATCATCAAAAATAACAGATCGATCGTTCAATTGTCCGATTAGTCTAAATTCTAATTTCTTATAAAGCCCACAAATGGCAATCTTCCAAGGAGTAAAAGTATATGTGCCTACTCCGAAAATGGAGAATTTAGGATTTTTCAGATAAATCTTGCTTTTTCTATTATCTAAGTATTTTGCGTGTAATTCTAGATACCTCCAAGTTTTTGGAGCTAAATGTTCGATCGCGTCAGTAGATTCTCCCACGAACTTTTGAGTAACTAGAACATATCGATCGGTATCCTGTATTCTATTCTGAGCGACATCGGAACCTTTTAATAATGGAAAAAGATAGGTATCTTCGATATCGACAATATCCCCGAATCCATTTATTAACTTATTATCAATTTTACGAAGTTCCATCACACTGGAGCAGTCGTGTTTGACCCCAGATCTCCATTTTAGTTCGGGTTTTGGATGATATAATTCGCTCACCCGATCGAATGCAGCCACATCTCTAACTAGTATATTATGGCGATATCCAATCCGTTGATATTCTATGCTGTCTAAACTATCGAATACATCACAAAAATAGTTGGTTGAGATACAGTCAAATTTGCAAAATAATAAGCAAGATTCAACGCTGGCATTAAAATACTTTTTGGCATCGATACTATAGCTGGCACAGTAGGCAAGATTGAGATTTCTAGAATGAAGATGATTTAATATTTTTCTAGCAACAGAAGTCTTGCAAAGCATGGCGAGACAACCACCTCTTTTCTGTAACCATTGGATCGATTGAATCAGCATCCATTCAGAGATGTCAAAATTGCTCTTTCCTGTAATCGCATCTAGGCCGACATGGTTTTGAAAGTTATTTTTACTAGGTAAATTTTTACCACCAATGATTCCTTGCTGTGAGTTCGTTACCCACGGGAAATTACCAATTATCAACAGTTCTCCCACTGATTTATTTAACTGAGATTGCCAATCAAATTGAAAAAAATCTGCCTCGATAATTTGAATTCTTTTATCCCCATCTAATTGCTGTTTGATTCTAATTATTTCGACATACTGTGAGTTAATCTCAACGCCGAGAATCTTATCTGTCGATCGAAATAACCGCGAACTAGCATCGATGAAATTACCAACCCCACAGGTTGGCTCGATTATCACATCAGGATTGATACCCAATTCTATCAACTTCTGACATACATGTTCCGCTAGTTCGATCGGTGTTTGAAAGTCTCCATATTCTACTTTCGCTTTAGGGATAGTCCGAATCATGGATTAGCTCTATAAACAGCAATGATACCATCTTCTAGATCGGCTCGATCGATTACTCGGCTATATTGAAGCCGCCATTGTAAGGCATTGGAGATAGTTAAAAATCCTTGGATGGGCGGATTATTAAGGATTTCATCAGCAAGATTAGACATTTCAATATCATCAATCGGTAAATTTCGATCCAACATCAAAGCAATTAGATCGTCTTTATTACCTTCATTCTCTAAGATATTCCTAATTCCACGAGTCATCTGAAAATCTGCCGTTCTTTCAGCACTAACAAAAATTGTGTGCAAAATATTTAAAGTTCCGGTACGATTGATACTATCGTCTGTTTTGTCATAAACAAAGATTAAGAGCGCGTACCCCAATCCAAAAATCTTTTGACGTGCGGATTTGAAAGGACATGATGATTGTGGTTGCTTAATACTTGTCACTTTCATATCTACCAATAATCCTGGAAAGTCGGTACCGCTAGCAGAATTACCCGCGACAAACTCATATCGCTCTTGAAGATAAAGTCTAAACTTCTTTTCTAGGTAAGTGCCGATCGCTTTACCATCAGTCAAACCATACAATAGGGGTTCTGGATGATTAGATTCAGCAGCGGAAAATATGGTGGCTTCCGCGCAAAGAGTTTCGATTGTCAAAGTTATCATGTAATGCTCGAAAATTATCTAAAAGGTAACGGCATATTGTTCTGCATCGGTTGGTTCTGGTTCAAAATAGGGTAAACCATCTCGAATTCTGGCTTCTTCGGAATTAAGTTCGGTGAATTCATAACCACCATCTGTCATCGGATCGAAATCTGGTTCGGTGGCGGCTAAATCTAAAATATTTACTAATTGTCGCAAGAATTGGCGCGGTACTATCCCGACATCGCCGCCGAATCCTTCGCTGACTTTTGCTACTAGTAAATCGATGAATTCGGGGGTAACTTTCTTATTTAATTGTTTGCGTTGTTTGGTAGGATATAATTCTCGCAGTTTGAGGGCGACATCTTTTAAACGTTCTCGATCGAATGGTGTCAGGACTAGTTGCGGTTGACGAGGATTGGCAAAGTTACCCGTTTTAATTAGTTTTAATCTGTCGTGTAATGGTGCTAAACCAGCTACGCCGCGATTGGTATCGAAGAATTCGGGGGTACCTGTAAATACCCAGAATAACCCAGGATAGCGATCGGCTGCGTCGCAAATTTGGCGAATCCCATTCAGGGATTTGGCGCGAATATCGGACTTCATTCGCAACATGGTTTCGGCTTCATCAATAACGATTACTAGCCCCTTGTAGCCTGCGGCTTTGGTAATGGCTAGAATGCCCTGAAGATAATCCATCGCCTCTTTGGAGCCAATATCGCCCTTAATCCCAGCGATCCGCTTGGAGGCTGCGGCGACGTTTTCGCTTCCCGATAACCAGGAGAGGAGTGCGCTGGCTTCGGGGAATTTATTCTGCTGTTTGAGGGCAAACATCGCCCGCAATACCCGCGCCATGTCTTCGGGTGCTTTCCCACCCGTGAGCGAGGCTAAATCCTCTTCTAGCCGCTGCTGTACTTGAGCATCGAAATCTGGAGCTTCAGGATTCGCACCACCATCGATCGTCGCATCTTCGATTCGGGCAATCCATCGATCGATTATAAATCCCAACGCCCCTCGATCGCATCGATCGGTTGCTAATTCCTGGACGACTTTCCGATAAACATCATCAAACCGATGGAAGTGCAAATCATTATCCGACACCACTACAAAGCTGGTTGCAAACCCCTGAGCCTGAGCATCCAGCAATGCTAACCGTGCCATAAAGGTTTTACCACAGCCATAGCCACCCCGCAGAAATTTAAACACACCCTCATTATTTCCCGCCAAGTCTAATTGTCGCCCAATCTCTCCCCTGGCTCGATCGATTCCCACCGCAAATGCTTCTAATCCCCGCTCTGGCACTACACCCGATCTTAGTCGTTCAAATATATGTTCGATATCTCTTGGGTTAATATTAGTCATCCAGGTATTAGCTTATGATTTTGCACCGTGTGACGATTATATATTATCGATTATCCCAGCTTACACTGCGCCTCTCCCCCCAGCTCAATCCAACCGCGAATCAGTCCAGAGGTGGACTGCGCCGCCGCACAACGTCCGGCAAAATCGATCGCAATGACCCCACCTTCTCCATTCACCTTCGCTACCAAATAATCAATTCCCGCCTGTGTCGCAGCGGCGGCATCCATGCCCCTAAACTGGACGAAATCAGAAATAGTCTTCGCCAACACCGTGCGTAAGAACTGTTCGCCATAGCCCGTTGCAGACACCGCGCAGGTTTCATTATCGGCAAATACGCCCGCCCCGACAATCGGCGTATCACCAACCCGTCCCCAGCGTTTATTCACCAATCCACCTGTTGATGTCGCCGCCGCAAGATTGCCGTAAGTGTCTCGCGCTACGGCTCCAATTGTACCGAGCTTTTGGGAGGGTTTAATCCGCTCATGATCTAGAGTCATTCGTCCTGCCACCTGAGCTTCGGCTAATTGCTTAATTCGCGCCTCCGTAATAAAGTAATCGTCAGGGTAAGTTTCGATCCCACAGAATTTAGCAAATTCCAATGCACCATCGCCCACTAATAAAACATGTTCACCATGTTCTAACACCCGCCGCGCGAGGGAAATCGGATTTTTGATATTGCGAAGACAAGCCACCGCCCCCGCTTGAAGGTTGCGCCCGTCCATTAGGGCTGCATCCATTTCTACTTTACCCTCGGCATTTAACACCGAGCCACAGCCAGCATTGTACAACCTGTCGTCTTCAAGCAGACTCGCGCAATATTCCACTACATCTAGGGCACTGTCGCCGCGTTCTAGGCGTTCGCGCCCCTGTTCTAGGATGGCGATGATACTCTGTCTAAATGCTGATTCGCTGGCTTCATATTTCAGATCTTCGAGCGCACCAGCACCACCATGAATCATCAAAGAATAGGACATAATTTTAGTGGCTAGTGAATGCTGGATGGTGAATTAATTCGGTTCGGTTTGACACTTAATATGTGCCGTTATTGCCAACAGAAACTGGATCCAATATCGACAAGTTTTCAGGTGGCTTCAATTCTAATGAAAAAGTTGTTTCTGAATTGTCAGAAATCGGATTGCGGGACATGATCATCGCGATCGCTCGACTGACATTATCGGGAAACATTGCGACCAAACTATTGTCTGGAGCATTGTCTAATGCCCATTCGATCGCTTCAACTTCATTGAGCATAATCGAGTGGGGGACTGGATTTTCGGTTACTACTTGCTCAATTCCTTGGACAATTAATTCAGCGGTATCACCCCAGGGGCGACCGCGATTGTCATCATCTTCCTTGACAATGATTCGATCGAAGAAGGTGGCGGAAAGTTTGCCGAGTTCGATTAAATCTTCATCGCGACGATCTCCAGGTCCACCAACGACCCCAATTGCCGAGCCAGTCCAGTTTTTGACAAAGCTACCAACAGCGGCATATCCAGCGGGATTGTGGGCATAGTCTACCAGGATATGGTAGCGACCCATGTTAAACAAATTCATTCGCCCTGGAGTCTGGGCTACAGAGGCCTTGAAGCTGCGTAAAGCGACTCGAATGTGTTCGACACTGACTCCTTGAACGAAGGCGGCAAGACAGGCAGCAAGAGCATTAGCAATCATAAATGGTGCCCGTCCGCCGAGGGTGAGGGGGACGCGATCGACTTTTTCGATCCGGTGTACCCAATCTTGTTGCAAGATGGTGATGTATTCATCGGCGTAAACTGCGGCAATGCCACCCCGTTGCACATGGGAGCGGACTAATGGATTGTCTGGGTTCATCGAGAAGTAGGCAACTTTTCCAGGCACATCTTTTGCCATTGCTGCAACTCGCTCATCATCAGCGTTAAGCACCGCATAACCATCTGGGTGGACGGTTTCAGCAATTACGCCTTTGACTCTGGCTAATTGATCGATCGTTTCGATATCTGCCAAGCCTAAATGATCGGCGGCGACGTTGAGCACAACGCCGACATCGCAATGTTGGAAGGCTAAACCCGATCGCAAAATCCCACCCCGTGCTGTCTCTAAAATGGCAATATCCACCGTCGGATCTTGGAGAATCATCAGGGCACTTTGGGGACCAGTCGTATCGCCTTTTTCGATTAATCGATCGCCGATATAGATCCCGTCAGTAGTGGTAAAGCCGACGCTATCATACACCTGACTAAAAATATGGGCGATTAGTCGGGTAGTAGTAGTCTTACCATTTGTACCTGTGATTGCCACGATCGGAATCCGCGTAGTTGTTCCAGATGGGAATAGCATTTGGAGAATCGGTGCAGCCACATTTCGCCCGACTCCTTCGCTGGGGGATATATGCATCCGCAAGCCAGGTGCCGCATTGACTTCCACGATCGTCCCATCTACTTCAGCGAGGGTTTTAGTAATATCGGTGGTAATCACGTCAATTCCAGCTACGTCCAGATCGATAATCCGCGATACTCGTTCAGCTAGCCAGACAGTATCAGGATGGATCTCATCAGTCCGATCGATTGCAATCCCGCCAGTACTGAGATTCGCCGTCGCCCGTAGATAGCAAACCTCACCCGATCGCAAAATCGTATTCAGCCCAAAACCCTGATTGTTCAACATTTCAGCCGTAGAATCATCCAGTTCGATTTTGGTCAACATATTATCATGACCCTCACCCCGTCGCGGATCTTGATTTTCGCGATCGACTAATACCGAAATCGTGTCCAACCCATTCCCCACCACATGAGCAGGTACCCGTTCCGCTACTGCAACCACCTGATGATTAACTACCAAAATCCGATGATCTCTACCCTGGTAGAAATGCTCAACAATTACGCCCTTGGAAATCTCCCGCGCTCGATCGTAACCGATACCCGCGTGCTCCCAGTCCTTGATATCGATCGTAATTCCTCGCCCATGATTACCATTTAACGGCTTAATCACGATCGGATAACCAAGCCTGTCGATCGCATCCTCCAATTCACCAAACGAATAAATCGTCATCCCCAACGGCACAGGCGCGCCCATCCCTGCCAATATTTTCTTGGTTTTTTCCTTATCGCAAGCTAATTCCACGCCCAAAATATTGGTACGCGAAGTCAGAGCCGCTTGAATTCGCTTCTGATGTTTGCCATAGCCAAGCTGAAAAATATCACACGACTCCAGATGAATCCAGGGAATCCCCATCGTTTGGGCTTCTTTTACCAATGCCTCCGTACTCGCGCCCAAAGTCGCATCAGTCCGCATCTTGACTAAATCCGCCAAATCCTTTTCCAGTTCAGCTTGTGGATACATCCCCGTTTCGACAATGCTCTCACACAACCGCAGCGCAGCTCTGACTGCATATCGCCCCGCTGTTTCGAGCTGGTACTCAACCACAACTTGATAAGTACCCAAAGTTGCCGTCTCACGGGTGCGCCCAAACCCAACTGGCATTCCCGCTAGGGTTTGCAGTTCCAAAGCCACATGCTCGATGATATGCCCCATCATCGTTCCTTCCCGTACCCGACTCAGGAATCCACCCTTACATCCAGGCGAACAATAATGATCCTCCAAGCTAGGTAAAACCGCCACCAGACTATCGTAAAAACCAGGAATAGTATCCGAAGGCTTGTCTGCGAGATCCTCCAAATCCAGCCGCACGAGAATGAGCTTCGATCGACGAATGCTCCAGTAATTGGGGCCGCGCAGCGTTTGAGTTTGGAGGATTTTCATAATAATGAAGGAAGTTTTAGCTGATTAAACAAAAAGTCAATCGCAACCTAAAATCTAATCTTACCTTGCGATGCTAAGTCAAGGCTCTAGCAAATGGCTCAAAAGATCTTACCTTAAGTAAATTTCAAATCAAATCACGCATTCTGTATTGACGGATACACTAATCGGTTCGATCGATCGCGTAGTGTCTCTGAAAGAGAATCGAAGTAGCTCTAGTCTAAGCAATTATCTGATCGATTATCGTTCCGTAAGCGCAATAGCGCAGGCGTTGCCAACGCGTAGCGTCTCGTCCCGAGAATAGGCTTCTGCGAAGGCAGAGGCTACGCAGAAGCCAACGCCAACGCACCATTAATCTGTAGGGGCATCCCTTCATGGGTGCCCTGTTAGTGCGAAGCCATGATGGTTGAGGGCGGGCATGAAGCGGCGTTTTTACTGGAGGGGTTCCCCCGTCAGTAAAAAAACGACAAGACAGCACCGCCCCTACAGATGGCTTACGATTCAGGTGGCAATCGATCGATTTGATAGATGGATCTTTTACCTAGAATTGAAAAATTAATATTTTCAGCGGCAAACAGGGAATAATAATATCCTTGAGAAAGTTTGTCTAAAATAGGTATCAAATAATTTTGAAAGTGTCGTGTTTCCGCTGAGTGACAACAGGTGATTCTTGGGTTTATTGAAGAGATGTACCGCAGACAATATGCGGCATTCAAAGACTTCAGTGCATTCAGGGAATCAGTGCTATGTATCTACTCACAAAGAGGGACAATTCAGTCACTCACAAAGGTTCTGCGGATGTTAGACAAAAAGAGGCACCAGCAGAGCAATGGTATTGCCGACTGAGGGTGGGCTGAAGCAGCGAAATATTCAGAATTTTGAGATCGGATCGCCGGAATTGCGATCGAGATTGGAACGCCTGAAACAGGGTACTTTACCTGTGGCGCACAAGGCGATGTTGTCGATTCCGCTGGCGGAGTTTGCATTTTACAAACCGATCGAAACTGCGAAGGATTTAGCCCAGCAATTAGCGACGGTGGCGAAAAGAATCGAGCAGATTATTCCCAAGGTTTATCGGGATGAGAAAAGCGAGAAGGATGGCTATTTGCACAAGCTGTTGAAAAGTTTTCAACAAGAGTTACTTCCTTTTCTAAAGCTGGAGGCTGAAAACGATAAGGATTATAGTTTTGCAGATATTTATGCTCAGACAGTGGCTTATTCTTTATTTACAGCGCGGGTATTTAGTCATCTGAAATGGCAGAAAGATTTACAGGTAGATCCGACGATTAAGGAGCCATTATTCGATCGAGAAACAGCATGGGAACAGTTACCAGAAACTAACCCATTTTTGCGGCAATTATTTAAGGATATTTCCAAGCAGAAGGCAGAGGATTTGGGGGATGGGTTGATTACGGAGATTGCCAATATTTTTGGAATTCTCCGAGCGGCGAAGATGGAGGCGATTTTGAGTGACTTTTCCCAGACGGGAAATCGGGACGACATTATCATCCATTTCTATGAGCCGTTTTTGGCTGCTTATAATCCCAAGCTGAAAAAGAATCGCGGGGTTTATTACACGCCGGAATCGGTGGTTTCGTACATGGTGCGGAGTGTGGATATTCTGCTCAAGGATAAGTTTCACAAGCCATTGGGATTGGCAGATCCAGATGTCATGATCCTAGACCCAGCGACGGGTACGGGCATGTATCTACTATGGATTTTTCAGTTGGTAGAGCGGCGGTTTAAGGGGACTGATGGGGATGTGGAGTCTCAGCGGTTGATTAAGGAGCGGTTTGGGGAGATGTCGTGGACGCAATATGTCCGCGATCATTTGTTGCCGAGGGTGGCGGGGTTTGAGTTGTTGATGGCTCCCTATGCGATTGCTCATCTCAAGCTGAGTTTGTTTTTGCAGGAAAGTGGTTATGAGTTCGGTGGTGCCTTCGACTCCGCTCAGGCACCACGGTTGAAGGTGTATTTGACGAATACGTTGGATAATGCGCCGCGCAAGTCGGAGTTTTTGTTTGATGAGTTTATTGCGTCGGAAGCGAATGAGGCAACGAGCATCAAGCAGGATGAGCCTGTGATGGTAGTTGTCGGGAATCCACCGTATTCGGGACATTCGGAGAATAAGGGCGAGTGGATTAGCAATCTGCTCAAGGACTATTACCAAGTGGATGGACAGCCTTTGGGTGAGAAGAATTCTAAGTGGTTACAGGATGACTATGTGAAGTTTATTCGGTTCTCTCAGTGGCGGATTCAGAAGACGGGGATGGGGATTTTGGCTTTTATTACAAATCATGGTTATCTGGATAATCCGACGTTTCGGGGGATGCGGCGCAGTTTGGACAAGACTTTTGATGAGATGTACGTTTTGGATCTGCATGGCAATAGCAAGAAGAAGGAAGTCGCACCAGATGGCTCGAAGGATGAGAATGTCTTTGATATTCAGCAGGGTGTTGCGATCGGTTTGATGGTTAAATTACCATAGCTCCGCATCAATCCCGCCCGCAATTAAAATGCGGGCTAACGTGTTAAAACCTGTTGAAACAGGTTGGAGAATCGATCGAGTTTCAGTCCACTTGAGTGGACTTAATTTAGGTAGCCCGCGATTTATCTGCGGGCGGTTGTGGCTGAACACTAATATTTATACGGATGGACACGATCGATTATTCCTATCTACGCACCAAACCCGCCCGCAAATAAATTGCGGGATAACGTATTAAAACCTGTTGAAACAGGTTGTAGCTGAAATGCAGTCGATTATTATGCGGTATGAATAATTTCTGGTTCTAGAAAAAGTTCGGTCGATCCTTGTGCGTGATGTTCTTTCTGATTATTAGCATAAGCAACTGCTCGATCGAGTTGTTGACCTCCTAACGAAAATACACCATATTCACGTTGCCAAGCAAATTTAGATTCTGATTCTAATTTAGTTTGATTGACAAAGTGAGAACTACTACCTTTAATTCGTCTCACAAAGTCCGAAATTGACATACTCGGCGGAATAGAAATAACCAGATGGATATGGTCGCTAATCCCACCAATTGCGTGTAATTGGCAGTCTAGGGAATCACATTTATTTTTGATATATTTGTAGAGTTTTACTTCGATATTTTCAGTGATGAGTGGTAATCGATCGGATGTTGACCACACAATATGATAATAGATTCTCCAGAATGTCACGTCAATCTTTAATTTGCTAAGTTCTTACTTATTATTCCCAATTTTATAGTGGGATATTTCATTCGATCGTCCCCATCTCCGCACCAACCCCGCCCGCGATTAAAATGCGGGCTAACGTATTAAACCTGTTGAAACAGGTTGCGGGTGGTATCGATTGATTATCAGTCCACTTGAGTGGACTTAATTCAGGTAGCCCGCGATTCATCTGCGGGCGGTTGTGGCTGAACACCAATATCTATGCCTGTGGATGCGATCGATTCACCCCATCTACGCACCAACCCCGCCCGCGATTAAAATGCGGGCTAACGTATTAAAACCTGTTGAAACAGGTTAGGGAAGATCGATCGTCACATCAATTCCACTCTCGCGTTAGAATGGCATCCTTGATGGGCACCCTAGAAGATAAAAACGTCTTCGGTGCTTCTCCATGTCAAAAGTCTTTCATGCCAGTTTACACGGCTTATCCAGCGTTAAAGAACGAGAATTATCAACCCTGGATCTGACAACAACTCAATGGTCGCATCTTGACATTGAATCTTCTAATTTTTATCTATTTATTCCTCAAAATTCATTCTTACGCACAGAGTACGATCGATATTGGAAAATAACTGATATATTCCCTATTAATAGTGTCGGAATCGTAACATCTAGAGATGCACTGACAATTCATTGGTCGCAAGAAGAAATTTTACGAACAGTAAATGACTTTGCCAATTTGCCTGTCGAGATAGCTAGATTAAAATATAATTTAGGTGAAGATTCTCGTGATTGGAAAGTCGATCTTGCTCAAAAAGATTTAAAGCGATCGGAAATATCAGTAAATGGTATTACTCCAATTTTATATCGCCCATTTGACACACGGCAAACTTACTATACAGGTAGATCTAAAGGTTTTCATTGTATGCCGCGTGGTGAAGTATTGCGTCATATGCTGGCAGGGGAGAATTTAGGATTGTCTTTTATGCGTCAAGCATCACTGGAAGGAGATTACAATCATTTTTTCGTGACAACTGATTTGATTGATAATAGAGCTTTTTATAGTAATAAAGGGATAATGCAAATAGCTCCCCTCTATCTCTACCCTACAACCCCAGGTGAAATAGAGATGGGAATTACACGGAAGCCTAATATTGCACCTGAATTTCTCGCGCAAATCGAACAAAACTTCGGCTATACTTCCACACCTGAATCTATCTTTCACTATATTTACGCCATCTTCCATTGCCCCGAATACCGCAGCCGCTACGCCGAATTCCTAAAGGGAGATTTCCCCCGTGTACCACTCACCCGTAATGTTGATTTATTCCGTCAATTGGGTGAATTGGGAGAGCAATTGGTGAACTTACACCTGATGAAATCCCCGATCCTAGACCAAACATCATCCCCATTTATCGATAATGGTGGCGGCTGGATTGTCGATGCTGGGCATCCTAAATATGAAAGTGGCAAAGTAGTCATCAACAAGCAAAAAGATGGCTTTATGGATGTACCTGAAGCGGTTTGGAACTTCCATGTTGGCGGTTATCAAGTTTGCCAGAAATGGCTCAAAGATCGCAAAGGTCGCACACTGAGTCAAGATGATATCAGGCATTATCAAAAAATTGTGGTTGCGCTAGGACAATCGATCGATCTGATGGCTAAAATCGATGCGGCGATTCCGAATTGGCCGTTGGATGCTGAATATAACTAGCCTCAAAAATCCCCTCTTGGGAGGGGTGCCCTTCAGGGCGGGGTGGGTAGATCTTCGCTACCCACCTGCCAACTCTAAATACGTCCAGATTGGGTTAATTCGATCGGGGGATGCGATCAAGAGATATTGGTGAATGGCGGAGATTTTACCCACCCCGCCCGTTGGGCACCCCTCCGAGGAGGGGATTTATTAGTGGGAGTCTGGTTAACTGGGTTCGATCGAGCCAATCGTCAAATCTCTGCTTCAATTACAGTAACAATTGCGATCGTAATAGCGGCTATTTCATCTGATGAAAGTACTCCTAACTTCTTGATAAATCGCTGAGTATCGACACCTCGGAGTTGGAGTGTATCAACACTAGAACTCTTGCTCAAACCATTGTCAACAGTAGGATCGATCCTGACGTGCCATAAATTCCTAAAATACCGATCTTTCCAATCGGTAATCGGCGCGACTAATTTAATTAGTAATGCTCCAACGTCATTCGAGCTAATCACTACGGCTGGTCTAATTTTTTGGATTTCTGTACCTAGAGTTGGGTCGAAATTAACTAACCAAACTTCTCCTCTTTGTGGTGAAAATGAGCTAGTCATTGATGATATCTCCAGCCATCAATTCTCGCCATTCAGTTGATGATTGGTAATGTGTGAGCATTTCCTCGGCTTGTTTCGCAAGGATCGATCGTCGCTCTGCCAACGGCTGACGTAGAAAAGCGCGACGTTCTGCTAAAGTTAGCTCACTGGAAAAATTCTGGCGTTCCGTCAGAGCCTGGGGCGGAACTATGTACGATAATTTACGTTTGACTAAATCCCTCTCAGCGGGGGGAAGAGTTTCAACTAATTGCACGATCGAGTCTACTAACTGAGTATTCATTTACACGTCATCTCAGGAATCTACTCAACATTATAGGTGAAACAGGGCTGGGTAAAGAGTTATTGCGATATACTTGAGGTAGTACAGGTCAATGGAAGATATGAGTACTAACACACTGAGATATAGTCCAGAAGAATTTGCCTCGAAAGGCACTCAAATATATCAAGAGCAAATACTGCCAAAATTGGCTAAAGATTTTGATGGTAAGATTATCGCGATCGATATTGAAACAGGTGAATTTGAATTAGCTGACACAACTCTAGCTGCTGCTGCCAAAATGTTCGATCGAATTCCAGATGCTCAATTATGGTTTGAGCGAATAGGTGCCCAGAGCGTTCACCGATTCAACTCTGTATATCCAGCTTAAATCATGATGTTTGGGCGAGTCAATCAGCAGAGAGAAGCAGTTCTCAATTTAGTAATTATTGGAGATCAAAGTCAAAAAATTGCTGTTGAGGCAGTTATCGACACCGGATTCAATGGCGATCTAATCCTGCCGATTGAAATGGTATTAGAACTAGATCTTGTTCCACAGGGATATCAAAAAGCCACATTAGGTGATGGTACTATTTCTCAATTTCGTGTTTATACTGGAACAGTAATTTGGGATGGTTCGAGAAGGTTCGTCGAAGTAAATGCAGCAACTTCTGGAGTATTGATTGGGATGGGATTATTAGAAGGGTATAAGCTAGAAGTCAATACAACTCCGAATGGCATTGTGACTATTACTAGCCTAGATTTATAGACGGCTGGTGGAGATAGGCAGGTTTTGCTCTCAAATCGCTGGTGAGATCTTTACCCAATTGCATAAACCCACTCCTATATATTTTAGAGCCACCCAAATTTCTTCATGCTGATGGGGATTACTAACTTTAAGTGCGTTCACAAAAAAATCTGCGTGAATCGATCTTTTCCTTAAAGTAGCAGCCAGTCCCATGCGCGAACAAGACATCCAAGATCTCATCATCCGTCAACGTCCCTATTATCACCTCGAAGGTACGCCGATTCGCGGTCTGGAAAATCAATACTGGCTTGTCTTCAAACATCAGGATGCTGATAGCCTGCTCAAGAATGTGATCCGATTTCTGGGCTTTGGGAACCAAGACACTACTCACAAACTGATTCGGATTGATGAACGCACTGGCTACATCATCACCTACGCTCCCAAAAATCCTGGTGATATTCCATCCACCGCACTACTGCGGACTGGTTCGCTTTCACTCATCAAGCAATTTCTTCAGGAAGTCGCCAGGATAAAGGATAAAACGCTGCTAGCGAATAGCTTTCGCGGGATCGAGCATCTCAAGGGTCATTACAATATTCCCCAAGATTTGGATGAATATCAATCTGCGATTAATCAACTACTCCAACGCAGTACGATTTACCGTCGCGCTACCGCTTATTTTGATAGTGGATTGCTCAAAGTCTATGAAGAACCGCTTCAAGACATTATTCAAGCCGATGGACGAATTCGGCTGCTGATGGATTGGCGCGGTTTTACCAAAGAACGGGACATCCTCGCGCTGGAGCAGCTTTACGATACTAGCAACCCTACCCAGTTTATTCAGCGCACCCTGGCAGAATTTCTTCAGGGATTGGAACAGAGTAATTTTTCTGGTACCGAAATTCTGGCTGAATTGATTCGCTTGGGCTTCTTGGAAATCAAGCTCGTCAAAATGGAAGGTGGGCGCGGTATCTACCATAGTAAGACGGGGATTTTTAGCGATAGTAAAGACAATCACGCTCTACATGAAGGATCGAATAACTTCACAGTTGCCGCTCATTCTCAGAACTTTGAACGTTGTCTATTTCTGCGCTCCTGGGTATCTGAAAGCGATCGATCGAGCATTTTGGAGTTTATCGAGGAATTTGATGAGGAATGGTCAAAGCCCAATTTTGCCTACGATCTGAGTTCAGATTTTCTTCAGCAGGTACTTCAGGAAAAGCAACGACGTACCCAAATCCAACAGCCGCAGATCGATAGCATTACTCCCGATCTCCTCACACCTGGGCTAAATATTGTCGAAATAGCTGGCGAACATCTGGGTCAAGTCACCGAAATTAATGTAGCTGATAATGATTTAATCTTGATCGAGATTACCCATCAAACTCCCGATCTGATTCAAGCCGATATTACCATCGATCCCGATCATCCGCCGCAATCGATCGATCGATTCATCGTCCAAACTACAACGGGTACATATTCCGTTCAACCAAAACAGCCGCCAACTGTTGAACCAACTCTGACTATTCCCGATTTCCCCGAAATTCCTGGCTTTAAACAGGCTGTCGAAATCCTCCTCAGCGGCAAATATGGGCAACCACAAGACTTTCTCTACTGGCTATCTCAACAGCGTCCCCACCAGTTTCAGATTCAGCAAAGTGATTTGCTCGAACAACTCACCAACGAAGGGACGCTATTCGAGCATCAAAAATCGGGAGCGCAACACTGTCTCCAAGTGATGCAAAACTTTGGCGTAGCTGTCTGTGCTGATGCCGTTGGTTTAGGAAAAACTCGCCTCGCTGCCGCTGTCGCTCGGCTCTATCTCCAGAATAATCCCCAAGCGAAAATCTCAGTCGTCGCCGCCCAAAAGCTCCACGATAACTGGGAACGAGAAATGGCAGAACTCAATTTTCGCGGCAATCATATCGACTATGAACTCTACAACAAGAACCTGATGAGTCGCAAAGGCAACGGCTTTATCGATGATTTTAGTCGTCATGGTGGTGCTGACTTGGTGATTATCGACGAAGCCCATGAAGGTATTCGTAATGCTAGCAACCGTATCCATCGTACCTGCTTAGATATTCAAGCACGCGCTGGCAAACAGCGTCATTATCTCCTGCTCACGGCTACTCCCTGGAACAACCGCCGCGATGATATTTATAATATTCTCCAGCCTTTTCGCTCCCATCCTCAATTCTTCAAGGATTTAGGATTTCCGGCTGAGATTATTACTTGGTTTGAGAACCGTGATATCGGGCTGAAAAATTTTACCGAAGATACCGATATCTTCCGACGGACTTACAAGGAGTTATTTCTCCAACGCAACCCCCGATCTCAATACTTACGCTCGTCGTCAAGCGGCATGGCTACAAGTCAACTTTGAAGAAAAAACCGAACAAGCCCTCGATAAAATTTTCACTCGGTTCGAGGATGATCTCTATATCCCATTCTCAGATCCGGTGCGATACTTTACAGGTAGCGGCGAACAGCGGGGACTATTGCAAAATCAACGCCGTTTCTTTCTCCAACGAGCCGAATCGAGTATGTATGCGTTGGGGCGGACGATTATCAATTTCCGTCGTCGAATCGAACAAATGCAGGATCGATTAAATAATTGCAATCCAGATCCAGAAGGATTGAGAGCATTTTTGTTTGAACATTATAAGTTCAGTTCGACCGGATCTAGTAAAGTTGCTAAATCATCCGACCAATTGGAACTATGGGATCGAGAAGATGAGGATGAGGCAGAAGAAGATAAACTAGAAACCGAGCCAAAATTAGAAAAGCGGCAAAAACTAAAAACATCGATCGAGCAAGCTACAGATGGTTTAGATACCGCCGCTGCAAACAGAATTCATCAGCTATTACTAGATTATTGCGATCGCGATTTGGCACACCTCGTCGAAATTCAAAAGTTGCTAACTACCGAATTTATCAAAGACCACAAGCGCGAACAAGTCACTCAAAAAGTCCGCGAACTAACATCCCAAGGGCATAAGGTATTATTAATTTCCACGTTCTCTGATACTGTCATCGACTACTTTAGCTATATGGCAAAAGATCGAGATATTGCTGCTGCTGGAATTGGGTTGGCGATCGGTAGTACCAAGCAATATTATAGTGATGATAAAGAAACAACCTTCACTCAACACCATGCCTGTAAAGGCGATCGATGTAGTTCCAATCTCAAACGCAAAGAACTATTCCGATTATTCGCACCGATCGCGACTTGTAAAAATCCAGTCGAGCGACCACAATCAGATCGCGAGATTGCGGTCTTAATCGGCTCGGAAACCCTGTCAATATTAGTTCAGATCGATTAAACAAAATCAATAGCCGGATTCAGCAATTAGAGAGCCTACCGAAAGGGCTGACTAGACAACAGATTAAACAAGCTATGCGGCTGTTGAATGATTGGAAGCAAAACAAGGAAGTTCAGCAGATTCTCCGTGACTACACTGACGGCGACAAAGCTCAACTATCGATCGAGGACTACACCACTAATTTAGTCTTTGACACGATGAATCAGGGTTTAATTCCTAAAACAGAGATCCAAGCTGTCGAGCTAAATCTATCACTAGAAGCGATGCTACTAAGAATGTAGTTCATGATATCCTATCCGATCGCAAAGCCATCATACTGACGGATAAACTGAGAATGATACGCCAACACAATATCCTCTTTGGGAATGCCTTGTTCGACTAGTTAATTAGCAACTCCAACTTCTGTACCATCGTATTGGATCCAGATAGTTTCACCTTTAAGATCGATGTGAATTAATGCCCCATATACGCGCTTCTTTTGTAACCAGCCAGCTCTGAGTACCTGATATCGATCGCGAGTTATATCAAATAGCAGCCCCATTTCAATTTCACCATAAGCGGGTTGAATTTGACTATGGGCAGTGAGAATATCCTGAATGATTTGACGATAGCGGTTTATTTTTTCCATTTGACTATACTCCGTTCTTCTACGTCATATACAAGCAAATATATATCTCCATAGTCAACTGGAAATGGATCGTGGGTGATGTTCCAACCATCTTTGATCAGTGCATCTTTGACGACTTGATGAAATAGATCTTTAGCCATGAGCTGAGATCACAGTTCGAGTTTGATAGTCATATCGATCGCCCTGACTCAATACGTGTACGGTTAGATTATGCAGACTCAGTGGTGAAGTTTGACTGGAATCTAGATAATTTGTATGGGTTAATTTACCTGGATCGATAATCGTAATTGTGCCCTTACCGACGACTTCAAACGTGCCATCATCATTAAAAGCTGCACAGGTATCCTCATCGATGCCGATCCCTAATTTATCAGGATTTGCCGCGATCGCACTCATTAATCTCGCCATCCGATTGCGGTTGTGAAAATGTTGATCTACTAATAGCTCAGGAAAAATACCTAACCCGTCGGTTAAATCTACGAGCGAGCGATTTGGCGATTCACCACTGATTCCGCCGGAAATCATCCTTTCGCCCACAATCGCCGCACCAGCACTAGTTCCAGCAAAGACAAGATCGCCGAATTGAATTCGCTCTTGAATAGTCGCCATAAACTTGCTTCCAACCAAGAGATCGCACAACCGCATTTGATCGCCGCCAGTGAAGAAAATCCCCGTACAGTCGGCTAAAATGTTCAGCCAGCGAGATTCATCACATTCTTTCGGCTGACGAATATCGAGGATCTGAATTTGTCTAGCACCCATCCCCTTGAATAGCTGATAATACCTGTCACCAACTACGCTCGGTTCTTGGGATGCACAGGGAATGATGCCGATTGTCGCCGCCTTACCGCCCGCACTGTGAAAGAAAGCGGTTAAGATATCGCAGCCATTTACCTTATCTTCTGCTCCACCAATCACCATCACTGGATAATGGGTAGAATTTACCATCGATTGTTGAGCCAGAATAGGCTTTACGTCAAGCATACATATCACCGTGGGAAAGCAAGATCGAAGTTTACTGGAGATTTGTGTAAACTTAAAGCCTGATCCAGTTTAACAAATCGCAGGGGTCTAATTCACCTATTTTAAATTCGAGTTATGGGGGCGGCTGAGGAACCCACCCCCAGACAGTTAGAGCAAGTGCTACTTAACTCTCATCTTGCACCTACCCTAAATTTCAGGGCAAGCTTCTTTTATTCATCATCATGAGCGAAACGATTGTAGAGGAAATCGAGCGCGTAGTTGCGTAAATTATAGTATTCTGGATCTTCCATGATCTGGTCTCGATCGCGAGGACGTTCAAACGGAATATTCAAAATCTCCCCAATTTTAGCCGCAGGGCCATTTGTCATCATTACTAGTTTATCGGCGAGAAATAATGCCTCGTCAATATCATGGGTAATCATTAAAACTGTACAATTTTGTTCACCACAAATCCGCATTAATTCTTCTTGCAATTCCTCTTTGGTGATTTGATCCAATGCTCCAAAGGGTTCATCTAGAATTAAAATTTCAGGGCGGATCGATAGAGCGCGGGCAATTGCGACTCGTTGCTTCATCCCTCCTGACAATTGGCGGGGCTTTTTCTCGGCAGAATCTGCTAATCCTACCATCGCTAAATGTTCGTTGACGATCGAGACTTTCTCCGCTTTGGATTTAGTAGGATAGACAGAATTCACTGCTAAATAAACATTTTCAAAAGCTGTTTTCCACGGTAATAGTGCATAGCCTTGGAATACCATCATGCGATCGGGACCAGGTTGTAAAATTGGTTCTCCGTTTAATTCAACCCTACCGATACTAGGTTGACTAAATCCAGCTACCATATTTAGGAGGGTTGATTTACCACAGCCTGAGTGTCCGATTAAGCAGATGAATTCGCCTTTGTTGACGGTGAGGTTTACATCTTCTAGGACTGTATAAGTACCTTTGGCGGTGGGGTAAATTTTAGCAACATTTTCAACTAGTAAAAATGGGAGTTTATTAGTTATTTGTTGGGAGCTTTTAGATGTCGATCGAGCTACTATCATGATATTTATTATTTAGATTTACTAGAACACTTGCGAAGATTTTTTGTACTCGATCGTAGATCTGAATTCCCCTAAATCCCCCTTTTTAAGGGGGACGAAGATTCCAGTTCCCCCCTTTTTAAGGGGGGCTAGGGGGGATCCAGATCTACGACTTATCACCATCAACCTCTCCGTCGATCGAGAATTATTTCGGCAACTGAAATTGGACGTTTAATTTTCAATTGATTGAGATAACCGATCGGATCTTCGGCGTTGAATTTTACACCGTCGAATAGTTCGATCGCATTGCGACTATAATCGACATCTAAACCGAGTTCTCGCGCCGCAGTACTAAATGCACCCATCCGACAAACTCGCTCTAAAATCTCTACCCAATTGCGGGGAAAGGGGGTAATTCCCCAGCGTGCCATTTGGGTAATAATCCATAGTTGTTCGGTTCGGCTGGGACGATTTAAACCATTACCAAAAAATTGCGGGTGGGCATATTCTTTGTGTGGATCGTGAATACCTGAATCGTTGTTTGGGTCTGCAAAAGTGATATAATCAACTTTCATGCCTAGATATTCTTTTCGAGATAAGAGCTGGCGAATTTCGTTGACATTATTTGGATCGGCGCAGTATTTACAGGCTTCTAATAATGCTTTAATTAGGGCAATATGAGTATTAGGATAAGCATTAGCCCAATCTTCTCGGACTCCTAATACTTTGCCAGGATGACCATTCCAAATGCCTAAATCAGAGGCAATTGTAAAGCCTTTTCCTTCACTGGCGGCGCGATAATTCCAGGGTTCTCCGACACAGTAACCATCGATCGTACCTGCTTTTAAATCCACTACCATTTGGGCGGGTGGAATTGTCATTAAATTGACATCATTATCAGGATCGATACCACCAGCAGCTAGCCAATATCGCAGTAATAAGTTGTGCATCGAAGATGGATGTACCATCCCAAAGTTATGCCGTTTTTCTGGAGTATTAACGATAAATTGATGGAAGTCATCGAGAGTTCTAATATTTTGTTGATATAGCTCTTCTTTGAGGGTAATTGCATTCCCATTCCGCGCCATAGTCAGGGCTGTGACGACTGGCAAGGGTTCATCGTTGTTTCCACCTAGAGTTAACCATGCAGGCATCCCAGAGGGCATCTGGGCGGCATCTACATAGCCACCGCTAATCCCATCGACAATTCCCCGCCAACTCGATTCTCTGACTAAACTAACTTCATCTAATCCGTACTTGAGGAAAAAGCCTTTTTCTTTGGCAATAGCCAGCGGCGCACAAGCAGTAAGCGGCACAAATCCGAGTTGAATATTGACTTTTTCTAAGCCATGACGGGCGACTACAGTAGTCTTTTGAGCGCGGATTTTCTTGACTCGTTTTTGTTGATTGAGGAAGTAGATCATCTCACTTCGCAAACTATAATAGCTAGGATGTTCGACTACTTCCAATCGTTTGCGCGGACGCGGAATATCTACCTCTAAAATCTGCCCAATTTTGGATTCTGGGCCATTTGTGAGCATGATGATTCGATCGGATAATAGTAATGCTTCATCGATATCATGAGTCACCATTACCGCAGTCACCTGATTCTCCTCACAAATCTGCATTAATCGCTCTTGTAAACCACCACGAGTCAGGGCATCTAAGGCTCCAAAAGGTTCATCTAAAAGTAATACTTTGGGCTTAATTGCAAATGCGCGAGCGATCGATACTCGCTGTTTCATTCCCCCAGAAAGTTGCCCAGGTTTCTTGTCAGCGGCGGCACGTAATCCTACCATATCGATATGTTGTTCGACGATATCCGCGCGTTCTGCTTTGGGTAATCCTTGGAGAACTTTATTCACCGCCATCGCAATATTTTCGCGCACAGTTAGCCACGGTAACAGCGAATAATTCTGAAATACTACCATTCGATCGGGGCCTGGTTTCGTCACTGGTGTATCATCAACTAAAACGATGCCATCAGTCGCTCCATCTAAGCCAGCGATAATATTTAGCAGGGTAGATTTACCACAACCAGAGTGTCCGATTAGGGAAATAAATTCGCCCTTACGGATGTTTAAATCGATGCCTTTTAAGGCGATATAGCTACCACCATTGGCGAGATTAAATGTTTTACCTACTTGACCAACTTCAACGAAATTAGACATGATTATTTACCTGTATTAACTAGTTAGACATAGTAATTTTAAATTTGTTTTTGGCGATTGTCGGATGATAATCGATTGTTGTTTGTGGGGTTGGGCGGGTTTGTTTGGGATTGAATGTTGCAAAACTGGACTAACTAGCATAAACCCGCCCCTACGAGATGTATGAATAGGTTTGATATATTAACGTGTTGGTGATGCAAAGATCTGTAGGGGCGGGTTTATGCTAACGATATTCGCTTACACCGAAAATTCCTATGCAAACCCGCCCTCCCCCACTAGAAAACCACCCATGCGATCTTTCAACTATGTAGTTTCGTCAGGAACAACCTTAGTTGCGATAAAAGCAATTGTTTTATCCAACAACAAACCAACTAATCCGACATACAATAAAGCGATAATAATCTGACTGATATTAGCCGCATTCCAAGCATCCCAGATAAAGAAACCAATCCCCACACCACCGATTAACATTTCGGCTGCGACAATTGCTAACCAAGATAAACCAACTCCAATTCTCAATCCAGTAAAGATATAGGGAACGGTTGCGGGAAATACAACATCGAGGAAATACTCTTTTCTAGATAACTGCAAAACCTTAGAGACATTGACATAATCTTGCGGGATTTGTTGAACGCCTGCGATCGTATTAAGGATAATCGGCCAGATTGAAGTAATAAAAATCACGAAAATTGCTGAAGGATTAGATTGCTGAAATGTCGCTAGGGCAATCGGCAACCAAGCCAAAGGTGGGATAGTTCTTAAAATCTGAAAAATTGGATCGAGAGCATCGTATAAAAACTCATTAGTACCGACGACAATTCCAATCGAGATGCCCACAATTGCCGCTAGAGTAAAGCCTTGAAGTACCCGTTGCAGACTTGCCCAAATCTGCCAGAATAAACCTTTATTTGTTGCACCTTTATCAAAGAAAGGATTGATAATTAATTCCCACGTTTGTTCGACTACTTTAATCGGACTAGGTAAATTAGAATCAGGGCTGAGAGTCAGAAGTTGCCAAATTAACAACAGCACGGCGACGGCAATTAGTGGGGCAATTACTTTACGAGTTTTCTTGTTACTTAATAGTTGAGCTATTCGAGTAGGTTGTGGACGATTAATAGTTCTAGCCATGATTGATTATCCTCTCTATTTTAATTAGACTTGTTTGATTTTCAGACTATTTAAGTAAGCCTTGGGATTAGCTGGATCGAACTTCACCCCATCAAAAAATGTTTCGACTCCGCGAGAAGTATTAGTTGGGATTTGAGCTGCATCTAAGTTCAATTCCTTCGCCGCAGCTCGCCAGATATCTTCACGATTTACTCGATCGATTATTTGCTTGGTATCGGTATTTGTCGAAATTTGTCCCCAGCGCATATTCTCAGTCAAGAACCACAAATCGTGACTCTTAAATGGATAACTCGCATGGTTATCCCAATAGCGCATAATATTCGGACTCTGCTCGGCAATCGGGCGATTATTACCATAATCAACTCGCCCCGTCAAACGATCTTGAATATCTTTAACTGGTACTTTTGCCCATTCAGGATCGGAAAGAACTGTCGCCATATTTAAACGATTTTCTGGTTTATCGCACCATTGTTGCGCCTCCATTAAACCCTTAACAATTGCTTTAGTTGTATTCGGGTTTCGATCGACCCAATCACTCCGGAAAGTTAGAGCTTTCTCAGGATGATCTTGCCACAACTCATTAGTGACAAAAGCGGTATAGCCCAACTTTTGATTGATTAAACGAACGTGCCAAGGATCGCCCACACAAAAACCATCGATGTTATTAACTCTAATATTCGGGACTAATTGGGAGCCAGGTACCACCAAACTAATCACATCTTTATTCGGATCGATTCCACCCGCAGCTAACCAATAGCGCAACATGAGATCGCTATTTCCACCCTTAAAAGTATGGGCAAATCGGAGATAATTACCAGCAGATCTTTCTCTGTCAACTCTAGCCTTCAATTTAGAAGAATCCAAACCAACATTTGCATCTTGATAGAGCTTCCCTACCGAAATACCTTGTCCCCCAGTATTCAACCGTGCTACCACATACATCGGTAGCTTTTTATTATTAACAGTAATCGTCCCCATGCTCATGTGATAGGGCATCGGACTTAATACCATTGCCCCATCCAAACCGCCCCCAGCCGAACCAATTTGGAGGTTATCTCTAGTTACCCCCCAAGACGGTTGTTTGACCAGTTCTACGTCCGGTACGCCATGTTTGGCGAACAATTCTTTGACCTTAGCAATTACCAATGGAGCGGCATCGGTTTGACCGATAAAACCGATTCTAGCTTTGGTAGTTTCGATCCCACCACCACCATTGACATTAGCGGCTTTAATCGGTGTTAATTGACCAGAATTAGTGGTACAGCCTTTTAATCCCAATCCCACTATTGCCGTTGCGCCAGCGGTAAGGATAAATTTACGTCGAGAAAGTTGATTAACTATGTGTTCCATCTTGTTAATTTATAGATCTACAATTTGGGTTTTAATTATCTGTTTTATAAGAATCAGTTTATTGATAGAGTTAGGTATTTTAAAACAATAGATTTTCATCTATGATCTAACGAATTATGGCTATCTATTGATTGATTCATAGACTTGACTCGTTCTTAAACAAGTTTATATCATTTATTTCTCTATGCATAGAGATATACAGCTTAATTTTGAAACGAATATTGAATATGCTCTATGAATTATTCTTATCATTCTCTATTGTCGATCGAGCATATCCCCACTCGAAATGGCTCCAATCGTTGTCACTGCAAGCATTTCGACCATTACAAAACAAATCCCCGACTTCTCGCAGAAGTCGGGGATTTGTCCCATCAAGCATAAAATTAGTTATCCGCCCCCCAGATTTATCTCTAGAGTCTCCCATCTCTTTCCAAAATAGTACTTGGATTTACACCTTCCAGTACTAATCAATGATTTTTGCTATTAGCTTGACGAATAATCAAATAACTAATTGACAGAGAGAATACAGCAACAGCAAGAGCGATTAGATCGTTACTATCTTTCTTTTCCAAATCTAAGATGATGATTTTTCTAGATACGGCAATTAGAGAGGTAACTAATACTAGCTCGACTTGGACGACGTGCTTCTTGAGGTAAGCCGTAATATTTTCTAGAATCTCTAAGGCAATTAATACATTTAGAAATAGTCCAAATAACTGAAACAGCTCCGCATTAAAATTAGCATCATTATGTTGATAAAAAGTTGCGACCAATGTTTCGACTAAAGAATAGCCTAGATGGAAAATAGCTATAATAGTAACTAAGATCATCCCGATCGATAGGAGCTTAGAAACCCAGCCTTCAATAATTTCTAAGCCATGTAGGAATTTTTGATCGTCAGATATTAGAGATTTTAAAATCCTAAAAATTCGCATATTTATTTGGTAACTTAACAATTAGAAGTTGCTAATTTTTAGACTCGTTAGATCTGCCCAAAGTGGCTGATGTTTGGGCAACGATCGATTATCAACTCTCGACTAATCCAGCTAGTTTATTGAGTTGTTGCACCAGTAGGCTCAGGAATAGCCCTACGTCGGTGACAACCCCAATTGACTCGATCGATCCGCGATCGCTCAATTTGGTCACTACGGCGGGATTAATATCAATACAGACCATTTTCACACCTGCGGGGGTCATATTTCCCACGCCGATCGAGTGCAGCATACTCGACAGCATCAAAATCAAGTCAGCACCTTCAATCAGGCGGGCATATTCTGCCTGAGCTTCGATCAGATCCATCTTAGTATCTGGCAGGGGGCCATCATCGCGAATCGATCCGGCGAGGGAAAAGGGAATATTATTTTTGACGCATTCGTACATTACCCCGCTGCGTAATACACCCTGCTCAACTGCCTTGGCAATACTCCCACAGCGACGAATTGTATTAATTGCTTTGAGGTGGTGGCGGTGTCCGCCATGTACAGATACGCCGAGCTGCATATCTACGCCTAATGAGGTGCCCATTAAGGACTGTTCGATATCGTGAACCGCGATCGCATTTCCACCTAATAGAGCGTGAACATAGCCCTCTCGAATCAGTTGATTTAGGTGTTCGCTGCCCCCAGTATGGATTACAACTGGCCCAGCTACCACGGCAACTTTACCACCTCGATCGCGAATCCGGCGTAAATCCCAGGCAACTTGTTCGACGACTAATTCTACCCGTCGTTCGCTGGATACACCCGCACCCATAAAGCTAAATTCTTCCGTTTTCTTTTTGAGCGTTGTAGTCGTGCGTTTCGTCCGAATTCCGGCACTTCCAACTACTACCGATTCACCTACCTGTAAGTCTCGCAGCAACTTACATCGAGCCACCGCACCTGTGGATGTCTGCGTCACCGCAATTGCGCCATCCATCCGCTGCCCCTGCACCAAAATCCACTCACCCGCGATCGAGATTTCCGTCGGATAGATCGTCGTTGCATAGAAATCATCCGCAGCGACCCCTAGCTGGGTCACAGGGGCTAGGTTAGCGTCCAAAATGTCCCCAGCGGTATCAACTGCCCCCAGGTCGATTAATTGCCCCATAATGTCCGCCATGACGATCGCATCGGGAGCAGAAACTTTCACCTCTGCTACTGATGTATCTAACCGTTGTTCGCCGAGGGTAAAATTGGCAACTTGAAAACTACCACCGCCAGCGACGATCGTATCAAGAACACGATTTACCAAACCGGAATCGAGTAAATGACCTTCCAGTTTAATCGTGCGGTTTTGAACTGTAGATAATTGGGGTGACTCCTGATGTGGTTCAGTCACTCGCAGCGTCAAACATTTAGCCGCTCCTCCTGCTTTGAGGAATTCTGTTAGGGGTGTTTCGACAACAGTAAAACCGCGCTCTGATAAGATTTGGTTCAAGCCATCGCTGACTTTATTCATCACCACAATTTTGTCGATATTCACCGTATTGCAGGCAAAATTCACCGCATCTGCTTCCTCGATCGCCATCCGTTTCTCAGCCGGAACTCGTAACTCGATCAGGCGATTGGAATAAGTATCAAAAGCCGCCGGATAGTATAATAAATATCCATCAGTCAGCGGACAAAAACAAGTATCCAAGTGATAAAACCGTCGATCGACCAATCGTAACGACAGCACCTCTACATCCAACCATTGAGCTAAATAGGGATGAGAATCTAATTCCGATCGAAAGCCATAACCCGCCCATAACCAACCTCCGGCTCGATCCATCAGCGCATCACCTGCACCCTCAAACGGCAGATTCTTCGGCAACAGATGTACTTTATACCCCTGACTTTCAAACCATGCTTGAAAATAAGGTTCCTCGCCCTGACGTTCGGGATGAAAAAAGCGACTGAGGACAACAGTATCGCCTAATATTAACCCCGCATTTGCCGTAAATACCATATCTGGCCAACCTTTTTGCGGCTCGACTAGATCGATCGTCGCATAGGTTTGTAATACTTGATAAAGTTTATCCCATTGGGCTTCGGCGTTGTCTCGACTCGATCGATGAATATTACCTTCCATCCACGGATTAATTACATAATCCACATCGTAATGGTGCGGAGCGCACATCAGAATTCGCACTTTATCAGTCATATTTTAGGGGGAATGGGAGACACAGAGAAAATCCCCTCCGAGGAGCGGCGTTTTTATTCGGGGGGAATCCCCGAATAAAAACGCGGATTGATTTTCCGCCTTTGTTTCTAGGGCGATGAAAATCAACCAAGCACCGACAAGACAGGGGTGCCCGTAGGGCAGCACATTTATAGCGCGGGTGGGTAAATCTACGCCACAAATCTAACTAAAAAACCGCTCGCACCATCTGGTAGGGGTAATTCATGAATTACCCCTACCAGATGGCTAAATCCTGCAAATTTTAATTTGAGGCTTATCAACATTTGCGTCGCCAACGACGTAGGCAATAGCACGAGGATTATCCACTTTAGTGGACGCATTGGCAATCTCGAGGCCGATCGCATTACCATCGCCGTCATAGTCTAATACTAATCCTGGGGAGATTTGAGCCGTTTCCTCAACGGTCATTTCGATGAAAGTAATTTGCAAAATATCCTTGTCTGGGTCATAAACAACTTTCATTAAACGCTGTATCCTTTACTGCGATGGCGATTCGTTCGTTCTGTCTCAGAATGAGACTACACTGAAGCGATCTAAATAATCGGGATTGAGAAATTCACTCCTCTAATCCTAGCCATAGATGAGACAGCTCTAATGTATCACGGGCAACAAAAGTTTGTTAAAAGAAACCAAGCGAATATGAGAGATTACCTTAACGAGCGATTAAAGCAAGTTTCAGTACTCAGAGATTTATCCGAGTCCGATATTATTTCTTTACAGCCGCATACATTTCTGCATCCTTATCAAAAAGGAGAAATCGTGATGCTAGAAGGCGATCTATTGTTGCCACAACTGCATATACTCATCGAAGGGACACTTCAACTCACTCGCATCGGCACATCGGGAAAAGAAACATTATTACGCACCTTAGCTCAAAATGAAATCTTTGCAGCTCCAGCATTATTTGGCGATGCAATTGCACCTGCAACAGTTACGGCGATCGTCGATTCGCAAGTATTAACGATCGATCGAACAGCTTTACTCGATCGAATCAAACATACCCCTGAAGTCGCATTTAGAATTTTGGAAGTCTACAATCAGCGGCTCCAACAAATGCACCAAACCATTCACGATCTTGTTTCGGAACGAGCAATTGTGCGGTTGGCTCATTTATTACAAACTCAGGTAAACTCGGACGGCGAAGAGTTAAAGATAGAACTCTCACATCATCAAATCGCCCGCAGGATTGGCATTACCTATGAGGAATGCGTCCGCCTGTTTAGTCAACTCAAAACAGTTGTATCTTATCAGCGTGGAGGGATAATTAAGATACTCGATCGAGAAATATTAGATAAAATTGCGAATGGTTCGATCGATCTAAAATCCTTAATTTTTGACGATAAATAGAGTAGAAGTAATTCATGAATTACCCCTACTCTATTTATTTAAGTGCAAGGATTTAAAATCTCGACTGGATATTCTGCGCCATCCAACATCAATTGCGTAATTGCGGCATAAGCCTCAATCCATGATTGATGGGTACTTTGCGTCCATCCTTCCTGCAAGCAAAACGCAAATGTTTTTAATAACGAACTACCTACCATCGGGTAATGTTCTGGCAATACTCCATACTTAACATGACGAGTTCCCAATCCTTTCAATGCGCCAGTCAATACATCTGGATTTCTAAGACTATCTACCGTTAAAACCAGAGATTGGAAAAGTTTTTCCTGCTGTTTTTCCATATGAATATTGTTAAATAGAGGCTTGACTTGTGGGTAATCGTTAAATAAATTTTTGTAAAAATATTCTGTAAATTCAGCTTGTCGCTCTTTGATTTGAGCAAAACTGGATTCGAGCAATTCAATATTCAATGACATGCGAGATATTCCCGATCGGTTATTTACTGCTGATAGTTTCCCACAATCATAATCGATCGATCTATGAGCTAGCTCATATTCGGTAATTTAGTTATTTTGACGACCTGCAATACCAAATTCACCCCTGACTATGGGCAATCGCACCAACTTTTAGTGGTATAAGTTGTGCAACCATCTCAGCGCGAGATGACACCTCCAGCTTGCGAAACATCCGCTTCAGAGCCTGCTTAACAGAATTTTCAGTAATCCACAGCTCCTGCCCAATTGCGGCATTGGTGCGCCCTAGAGCGACCAATTCGACGATTTGCAATTCTCGCGCTGTCAATCGCTCGGTTTTGAAAGATTGAGGTAAAGATCTGACTGTTGCCGCCCAAATCGATAGATGTAAGCAGATCCCACTCAGATCGGCTAGATTTTGGGTATCGAAAGCAGGCATCGACTTGTCGCGAGTGCAACCCACAGCCCCTACCAGTTGCCCGCGACTGACAATCGGCCCCGCCATTACATGCCAATGATCGGCACGGGGACAGATAATACTCCACACTTTGGGCGATGTTACTAGTTGCTCGTGGACGGGTGCGTGATGCTCGACTAAATAACGCGCAACGGGATTACGATCGATCGACAATGCAACTTTTAGTATTCTTTGAAGATTGCGATCTAGCAAAGGTATTTGGTCGAAGAAAAATATACCCGATCGAGTCGTAGTAAAATATTCGCCAATTGCAGGGATGACATGCGATCGCAAATCTTGTTCGTCCTTGACTCGTTGGCAACGCCTCTCTGAAAGAGAATCGATCTCCGCAAATAAAAGATGTAAGGAACCGCTCATAGTATCCAAAAGAGTACCCGATCGAGGACTATCCGCGATCGGTTTTCACTCTTAGTATAGACACTATCTCGATCGAACCAAACATGAAACAAGCAGCAATCTTCAGTCCATTTTTTGCCACAATGTTGCTGACACTAATTGTTTGGGTGTATATGTACATCCGCAGGATTTCTTTTATTACCACTAACAAACTTCGTCCCCACGATCTGGCGATACCTGGAAAACTAGCCGACATCTCGCCGCCCAGTGTCTCCAACCCATCAGACAACTTCAAAAATCTATTCGAGATTCCGGTACTTTTTTATGTACTTGTTCTCTATCTTTTTATCACCAAACAGGTCGATGGTATATATCTGAATGCCGCCTGGATGTTTTTCTGGTTTCGCACATTGCATAGTGCCGTTCATTGTACATTTAACGCCGTAATGTTGCGTTTCTACCTCTACTTGGCTGCCACGCTGGCAGTCTGGTTTATTGTCATCCGTGCAGCCCTTATTCACCTCAGTAGTTCGTAGCATTAAGCAGCCTTCGCAACAAAACTATAATAGAACTTCCCCTTCAAATTCTAGCCGTGCGTACCATCAAACAGCAACACCAAGCAGTCAATGCCCCGATCGACGATCTGGTGACTTACCGTGCATTGCCCACACAGTCCGTCAACCACATCGATCCGTTCCTGTTTCTCAATCACCACGGCCCCCAAGTCTACCCGCCACACAATCACGGATTGCCCTTCGGCCCCCATCCCCATCGCGGCTTTGAGACAGTCACCTTCATCCTCTCCGGTGACATCATGCACCAAGACACAGGCGGCTACCAAAGTATCATTCAGGCGGGTGGAATCCAGTGGATGACGGCTGGTAGCGGTTTGATTCACTCCGAAGTCTCATCGCCAGAATTCAAACGCAACGGTCAGCAATTCCAAATTCAGATTTTGACAACGGGAGAGAAGGAGGAGGAGAATAGAAAGAGTGGAAAAAGAGGAGCAGATGGAGCCAAGAAAGCTAAGTTTAGTCACCCTACTGGAATATATAAATCAAGCGATTCAGGGGAT
>JANYDE010000057.1 GCA_025359915.1 Chamaesiphon sp. 336R_metabinner_41 | reverse complement strand
AGATCTTATGGCGATTCATTAAATATCAATGGCTCACAACAGATGCTTACTCTAGCTGGAAATCATTAGTTTACTCCGTCGAAAAGATCCTTAAAGAATTTGGAGAAAAATATGTAATTAATTTTGTCTAGCTACTTATTTTCCAAATCAGCTATTTGGCGTAAGCTAAATCAATCAACTGGCGGATCGCCAAAATGTGATTTACGAGTATTATTAGTTACACTAGTTACCCAATAACTACTGCAACCGTAGATCGCTCTTCACAGGTGGTCTATTTTTTATGGTCTGGCGATTCTCCCAGGAGAGGCTATCGCCAACGAGATTGAAAGATGTCAAAATAGAGAGTAAATCCCAGTCTAAATCAGCTAGAACTGCCATGCAACCAAATATTGAAATCTATACATGGCGAACTTGTCCATTTTGCATTCGTGCAAAGGCTTTGCTCAAAAGCAAGGGTGTCGAATTTACTGAACATTCGATCGATGGTGATGAACAGGCTCGTGCTGAAATGTCCCAAAGAGCCAATGGTAAACGTTCTCTACCCCAAATTTTTATCGACGATACGCATATCGGCGGTTGCGACGATCTTCACGATCTTGATGCTCATCATAAATTAGATGCTCTACTCGGTATCGCTTAATCAACAATTATCCACTAAAAAGCAGCAAACATAACATGTCTGCTGCTTTTTGATTTATGGGCACGGAGGGACTCGAACCCCCGCTCCTCAGGACCGGAACCTGATGCTCTATCCACTGAACCACGTGCCCTTATTCTAGATCAATATAATAACACATTTTGGCTAAATTAAACCGACACAAAAACAAAGTGGTTGCAATCTTTAAAGATTGCAACCACTTTGACAGGCTAGATGCGGATGGGGAGACTCGAACTCCCAAGGACAAGTCCACACGCACCTCAAGCGTGCGCGTATACCAATTCCGCCACATCCGCTCATTATTTTTTGTTGAGGTGCGCTTATGCGCTTTGCTAAGATATCACTATTGATCTAGATAAGTCAATAGGGGGAGATGGGAGATGGGACGGAAGCGTTCCCTAGCCTAAAGCCTAACTCTGAGATAATCGTTTAACTTCTGCACCACCCAGGAGTGTGTCGGTTTCACGGAGAAGAGCGGGGATGGTGGCGGCGTGGGGGCTATTTGCGAGACAAGCGGAGAAATCTAGTTCTTTGACATTGGTAGCTTTGGCACCTGGAAACCAGTGTCCGCCATTTTCGAGCAGGTTGTAGCGCATTTTGCCGTACTCAACCATGTCATAAGCGATCGCAAGATTCCGCAGCCAGAGGATCGTGTGCATATTGATGTCCCCAGGCGTGTCTGAATGGGCTGGTAAGCCTTCTTTCCATGTCTGCACCCACTCTGTACCAAGTTTCTCGATCGCAGCACGTTCTAGCCGATCGATGATGGGTGGCAGCAGCTCGGCGGCGCGGGCTAATAGTGGCAACGTTTTGAGATGTTCGTCAAAATCACTGGGTTTAGCCGCCCCAACGCTGAGGGTATGGATTTGGGGATGACTGAGACAGAAGAGATTGTTAAAGACGATCGGACTAAGTGGTTGACAGAGTTCGACGAGTTTTGCCGATGGTTGATTGAGTAAACCACCTTTATTGGTGGGGCTAATGATAAATACGCCCAGATCGTGGCGGGTAGCGGCTTCTATCGCTGCCCAATTAGTTTGGTTAATATAGTACCAATGGAGATTGATATAATCAAATTTATCAGTCTCGATCGCTTCAATGATGATTTCTGTTGGTGCATGAGTCGAGAAGCCAATCGATCGAATTTTCCCCTCCGCCTGGAGTTGTTTAGCGACATCCCAACAACCACCCTCACGCACTGCAAAATCTAATGTTTCTTGATCGTTAATACCGTGAACACCAAACAGATCCACATACTCTAAATTCAGCCGAGACAAGCACAATTCAAAAGTCTTCCGAAACTCCTGCGGATCCGCAACAGGTGCAACCTTCGTCTGAAAGATAAAATCCTGGCGGTTTAATTTGGGTAAGATCTGACCGAGCTGAACCTCTGACGAACCATAGAATCTAGCCGTTTCGATGTGAGTAATTCCGACTGCTAGCGATCGATTAATTGTCGCTTCTAGGTTGAGCTGATTCTCGTCAGGAATTTCCGACATTGGCAGGTCTTGCCATTTGTGTTGGTAGCGCATTCCCCCACAGGAAAACACAGGCATTTGTAATTGGGTTCGACCAAAACGACGATATTCCATAGTTAATTCATTTGTGATTATTTACTTTTCGCCTGCGTCAACATTTACGTCTGCAAAATATGATGAAATCGACTCCAAATCGCGAATTGCAGGTTGAGAGATAATATACTTACTCACTATTGAACCTCTTTAGCCCGTCGCAATTTCGCGAGTAGATCGGGCACCAATTGAAGATTTTAGCTTGGCTACGCCTGAACTGCTGATCGATCGAATCTTACCTTTTTTAGTAATTGCCAATCAACACCAGGAAAAAGTAATCGTTCATTGCTCTGGCGGAATTGGGCGCACAGGGCACATTTTAGCCGCATGGCTCGTGGCTGGGCGCAGATTCTCTCGTGAATCGGCGATCTCGGCTGTTCGGCAAACTGGGCGAAATCCTTACGAAGTTGTAATTGTAGCCCCATTCAGAGGGCGCAATCCGTGGCAGGTCGCGGCGGAACTCAAGACGCTGCTATCATCTAGCCTTGAGGCATAATATAGGTAAGACTTTTGGAGCGTGTCACAAATGGTTCAGACCCCAGTTAGACAAATCACCCTGGAAGAATTCCTAGAACTGCCAGATACTAAGCCTGCTAGTGAGTACATCGACGGTGAAATTATTCAGAAACCTATGCCACAGGGACAGCACAGCGTCATTCAGAAGAAATTATTGTTGGCAATCGATCCAGTTATCAGCGATGCAGGGATCGGGCAAACTTTTCCAGAGCTACGTTGTGTTTTTGGCGGTAGAGCCGTTGTCCCTGATGTGGTTATTTTTGAGGAGGCTAATATTTCCTACGATGATAATGGGGACATTGTTAATGCTGTTAGTATTGCGCCTGATTGGACAATAGAGATACTTTCCCCTGAACAAAGTACTACCAGAGTTCTAAAGAATATTAATCACTGTCTGGCTCATGGAACTCAAATGGGATGGTTAATCGATCCTAACGATCGATCCATCTTTATCTGTATGACCGTTGGCGAGCCTACCGAAGGTAATCGAACTTTTCAAATTATCGATGAGCCTACCACTATTCTGCCAGTACCAAAATTCGCCGCCGCAATCGAGCTGACAGTAGAGCAGATATTTAGCTGGATCAAGAAAAAGAACTAAATTTCGGATAATCGGTTATCAACACAATCCCCACCAGTCGCCAACAAGTTACCATAGATACATATAAAGTGATGCTAGTGGAATAACGATATGGTTCAGTCCCAATATTCAGGCGGCGGGGATAGCTACTACCGGACTCCACCCCCAGATTTACCCTCATTATTATTAAAAGAGCGGATTGTCTACATGGGAGGGCCATTAGTCTCCTCCGATGACTACAAACGGCAGATGGGCTACGATCCGACCAAATTGTTGATCGCCCAATTGTTATATCTCCAGTTTGACAATCCCGATAAACCGATTTACTTCTATATCAATTCCACTGGGACATCTTGGTATACTGGCGACTCGATCGGCTTTGAAACCGAAGCCTTCGCGATTTGCGACACTCTGGGCTATATTAAGCCACCCGTACATACGATTTGCATCGGACAGGCAATGGGCACAGCCGCGATGATTTTAGCCGCAGGGACTAAAGGATGTCGAGCAAGTCTCCCCCACGCCACGATCGTCCTCAACCAGCCGCGCAGTGGCGCACAGGGTCAAGCCAGCGACATCCAGATTCGGGCGAAAGAAGTCCTCGACAACAAAGCAGCGATCTTGGATATCTTCTCTCACAGTACTGGACAACCAGCGGAGAAAATTGCCAAGGATACCGATCGGATGTTGTACATGACTCCCACCGAAGCTAAAGATTACGGCATCATCGATATCGTCCTCAATAGTGCGAAAGATCTACCTACTGCTATTCCTGTCTTAGTTTAAAGATGGATGGGCGAATAGTAGAAAGTAGTAGGTTGGGTAGAGCGGTAGCGAAACCCAACTAACACACCAACACCTTAGAAATGTTGGGTTTCATTCTTCAACCCAACCTACAATCTAGAAATTTAGCTATTCACCATCCACCATCCACCATCCACCAATTCTATGTCTATCGATCGAATCTTAAAAGTACCCTATAACCTCCCTGGAAGTTCTTACTGGCAGTGGGTAAATATCTACACCCGCATGAGCCAGGATCGGATCATCTTCCTCGATCGACCAATTACCGATGGATTGGCGAATAGTATGGTGTCATCCTTGCTATATCTAGAGTCAGTCGATAATACCAAACCGATTTATCTATATATCAACTCCCTCGGCGATCCTGTCGCGGCGGGAATGGCAAATATGGATGCGGGGATGATGTCGGTGATGGCTGGATTGGCGATCTACGACACGATCAAGCATATCAAATCTGAGGTGTATACGATCTGTCTAGGGCAAGCAATGGGCATCGCTACACTGCTACTATCGGCTGGTAGTCCTGGTAAACGAGCAAGTTTGCCCCATGCCAACATTGGTTTGATGCCTGCTCGTGCGGGTACTAGAGGACAAGCCTCGGACATCACGATCAATGCGGCTCAAGTCTTATCGAAGAAAACAGACATCATTGATGTCTTTTCCAAGACGACTGGGCAACCGCCTGAAAAGATCGAGCAAGACAGCGAGCGCATGTTCTATATGACGGCGCATGAAGCGAAAGAATATGGACTAATCGATCGAGTCTTGGAAAGCTCGAAGGAACTAGAATTTCCGACTTTGTAGATTTGCGGCGGAGATTTTTACCCCCCAACCCCCCTTGTAAAGGCAGGGTGGTTTCATACAAGAAAAGAATAATGTCAAAACCCTAGTTCTTAGTCTTCAAACGCCCTCTGCGAAGGCAGACGCTACGCGAACAAATGAATTTGGGGCTAAGAGCGAAAGTCCACTGAAGTGGACTAAG
>JANYDE010000014.1 GCA_025359915.1 Chamaesiphon sp. 336R_metabinner_41 | reverse complement strand
TACGCCCACACGGACGGTATCGCCGATGTGAAGGGTAGGCAGATCGGATTTTAGATATTCCGCTTCGATCGAGCGAAGAATTTCCTGAGCTTTCATGTGGTTTGAAAAAATTCACAGAACTATTATCATAGCAGGTGAATGAAAATTTGTCTAATGATTGTTTTGAGTTGATGCAGAGATATTGACCCCCAACCCCCTTTCCAAGGGGGCTTTAACTCCCACCCCTTGGAAAGAGGCGGGCTGGGGCAATGCACTGAGCCTGTCGAAGTGTGGGGTAAAAATCTCCGCATCGACTAGATTAATGGCTGAATTTCGATCAATCGAGCTATCTTTGTATTCACTTAATTAATCTGAACTGCTAACATATACCTAATCCTAGCCCTCTCGATTTTATGCCTCTAGATAGTCTGATTTCGACCCAAGGCATCATGGTGATGCTGCTTGCAGCCTACGCTGGGGCGATGTGGCTGTTTTTGACTAGTGCCCCCAAGGTCTACACTGTGATGGTGTCAGATCTCCAAGTTGCTCAAGATTTGTATGAGGGATTGTTGAATCTGCCGATCGCGCAAATTCCGTTGCATTATTATTATGATTACGAGCAGACGATCGGTAGTGCTGGTATAGATCCGATGTATCTCGCTGCGCCGATGGGTAGAGCGGCTGTGAGGGGGATGAAAGGTTCTGAAGGTCTTTGGTATCAATTGAAGAAGAATACCCAACTCCACGTCATCACAGGGGCGAGTATGGGCGATAAAAATCGTCAGCGTCAAGTTTGTTTTGATCGAGAGTGTCTCGAACAAATCTTGATGCGGGTGCAAACTCGTGGTGTCAAGCACAAAATTCGGAGTGAAAGGCCGTTGAATTTCTTGGTGAAGGATTATGATGGTCGGACGATCGAAATGTCGGAAGCGGCTAATTAGTGGTTTAGTGGTTTAGTGGATTGGAAATAACCAATCTCCCATCTCCCATCTAGTTTTGAAGATCGCTGCCCACGATGGGTACTTTTAGTGATAATCGGGTTGAATGACGATCGCTTGTAGCTTTGATTTTTCCACCCAAATTCAGGACTAGTTTTTTGACTAGGGCTAAACCCAAGCCTGTGGAGCCATGTTGTCTCGATCGATCGGGATTGGATGAAAAATGAGTTTGGTGAAACAGTTTGACTGTATAACTGAGGGTTTGGGCAATCAGGTGCAATTGAAATGATGTCCAATTTGATTCACCTGTGGTGATGATGCCAACTTCCCCAATGATTCGGTGGTGTTGTGGCTTGGAGGTAGATGCGGCTGTGTGCGAATCTACCGTCATCGGCGCAATCAGCATCTGAGCTGTGGGAGTCAAAAGATCGAGGTAGGGTTTCGGGAGAATGTCGAGCGGTGGATCGATCCAAGATCCAATTTCAAATAGATGATGATAAAATTGGGGATAGAGTTCGAGATCTATTTCTTTGCTGATTTTGCTGGTAGGATAGATTTGGCGGTTTGGATTGATATACTCAGCAGCAATTCTGGCAGTAGCAATTTGGAGATCGTAAAGTGTAACCCAACAATAGTCGGCATCAATTGTTATACCCAATTGTTCGATCGCAATATTGAGAATCTCGTCTTCACTTTTGACTGTATGAATTTTGTTCAGAACTAAATTCAATACTTCGAGACAAATAATTGCTTGTTGATATTCAGCAGTCTTGGCTTGGAGTTGGGATGTTAATTTGAGTTTGAAAAATTCTAGATCTTGGTTGCGATCCCATGAATCCATCTCGATAGTTAGACGCTCGGTATTGTCTTGGAAGATAATAATACTACCGACGATCTCGCCATCTGGATCGATTGTTGGTGTAGCGGTATCAGCAATGGGGATAGCTGCTGCATTTTTGGGCAAGAGCCAACATAGATCTGGTGACTTGACTGACTGGTTCAATCGCATGGCTCGCGTGCTCGGATTCTCGATCTCAGTTCCGTCTGTTTCCCAGATTAAATGGAAAACTCGATCGATTTCCACCCCGATTGCTTCCTCTGCATCCCACCCCGTCAGATCTTCAGCAATCGGGTTGATAAAAGTCACTAACCCCTGGCGATCTGTCGAAATCAGCCCACTCCCAATACTATTTAGCGTATTTAGTAAGCTTGCTTGAGTCAGAGCTGCTGATGCTTCGACTTGGTGCCGCTGGAGTGCAACTTTAATTGTGCTCTGCAAGGATTGTGCTTGAAAGGGCTTAATAATATAACCAAAGGGATTTGTTTTAGTTGCCCGTGCTAACGTGAGTTCGTCGGCGTGGGCGGTAAGATAGACGACAGGAATGTTTAATTGATGATAAATCTCATTTCCAGCGGTAATCCCGTCGATGTCGTCTTCTAACCGGATATCCATGAGCACGAGATCGGGGCGATCTGTGAATGCCGATCCCAGTGCAGCGGCTCCAGAGACTACCAGATCGACAACTGTATGTCCTAATTTTTCTAAAGTTTCTTTAATATCCCAAGCAACAATAATTTCATCTTCAACTACTAATATTTTAGCCATAGAAAAAGAATGTTTTTACTTAGTAGAATATATTTTTTATATGACTAATTATAGCTTAATTTCTGTGCGATAAATCTTACCGGTGCAGAAAAGTATTTTTCTTAATAAGAGAATGAAATGACTTTAGAAAATTCAATCCGCCTTTCTAGCTTGACTCGTTGTTTGACAGAAGCATAAGCTGGAGAAATCTTTATCCAAGGAATAGGCGTAAGAAGCGGGAGTAATAAAGCTTGATGGCATAAACTTTTGACAGTTCTGATCCCAAGCTGTAAAAGGCTTAAACCTCTATCACCATGCCAATCTATTTTACTTCTTTGTCGTGTTTCTATCATCATTAATCCCAGCCTGATTGCTAATATCTCCGCGATTTCTATCATCTGCTTGGGTCGTTGCCATGAGCGGGAAACCCGCTCGGCACGACTCCGCATTAATAAATTACTCAAAGCTTGAGCATCCCTAATTTTCGACCTTAAAATATCAAAAGTACCAGATTTATAATCTTTGAACCGAGGTTCAATCCCACCAAATCTTTTACCGTAGAGTTGGAACGTTTGCAGTGAAATGGGTGTATTGGTAAGCACCGCCCAGGGTGCTTTGACCCCACGACAGTTAGCAGTGGCTAAATTGCGGTGCGCTCCGGTCGGGTTTCCCGACCATGGAAGCGCAACAAGACAGCACTCTATGTCCCCAAGCACTTTAACACCCGCAAATAAGTATGCTTGGTCTTTAGGTGGGAGTAATTCACTTAGAGATTGTGTTTTGCCATTACCCAACGCGATCTGGAGATTAGATTTGACTCTAATCCCCCAGTTCCATTGCTGTTTGGTGAGCCATCTCATCAACTCTCCATGTTCAAAGCCTCTATCAGCTAGCAATGTTGGCTTTGAGTCTACAGGCAGTCGAGATTTAGCCGCTTCTAACACAGGTAGATACTGCTCGAATCCCACTGTTGCACTAAGTAGCTAGACAAAATTAATTACATATTTTTCTCCAAATTCTTTAAGGATCTTTTCGACGGAGTAAACTAATGATTTCCAGCTAGAGTAAGCATCTGTTGTGAGCCATTGATATTTAATGAATCGCCATAAGATCTCA
>JANYDE010000164.1 GCA_025359915.1 Chamaesiphon sp. 336R_metabinner_41 | reverse complement strand
ATCGACACTTTTTTTGTGATATTTGAGTTTGGATGATTAATAAAAATTATAACTGATGCCGATCGGCTCCTAATTGCTGATGGATTCAATTCGATCGATCGAATTGAATGCCATTTTATTGACTTATTCAGCAAGCCCTATATATGTAGCATATTCCCGACTTCTTAGAACAGTCGGAGATATAACAGCTTGGATGTTTTATAATCTGTCAGCAGTCGTCAACAATAAAAAATTCCGATGTCAGTAACTATCAATCAAAGCCAGTCGATGCAAGTGCCAAAATTATTGGCGGATCACCTGCGCTGGATGGTTGTACTGGCTCAATTGAGAGAGTTAGGGGGGAAAGAGCATCGATACCCTGTTAAGCAGTTGGTAGCCGATTTACAACTGGGTAGCCTGTTTGCCAAACCAAGGGGTGAGATAGAGCGCGAGCCAGTGGTGGGAATTAGTAAGAAAGCGTGGGAAATTTGGTTTTGTGGGAAGTCGGTAGATAAAGGTGAAAGCCCGATTAATTCTATTTATCAGTGTCGGAGTTTCTATGGTTTAGATGCGCCAAATAATCTACTGCAACGATTGAATAAACTACTAGATATGGCGATCGAAAAACACCGAACGATCGAGCCTGAAGCTAGACGCGGCAAGAAGGATAGTAAGTACGATCGCTATCTAGAACAGTGGGGAGATTACGCGATTCAATTAGTCGCACTCAATGGTGGTTGGGAAAATTTTAGTACTCGAGAAAATCTAGCTCAGATTAAAGATCTGTGGGTGGGAATTGAACCACCACGAGCAGAAATGACAGGCGAAGATCGCGAGTCATTTATTCAGAGAGTTATTTATCTAGATACCGATCGATACGTCCAAATTGTCACGACGGCGATCGGTTCATTATATCCGCTCTGGTTCTTTAAATCTCAAAATCGCAAAGAATTGCTCGATCGCATTGCCATTCAAGATCGAGAGATGAAAAAAGCTCTACCGAAGCGAGATCTATATATCGATGTCAATACTCAAATCGGGCAAATGGCGGGATTACCATATCCATTTGGGATCGCTGACGAGCTACTAGCTTATTGTTGGGATGTAGAAATCGAACAAGTTGGCAGCCATTTGGGTGAAAGTGCTTGGTGTCCAGTTGCCATTAAATCGATCGCCAGAGAACTGCAAAATGAATATTGGAGTCCACCATTATTATTTACGATGTGGGGTGATGAATTTCCCTTGCCCGACGATGATAAACATAATTATTCGATCCCCTTCATTACCCTAACACAAGGCGGAAATAAGTTCGGCGAATTATACCAAAAAATGGCGATCGAGGAGAAGCCATTGACCGATTTGAGCATTGGGATTGAACCGCATACTTATGGTGAGAAAATTCTCGATGCTCTTGCAGACAGACTCCGCCAAAAATTAGCTGATGCCAAAATTAATACCCCCGATCGATACAACTTAAACCGCACTCAAATTCTGACCGAACAATTAGAGATAGATCTGATTGTCAGTTATTTTCCCATTAGTCTGTCATTACAAGTAGATCCTAGCTACCAGCAATTAAGCACTGCAAATTTGTATCAGAAATGGGGCGAAGTCGGCGATGCTTTTAATTACACATCGCCCCAATTAGTACTCGCTGGAGGGATGTTTCTCTCCAGACAGGCAAAAGCGACAGATCTGATTATCGACTTAGCCACATATCTACATACTGTCGAACTATTAATTCGCAATCTCCGCCCTGAATGGGACTCGATCGAGCGTTATTTTCCCCGCTTGGCTAGCAATGACGTAAAAGACAAACAAGCGGCTGCACAGGCGATTCGAGCGGCTTGTCAGGCAGTCGCCAAGAAGAGTAAATTAGTTAAAGGTGGCGATTTAGTCGGAGCTAATGCGATTGCCGAAATATTGAGCCAAGTCTCGATCGAAATGATCACAGCTTTAATCCCTGTCGATGCCGAAAAATATCAGGAATGTGTCGAACAGATCGATGATTGGGGTTGGGCAAAGTTATTTGAATCAGTCCAATCTACATCTATATATATTGCCTGTGAATTGTTTACTGGATAATCGGAGATTAATTAATAATTGATGGGGCTTTACTGAATCTAAAAAAAGAATTCAGGAACTTTAACCCGACTTCCCAAATCATATAACTAGGAGTTAAGCCAGCAACTTTGACTCGGAAGACAATCTTTTAACTAAACTACCTAAACACCAAACCTGTGAACAAGCTAGCTAAATCATTATCCATTCTGTCGATCGTGCTCACGATCCCAACCATCGGACTTGTTGCTCAAGCGAACCCCCTTCACGTTCGCGGACAAATTGCCGAAGCCAGAATGGAACGCGGCGGAAAACTCACACTCACTGCCGAACAAAAGACCAAAATGGAGCAACTGCGCCAATCTGTAAATACCCAGATCGAGCAAGTTCTCACCCCCGAACAACTGCCCAAATTCAAACAAATTGAAAGTCAACATCAAGCCAGACAACAGGCTCATGAAACGCTGAAACTCAGCGCAGATCAAAAAGCAAAAATGAAGGCTATTCATCAAGCCGATCGACAACAGTTTAACGCAATTCTCACTCCCGCACAAAAGGATATAATCAAACAAGATCGAGCTAATCGTGACAACAGTAGCTGGACAGCACGTCTGAACAGACTCAACTTTTCGCCAGCGCAAAAAACCAAATTAGAGACGCTCAAAATCAATACTGACACTCAAATGGATGCTGTATTGACTGCCGCACAACGTCAAAAATCCCAAGCCATACGCGGTGAAAAAATGGGAATGAAAGATGCCTGGAAGAGCATAAATCTCACCGCCGATCAAAAAGCTAAAATCAAAGCCATTCACCAAGCTAATAGCGAACAATTTAAGGCTATTTTGACACCAGCACAACGATCGAAATTTGAGCCTGGTAAGCACCACAAAGGACACAGCGAAATCTAGTGCTACGACTAGCTGCAACAAAATAGGCGCAATTGACGAATTGCCCCTATTTTGTTGACTATCTCTGCCGATTTTTTGATTTTTTCGGAATCAGACGCTGATAAAATGTAGCTAATCACAGAACCTAATAACACCTAAATCAACTTGACGATCGCAAAGTTGCTATCAGTTATTACGTTACACAGCAATCGATCTTGTATAGGCAAGGAGCAAACACATGTCACTTAATCTCGACAACTCATCAGAAGCCCAATCTGAATTAATCGACAGCCTCCTTGCCGAGCCTACCATCAACTATCCGTGGAATCCTGCCGAGCCAGACACCGCCGATTACTATCTTGAATCCGATCATCATTTTAGCCTAGATGATTGGTCAGACGTAGAAATTGGGCAGAGATCTCGATCGTTCCTGGCGAAAATCCAATCTTGTTGGGAAAATGCACCCCATCCCGAACCAGAGCTAAGTCCAATTGCCGCACTCATCGAGAAATTTGGTACTAGAGTCCCCCAACAGTGGCTATCCCAAATTGCGGCGAACGTGACTAGTTTAGCAGCAAGTAATCTCGAACCGATCGATCATTTAGTCCAATCGGTTCAGGATTTATTACCAAATTGGGCAACTGATGATTTGTTAGTGATGGCTCGTCCCTACGCCTATGCGATGCGCGGTAATCCTCATCTAGATAATGTCAAAGATGTGGGATGGACAGAATTGTCCGAGCTAGAACGCGCCAAATTAACTATTCTCATCGCTCAATTTGCCATTAGCTACCCCGCCAAACTACCCTGTAGTAGTGCTCCTTAAATGAGCTGATTAAGCTACCAATATATTGGAACGAATCTCGGCAACCAACTCGCTCAAATCGTCCCTATCGATGCGATAACTAAGTGGATGAGCGATTAGCCTCGCGCTGCTGTAGAAGAGGGTCTCAATCTCGATTAGCCCATTCTGCTGCAATGTTTTACCAGTTGAGACTAAATCGACAATTGCTTCAGACATGCCAGTGATTGGCCCTAGTTCGACGGAACCAGATAGGGGGACAATCTCGATCGGTAAATCGATGCTATCAAAGTATTCTCGCGCACAATGCACAAATGTCGAAGCAACTCGACCATGTGCGGGTAAATCTAAAGTATTCCGATAGGGACTATCGGCTCTCACGGCAACAGATAACCGACAGCCGCCAAATTTGAGATCGACTAATTGCGCGACTTGAGGCGTTTTTTCCCGCAATACGTCATAACCGACGATGCCTAGTTGGGCTTGTCCATATTCGACATAGACGGGGACATCATGGTTGCGAACGAGCAATGCTCTAGCTCGATTGGTAGGATCTGTGATTTCGAGTTGGCGATTATTTTTATCGAGGAAGGCACTAAAGTCTAAACCAACGGACTGAAATAGCCCGATACAATCTTTTAGTAATCCACCTTTGGGTAAGGCTACGGTAATCATCGAGGAGGGGGGGGGAGGGAGGAGGGGAAAGGGTAAAGGGGAAAGGGTAAAGGGGATTTATTACTTATTCGATAAACCACTAAACCACTAATCTTGAATTTTGCTGATGAATGATTCGATCGATTGTACCAGGAGGAATCGAGGAGATTAGTTTGCGGGTGTAGTCAGTTTGGGGCGATTTGTAGATGGCGTAGGCGGAGTCTATTTCTTCGATCTTACCTTGATTCATCACCATAATGCGATCGCTCATAAACTTGACCACGCCTAAGTCGTGTGAGATGAAGATATAGGTAAGATTAAATTCATTTTGTAGTTCCTTGAGTAGATTGAGTACTTGTGCTTGAACGGAGACATCTAAGGCGGATACCGATTCATCACAGATGATAAATTTGGGATTGAGAGCTAGAGCGCGAGCGATACAAACTCGTTGACGTTGACCGCCAGAGAGTTGATGGGGATAGGATTTGAGATAGTTAGGATTTAAACCAACTCGTTCTAATAAATATCTAGCGCGTTCTTCGCGTTGAGATTTGCCTTTAATTGTTTGATGAATGACTAGTGGCTCAATAATTAGATCGCCGATATTCATCCGAGGATTGAGGGCACTGAAGGGATTTTGAAAGATAATTTGGAGATCGCGACGGAGGATTTGCATCGCTTCGCCTTTCAACTTAGTGATATCTTTGCCTTGAAATTCGATCGATCCTTGTTGCGGTTCGATTAATCTAATAATTGTCCGTGCTAAGGTACTTTTGCCACAGCCGGATTCACCGACTAAACCGAGTGTTTCGCCTGGATAGACGGAGAAGGAAATATCATTGACTGCCCAAGTATATTGATTGCGATCTTTTCCAAACATGCCTTGAGCAGGAAAGCCAACTTTGAGATTACGAACTGATAATATTGGTTCGGGTCGGTTACTAATTTTTGGTAGTTTAATTTTAGGTTGTTCGACAGGATTGTTTGTCTCGACTGGCTGTGTTTGCTGGGGTTTTTCAACGATCTGAATTTGACCATTGGAGAGAACATATTCTTCCATAAAGTCTTTGATCGTCGGGAGAATTTTAGTATCTCGATCGAGACGCGGGCGACAAGCCAGTAAGCTTTTAGTATATGGGTGTGTGGGGTTTTGGAATAATTCTAAAATCGGTTTGGATTCAACTATTTTACCTTTATACATGACTGCCACAACATCGGCAATCTCGGCGATAATGCCCAGATCGTGGGTGATGAAAATCATTGCCATTTCCCGTCTATCGCGTAACTCTTGAAGTAACTCTAAAATTGTTGCTTGAACAGTCACATCCAGCGCGGTGGTGGGTTCATCAGCTATTAATAAAGTCGGATTGCAAGAGATCGCGATTGCAATCATCACCCGTTGCAATTGTCCGCCGGAAAGTTGGTGGGGATAACGTTCTAGCCAACTTAATTTCTGTTGATTGATGGCATCATTAATCTGGCGGTCTGTTGGCGGTGAAATAGCCGGACTTAAAGTCGCTAAATATTGCTGTCGCAATCGGTCATCACTGGGTAATAGCTTAACTTCTTGTAAAATATAAACTGCCTTCCGCCTAGCTTCAGCCTGTGATATAGATTGGTGTTGTAAAATAGCTTCAATCAGTTGGTAACCGATCGTAAATACCGGATTGAGCGAACTCATTGGCTCCTGAAAAATCATCGCCATTTGTTCGCCGCGATAACTCGAAAGTTGCGCAGGTGATAACGTCAGTAAATCTATCCGCTGATTTTGTGTCGATGTCGAGCCGTTTCCTTGAAACCAGACTTCTCCCTGCGTAACCTTACCTGGATTGGGCAACAATCCCATTACCGCCAGGGAACTAATCGATTTACCAGAACCAGACTCACCCACAATCCCTAAAGTTTGCCCCGGCTCAAGTGTAAACGAAATACCATCAACCACTGGTTGCTTGACACTAGGAAACTCCACTCGTAAATTCCGAACATCAAGGATAGGATTGCGACTAGTCATGGGTAAATCAGGGGTGAGGATCGATCGATTCGCAGTATCGCTACAGATTAAGCTGCTCCAACAAACACACCGCGTTCTATCACACAGGAGCGGTGCGGCTGCTAATGGATGCTTCTATCTTACGCTAATCTTTAACTCCAATATTCAGTTTTAACGGCAGGTATCGGATCTAAGCAGATTCGCTGAACGGCAAGAAAAAGTCACTTTAACTATTATGAATGTAATAGCATAATATCAACTACTCCGCTCCAATTAAATATCTAAGTATAGGTTAGCCTACTAGAAAGAGCCATGTCATTTAAAACAGCCCGAACTTTCCCTTGGACGATCCTATTGACATTATCATTAATGCCGATCGAAAGTAGTTTTGCGGCATCACCAGCACCAGCTCCCGCCGTGACAAGTACCTCATCACAGAAGATCGCCCAAGCCGCCGATGCAGACCTCCAGAGACGACTTCAGGAGCAACGGGAAGCAGAAAGAGTGCTCAAAGAAGGAGAACGCCTGAAGCGGGAAGTCCGAGATAATGACTATAATGATCGGGGTCTCAGACAGCAGGTTGGAGAACAAATAAATAAAGTGCGGGAGTCTGGCAGTAATCCCCAAAAAGTCCGTGAAGCTGACACTGAATTAAATAGATTACGCCAACAAAATAATCGCGCTCCCTACTATTACAATCCTTTTTACTCTCCTTACTACACTGTGCCAATTATTTTGGCTCCTTATTACAATATCAATCCTAGCTACAGCACGCCAACCACCACAGATCCAGCAATTAATCCACCAGCACAGTTACCCCCACAACCGCAAATCGGTCAAAATGAGGCTGCCCGCGATCCTAAAAATTCTAACTTTAGCCTCTTAGTATCCAGTGGGTTTAAAGATGGTAAAGTCGCCCCCAGTGTTGGTGTCAGATTCAATAACATCGGGTTTGAAATTGCCGGAATTTTCAACCAAGATAGTCTCCCTGGAACTGTGAATGATTTTTCACTACCAAGTAATTTTCTCTTCAACGATCTAGGTATCAAGAAACTCAGTTCACAATGGGGTGGTGATGTGCTCGGATTCTTGGATGTCGATCCTCGCGTATCCGTCTATGGGAGTGTCGGGTTATATTTTCAGAATGTCGGTCGAATTGCGCAGTCTCAGGCTACTAACGATCTCTACAAGCAAACTGATGAAACCAATGTGACTGGGGCCGTCGGTGGCGGGGTAGCATATAAGGCTGGAGATAATATCAGCATTGGAGTTGGTTATCATTCGCTCAGAGGTGTTACAGCACGGATGGGGATTAGCTTCTAAATTCGCGATCTACTAGTACTGATGCGGCGTAAATCCTAGTACTAAAAATGTAATCGAAACATCCAAATTGTCTGTTTAGTTACAAACTAGCCGATTTTAATACATCTAGCGATCGAATCCGCAAAACAAGATCAAACTGAGTTGTTGTATCTATTACATGGGGTTGATTAAACTAAGTGATTTTACTGAAATTACTTGGGTTAATCAACCCCTATTTGCTATGATTTAGCTATATTGAGTTACAGTCGCAACACCTAACGAGCACGCATTCAATCTAATCAGCTAAATTATGAGTAATATTTCCCCTAAAAGTGCCTTAAAGACAGAAGCTGACAGGTCGGACGATCGAGTTGAATTCTATAAAAAGACCATAGAAACATGGGTAATTGATAAAGAAGCTTCTATTCTGATCGTTGGTGGTGGAGAAACAGATCGCCAAATTTTTACCCAACTAGAATTCAAAAATGTGGTGATTTCAAATTTGAATGCAGGTTCATCACAAGATGATTTTAAACCATATAAATGGTCTTTGCAACAAGCTGAAAATCTTGGTTATGGTGACGCTGAATTTGACTTTGTAATAGTTCACGCAGCATTGCACCATTGCCAATCGCCACACCGAGCACTGCTAGAAATGTATCGTGTAGCCAAGACTAGCGTTGTTGCGTTTGAATCGCGTGATAGCTTCTTGATCAAGATGCTGGAAAAGATTAACGTAACTCCAAGTTATGAACATATGGCAGTTTATGCCAATAACGGTCAGTTTGGTGGTGTAAACAACACTAATATTCCCAACTATATTTTTCGGTGGACTGAGCGGGAAATCGAAAAAACAATTAATTCTTACTGTCCGCAGTTAAAACATTCATTTGCATACAACTATGGAAATCATTTTCCATTCAGCCTGCGATTAGAGCGAAATGCTGGATTACAAATAACCATCGCTCAAGTTGCACAACCTTTTTACAAGATTTTTACAAAATTGTTCAAAAGGCAACAGAATTTATTTGCGTTTCGTGTGAACAAGCCGGTAAATCCCCAGGATCTACAAGAATGGTTAGAAATAGACGGAGATAAGTTTAAATTCAGTGATACATGGGCTAAGAAATTTTATAAATATTAGTTCATTTTCGTCGCCGACACCTGTCGGAACAATATTTAACTTCGTCCCAACAGTCTTCCCACTTTTTTCGCCAGGTGAACGAAAGTTGACAAACTGGACAGACTTTTGTGGGAAGATCGGATTTAGATCGATGTTTCGGCATGTTTAGTTCTCGATCGATACGCAGTGAGCAAATCTCTTCATCATATTCGGATTGTCCTGGTAGAACCAGCGGGTGCCCTAAATATCGGCTCAATTTCGCGGGTGATGAAAAATATGGGTTTGACACAATTGGTAATTGTCAATCCCCAATGCGAAGTTGATGGCGAAGAAGCGGCTAGGATGGCAGTACATGCGATCGATCTCTTAGCAGCAGCTAAAATCGTCCCAGACTTACCAACAGCTCTCCAGGGGTGTACGAGAGTAATTGCGACTACCGCCAGAGAGCGGGCGATTCCGACGCTGCTGGAGACACCCAGACAAGCTTTACCTTGGCTCGTTGAGAGTACCGAACCGACGGCATTGATATTTGGGAGAGAAGATAGTGGCTTGACGAATGCTGAGTTAAATTATGCCACTCGCTATATTCGGATTCCAGTTGGCTCGGAATATAGTTCGCTCAATTTAGCCCAAGCGGTGGGAGTTTGTGCTTATGAATTGCAGATGTGTGCGAGTACTGTTGATGATCGATTATCAACTGTTAGATCGACAATACCGCAGCAATTAGATATTGCACCTGTCGAATTAGTCGAAGGGTATTATCAACAATTAGAAACTTTACTATTAGATATTGGTTATTTACTTCCACATACGGCGGCGCACCGGATGGAAAAAATTCGGCGTTTATATAATCGCAGTCAACTTTCACCGAATGAGGTAGCATTATTAAGAGGTATTTTGCGTCAGGTTAATTGGGCAATCAGTCCTCATTTTGACTAGGAATAGGCGGTACTACAAAGCTAATTTTAATTTAACAATTAAGTTCTCAACCCGCGTTTTACCGCAAGGTTCATTGCTTTGGCAGTCATTTACTTTACTGCGCTGGTAAATTAGTTGTACTTGTTTATTGAGAAATTTAGTTTGATTACAAATGTCAAAATCAGCTCCAAGGTGATATTTTTTGCCGCGCACATCAAGATCGACGTAACACATTAAATCTCCATTGGTGAGTTTTAAAACTTTGCCTTTTGGGGGAAATGACGTGAGTTTTGGTTGTTTATTAGCCTCACTAGCAATTGGCTGGAGAAGATGGATAGAAAGAATTAGTCCAGTGAACGTTGCGGCAAATAAGGCAGGGTGAATTTTCACGATCGAGATGCTCCTAATAATAGCTAATTCTATCTCGATCGACAACTAAAAGGCTAGCATTTAGAGATATATTGTGCTAGAAAAGTATTAAATTCCTCGATCGATCTCGGAGCCGAAAGCTGTGGCATTTTTTCAGCTAATTGCGACCACATTTGCCATAGTATGGGCATTCCCAATTCAAAAGCTGGTATTGATTGAAGCTGGGAAAACACTGATAGAGTTTCACCTTCAGCAATTAATCTACCTTCGTCCATTACCAATACCCAATCTGCCCATTGATAAACAAAATCTAAATCATGGGTGGCAATTAACAGTGTTGTGCCCAGTTTAGCGATCGAGTCTAGTTCTGTCAACAGGTTCCGAGTTTGAATCGGATCGAGATAAGCAGTCGGTTCATCTAACAACAATAATTCGGGTTGCAACGCCATTACGCCAGCGATACTGACTCGTTTTTTCTGACCTAAACTGAGGTGCTGAAGCGGAGACATCGCTAAATTTTCTAAGTTAAAATCTGCGAGAGTTTTAGTTACTTTGGCGGCTACTTCTGACTCTGGCAAACCTTGATTGCACAATCCATAGGAAATATCGGCGGCGACAGTCGGTGCAACTAATTGTTGTTCGGGATCTTGGAATACTAACCCCACTCGTTGTCGCCATCGATTCAATGATGTTCGATCGAATGTCAGTGGGATATTATCTAAACTAACTGTACCTCGATCGGGTTTACACAATCCATCCGCGATGAGAAACATGGTGGATTTACCACAACCATTTTGACCGATGAGGGCAATTTTTTTATGTCTGGGCAACCGAAAACTCAATCCCTGCAACGTCGGAGCTGTTGCCATTGGATAGCTATAGTAAATATCTTTAAATTCCAGTAAATATTCAGACATAGCTCCGATATAGTAGTTCTCCAATTATCAGTACGCAACAACCAATGATCGACTCTCTGGCGTAACGGGGAGAATATTGATAAGACTGCGGTTGCCAAAACCGAAATTCTTGCTGAAAGCCGCGTGCTTTTACGCCTAATATCAACTGCTGATAACGAATAGCTGTCCGCTGAATTAATTGTCGAACTAGTAGATTCAAGCTATTGAGCCTGAGCCGATGTGTTCGATAACCTCCTCGCGAAACTTGAGCTGTAATAATCTGTTGGGCTGTATCTGCTAATAGAAAGATAAAGCGGTAAACTAATAACGATAACTCAATCAGAATCGACGGACAACCAATTTTCTGACAGGTAGTGGCTAGATCGATCGGTGGAATTGTCAATACGATCAAGAATAGCGCGGAAGTACTCGCAAGAGATCGAATCAAAACTTCGATCGCTTGAATTGACCCCTGACGGCTAAGATAGATCTGTCCGTCCCATACACCGATGTGCCATAAAGAATCAGCCTGGATCTGTGGTGAGATAGAACTAGCATACTCGATCACTAGGGCAGGCATACTCGTCACCAAAAATGTCATCACACCTACCATCATCGAACCATAAATCTGCCACGGAATCCCTGCATAAACCACGCTCCAAACGCTCATCCATACAAAGATGATGATTTGGACTGGATAGTGGCTGACAAGGGCAATCAGCAGCACTGAGAGGGCAAACCACAGCTTTTGAGATGGGGGGAGATGACGCAGCCGATTGCTATAGGCGAGAGTGTCGATGTGAATATGCACTAATCGCGATCTTTGATTACAGCAACAACTTCATCTGTTTTGCGACGTTCGGTGCGACCTTTATACAAACCCAAAATATAACAAGTTACGCCCGATCCGATTGCCGCTTGAGTCGCAAATAAGAAGGTTTCTATTTCACCACCAGATGGCTTGATTACAGGCTCAAACCAAGGTTTATATCCAGGTTTGACTTGTTCGATTGCCGTGACATTGATACTATCAGTCGCTTTAAATTCTTTGCCTTGATACATCAAGACTGGAGCCATCGACAAAATTACTGCACCACCTAATAACCAAGCATTAATTGATAATTTTGGCATCTAAATTGTTTCCTTTTTGAAATAGTCCAAGTATTTTTAATTCCTGTTGACCGTAGTCTTGTAGCCAGTTCCAGACGAGTAATGTTAATAAACCCTCACTGATTGCTAAGGGAATTTGGGTAACGGCAAATACACCGACAAATTTGATAAAAGCTGCCATGAATCCGCCTTGTGCAGCGGGAAAAGCGAGAGCTAATTGCACAGCAGTAACTAGATAAGTACACAAATCTTCTAACATCGAGGCTAGAAATACGGCAACTTTTGGATGTCCGGTTTTGGCGATCGCATTGTAAACGACATAAGCCACCATCGGGCCAACAATTGCCATCGAAAAGGCATTTGCACCAAGGGTTGTCAGTCCGCCATGTGCGAGTAAGATTGCCTGAAATAATAAGACTAATCCACCCATAACGGACATCGCCAAGGGGCCAAATAAAATCGTGCCTAGCCCCGTTCCGGTGGGGTGAGAGCTACTCCCATTGACTGAAGGGATTTTGAGGGCGGAGAGGACGAATGTGAAGGCTCCAGCTAGTGCTAGAAGTAGTTTGAGTTCTGGGTGCGCTGTGGTAATTCGCTCGATCGATTTTAAACCCAACAGAAAGAAAGGGATTGCCGCTACCCACCAAAATATCGCCCACTGTACTGGTAAATATCCTTCGGCAATGTGCATGGCATTAGCTGGGGTAGGCGAACCGACGACTAAATAGCCGCTCAACCCAACCATTGCTAGTAGTGTAGCAACTTTTTTGTAATGATTTTTTGTCACCTTGAACCTCGCAGATGAACGTGATTTATTTCAATTAACGGGTGTTCTGACTCAGTTAATTCAAGCGATACATCACTCTGAAAACATCACAGTTGCGGGACAGCGTTGGATTTTGCACCAATCTTTCCCCATTAATTTCCGTGGCTCATTTACTATGACTGATTTTTTAACATAGTGTTGCCAACGACTGGCTACAGTCTAACATGTGAACTGTGCTGTCGATCGGTATCCACGGGAGATGGGAGCACCACCTCTGAATTCAGCAAAGCACGATCGCTCATGTCGGTAGTTTAGCAAGTAATAAGGGTCTAACTTATTACTTATTACTTATTACTTATTACTTATTACTTATTAATGTGCTCCCAAGTGCTCCAATTGTTTGATGATTTGAGCATGTTGAAGATCGTCTCTTTTGCTGGATACTAGCAGTTCTGCCGTAGCAGATGTTACGCGATTGCGTTGCTGCATTTCGGCGGGGGAAACAGCACGATATAAACCCATTTGGGCATATTCTAGGGCTGAATAACTCTGAGCTTCGCCAGCCGGAGCCTGAATATCGGCACCTGCGGCGATTAATAGATTGACGATTTCACCATAACCTAAATAAGCGGCACTAGCGATCGGTGTAAAGCCCAATTTATCTCTGAGATTAACATTAGCTCCAGCGCAAATTAATAGCTCAACAATCTTCACATGTCCAGCGGCGGCGGCGGTGCCAATTGCGGCACCGCGATCGAAATTGAGATTTGCATTGCCTGCCAACAACGATTTTACTCGATCGATATTACCAGTACCCGCCGCTTGGATGAGTTGAATTGAGTCCAATCCAGCAGTGGAGGCACCTGCTTGCATCAACAGATTTAGCATTTGATAATTTTCGGCTGCGGCTACTGCTGTCAAAACTGTATAGCCACGATCGTCGCGGAGATCGAGATCCGCACCAGCCGCAATCAGTGTCTCGACACAATCTTTATAGCCAGAGCCAGCTAGGGCAGCAGCGAAGATCGCTGTTTTGCCACCAACACCACGCTGATTGGGATCGGCTCCGCCCGCGATTAATAATTTGACGATCTCCTGACGATTGCTGGCAAAGAAACTTCCCGCCGCCAGGATCAGTGCTGTCATGCCGACACCTAAACCATCGTCATCGCTGAGGAGACTGGGATTCGCACCAGCACCTAATAGCATCTTGACGATCGAGCGATGTCCATAATAAGCGGCAACCATTAGTGCGGTATATCCTTTCGCACCAAGTTCATCGATTTCGATCCCGATCTCAATTGCCCGCTTTACCTCCTCCACATTGCCCATTGTCGCCATTTCGATGAATTTCTCCACCGGACGATTTTGTTGGCGAATCCGGCGTTTGTTGGTGGCTTGGAGCAACTGTTCGCCATCTCGATCGGCACACAATCTAATCGCTGTATTCACTAACGGATATAGATAGTTATAAATCTCGCGTTCTTCACATTTAGCTGCGAGGAGAATCGGTGTCTCACCGCGACTCCAGACATTGACATTCGCCCCAGCCGTCACCAATAATTGGACGATCGAGCGATGTCCATTTTCAATCGCTGCTAATAAAGCTGTCCAACCATCCGCGCCGACGGGTGTATTGACATCGACTCTCCGTGCCAACAGCAATTGAATAATCTCAGCTTCACCGCGTTCGGCGGCTAAACCTAAGGCGGTAGTAGAGATACTGCCACAGTGCGGATTGGCTCCCGCTGTGAGTAAACATGCTACCAGATGGAGGTAGCCCCGATCGATTGCCATCCCTAATGGAGCATAACTCAAATTCCAGTCATAACGATCGAGATTGGCTCCAGCCTCGATCGATTGTTTCACCAAATCGAGATCTCCGTCAATCGTCGCTGCCATCAATGAAGTATTCGTCGCATTTGGCTCATATATGGGAGTTAGATCGTGTTGCCTGGAATTACTATGTCCGATCAGATCGATACTATCCTCGGTGTCTGCATCGTAGTCAGATTCGTCTTCACCAGCAATGACCGGAAATAGACTAGAATCGATCGCCGAGAGGAGTTGTTGCTGCTCCAATAGAGACGGTGCGCCAATAGATTGGATCTCTAGATCCATTCCCGTCATCATTTGAGATAGACTGAGATCGTTGAGATCGATCGCATATGTTTCACCTTCCGCCCATGTTTCGTCAGCGGGAACAGCTTTTTCTTCAATCAGCGATAGCCGATCCATCTTAGCCATTTGTTGCAGCATCTCGGCAGAAGTCACCGCTGAATTGATCTTTAGGTTACTATCAACGCTTACAGACATAACTTCAGGATCTGAAGATAGCGGTACAAACGATGCCAGCACACCTTGCTGTGGCAAATTTACTTCATTGTCATCTTCTTCTGGCGCGAACAGATCGAAACTATCGAGATCCATTACATAGGTTTCATTCGACTCCCATTCTCCCATCGGAATCGATAAGCCATCTGGCTCCTCGGCGGCATTAATAGTCAATCGATCTAGATCTTTGCTGAGATCGAAAGCATAAGTCTCACTAGGTTCAAATTCAAGTTGCTGTTGTGGCTGCTTGAGTGAAGTCATTGTCAATTTGCTATCTCCAAACATTTCTGAGCTGTCGAAGATTTCATTAGCAGCAAAAACTTCATCTAAATCAAAGGTACAAGTAGCTTCCGCAAATGACTCAATTGTTTCTGTCTCTGCTTGCATCCGAGCACCCGCAGCTACGAGTAGATCGACAATCTCGATATTACCGCGAAGATAAGCTATCGCCAACGGTGTTTGACCGCGTTCGTTGGGGCTATTTACTGCCACCCCTGAGTCGATAAGAAGCTTGACTCGATTGAAATTAACTGTCGAAATCGCGTCAAATAAGCTCTGAGTTTGGGGATCTACACTCATGGTTGCTGTGTCCAAATTTGCTAGGAAAGAGGTGATGTGCCCAAATAGCACTGTCCCTAGTTCTATATTTCCCAAATTATTGACTAAAATTTCTATGGAGATCGGAGATGGGTTTAAATCCCTATCCCCAAAACCTCGCTGTCAACTATCAACTAATTTAACTACCACCTAGCGGCTGAGTTGGTTGATAATAAAAAGACTTGAACCTTTCAACCGATCGATATGTTCCGTCTCATTCCGCTCAGTTTAGTCATGATCAATGTTGGTGGGTTGCTTGCACTCATTGGCTTTTTTGCATATGCCATCGACGATCCTACCTTCAATCTGATTGGATTCTTCTATGGTGTGCCAATTCTATTAGGCGGTTTAGCACTCAAATCAGCAGAACTCGAACCAGTACCTTTTAGTAAGCTTACTTCTGCGAGTGAAATTAAACTACGCGATCTCCAAGCAACACCCACACTCAATCAAATTCGCAAAGATGTCACCCGTTATCGGTATGGACAAGAAGCTCATTTGGATCTAGCTCTAGAAAAATTAGGATTGTCTCCTAGTGATGATGATCGTCCAGTTCTCAAAGGTCTTCAAGAATCAGAAATCGACGGTGCTTACGCACTAACTTTAGAATTTTATTCTCCTTTTATCAAGATTGATGCTTGGCAAGAAAAACGCGAGAAAATCGCTAAATTTTTCGGGCCTGGAATTAAAGCAGAGATCGAGCTAGATGAAGAAACAGAAGAAGTTAATGTTGCATTAATTGTCGATCGAGAAACTGCAACTACTTCTCCAGCCTAACCACATACCATTGTAGATATTCTCCTGGTGCTAGATCTAATTCACAGCTAGTATCAAGGAGATATTGGACTTGTGCCTCAACACCACTAATTTGCTGGACATCGATCGGCAAATCATCAGCAAACTTAATTACAATCTCTTGGAGTTTGGCAAACATTTCTGCTGGAGTAAGTATCTCCTCTGGTCGATCTGTCTCTAGCAAGACATAAGCATCATTATTGAACATTAAAGAGTCTGTCATTAGTTGATAATTGATAGTTGATAGTTGATAGTTAATCGGCTACTGAAATTTATATTATTTTTAATCCTTCTTCCTACTCCCCACTAATTCATGAATCCAATTATCTCACTCAATTATGAACCAGCAATAGAAACCTTGGGAGCTGACTACTATGATGATGTCGTAGCCGCAGAATTTCCGCAACAGATTTTACGGTTTCGGAATGACGATTTGTTAGTTCAATTAGGCTTAGATCCCGCCAAAGTCAGCGACACAGATTTTACCGAAGCTTTCGGTAAATTTGACACTCCAGCTCATCCCTTCCTGGCTCTACGCTACCACGGTTATCAGTTTGGTGAGTATAATCCTGGATTGGGTGATGGTAGGGGCTTCCTGTACGGACAGGTGCGGGGTGTGGACGGAGAGCTGTATGATTTTGGTACCAAGGGTTCGGGGCGCACTCCCTATTCTCGCGGTGGTGATGGAATGTTGACGCTCAAGGGTGGTGTCAGAGAGGTATTAGCCGCAGAAGCTTTACATCAGATGGGAGTTAAGACTTCTCGTTGTTTGAGTATGGTGGAGACAGGTTTAGATTTATGGCGTGGAGATGAACCTTCGCCGACTCGATCGTCAGTAATGGTAAGATTTAGTCGATCGCATATTCGATTCGGTACTTTTGAGCGGTTAAATTATCTCAAACGCCAGGATTTGATTCAAAAGTTATTAGACCATGTAATTGAATATTATTATGGTCATCTAAGTTCGATCGATCCAAAAGATCGATACACTCAATTTTACACTGAATTAGTCCAAAGAGTCGCCGAATTAGTCGCCCAATGGATGGCGGCAGGTTTTTGTCATGCTGTCCTCAATACTGACAATATGTCAATCACTGGTGAGAGTTTTGATTATGGCCCATTTGCCTTTCTGCCTAGTTATAATCCTGACTTTACTGCTGCCTATTTTGACCACTATGGACGATATAGCTATGGCAATCAACCTGGAATATGTAAGCTCAATTTAGAACTACTTCAGCAGCCGTTGGGAGCTGTTATCGATCCAGCAGAAATGACGACAGCTCTATCTAAATTCGAGGGTTATTATTTCCCTGCTTATAAGAAGTTGATGCTACGAAAGCTCGGCTTTGAGAGAGAGACAACACCAGTATTGGATGAGTTGTTAGTGGCGACGCTACAATTATTAAGTGATACTCAAGTTGGCTATCATCAATTTTTCTTTGACTTGAGTCAAGCGTTTAAGCTGCGTTGGGTAAAGGATCTCAATTCGATTTTAAATGAGATTGAATTAATGCAGGAAGTGGTAAATAATTCTGGCTATCCTCAATGGTTGCAGTTTTACCATCAAGCTTTGAGCGATCTACCTGAATCTGAGTTTAATTCAGTTGGGAGTATTTTGGCTAAAGTTAATCCTCAAACTATTTTATTACGTCCGCAAATTGAGGCGATTTGGGAACCTATTGCTCAGGATAATAATTGGGAGCTATTTAATGATTTGTTGGCTAAAATTCGCGCAGGTGACTAGTGCTAATTGTATGAAAAAGTTTAACCGCAGAGGGCGCAGAGAAAGAGAAAGATGGGAAGTAATAGTTTGTTACAAACCGCGCTGGTTGTGGGTGGGGGGCAGGGAATTGGGTTGGGGTTTGTGAGACAATTACTTGAGCTGGATAATGTTGAGCGTGTCTATGCGACGTATCGACGGGTAGAATCGGCGGCGGAGTTATTGGCGATAACAGATGCTCGGTTATCTTGTTTTCAGATGGATATTACGGATGAATCTCAAATTGCGGCGGTGATGCAAGGGATTCAAATTGAGACGAAGGCTCTCCACTATGTGATTAACTGTGTGGGTGTTTTGCACGAAGGAGAGATGCAGCCAGAGAAAAGTTTGCGCCACATTAATGGGGAACAATTATTGCGTTATTTCCAAGTTAATAGTGTGGGGGCGATGTTATTGTTTAAGCAAGTACAGCCATTATTAAAACACGCGGATCGATCGATCTTAGCAACGATTTCGGCAAAGGTGGGGAGTATTGGCGACAATCAACTCGGTGGTTGGTATGGTTATCGCGCCTCGAAGACAGCATTAAATATGTTTATTCGGACGACTGCGATCGAGTATAAACGAACTTGTCCCCAGGCAATTTTAGTCGCCCTCCATCCTGGTACCACAGATACCAAATTATCTCTTCCATTTCAGCGCAATGTTCCACCAGAAAAGTTATTTTCAGTCGATCGAACAGTATTACAATTATTAACTGTGATAGATGGTTTAACCTCAACTGATAGTGGCGAATTTTTCGACTGGGATGGTAGCCGTTTACCCTGGTGAATAATGATGCAGTTTGGCTGTGACAATACTAGATCGAGGAATATTAATATCGGATGAAGCTGTCCTTACATCTATTTTCACAGTTAAGGAGTCTAGGATATCTGCTAGCTTGTATTGAATTCCGTAGGGTGTCGGAATAGGTTTTGTTAGCAAAGATTCGACTAGTTTTTTATTTAAGATTTCCCAATAATCAGTTTCATTGGGGTAATTTACAAAAAAGTTGTCGATGAATTTATAAATAGGTACAAAATCTGGATAATTCATCAGCTTTGATTTGCCAATTCCATTTTTGTATCGATAGCTGATCTCCATGTCGAGAACAGCTTTACCTTGATGTTGGACGGCATAACGGTCAAATTTAAAAGACCATCCTTCGTAGCTGTAATTGATCGAACTAGTTTTAGTTCGATCGAATGTTTTTGCGAAAGCTTTGTCTATACCTAAATTACTAAATACGAATCCTAGAAAAATCAAGAACCCAATAATAATTATAATTACATTTTTATGAATAAATCTCATAGAATTTATCAACTATCAACTGAATTTAACAGCTCCTGATGCCATTCCCCATTGCTAGCAATCAGACATCCCCACTGACTGACATCGCCCCGATTGTACTGCGGTAAACTACCATCCGCATGGGTAAACCTCCCGCCCGCTTCAGTCAAAATCAGCTCTGGCGCGGCTAAATCCCAGTCTTTGGGTGCTGACTTTCCTGACAGCGACACATATACATCGGCATGATGTTCGACGATCGCTGCTATCTTACACCCAATACTGCCCACAGTTCGCTGTTGTTGGCAAGGGAGCTGTGCTAATAACCGCACCAATTCTTCACTCCGATGATTGCGACTGGCAACAACAACTAACTCTGCGATCTTCTTACCTCGTGATACTTGTACGGGTTTCCGCACTCCATCGGCTGTAATTTGGCAAGTTCCACCACCTGCAATTGCGGCATACAATCGGTTTGATTCGGGAATTGTCACCACGGCTAATACCGGACGATGCTTGTAAGTGAGGGCGATATGAATCGCATACTCTCCAGTTTTGTCGATGAAATCTCTAGTACCATCCAAAGGATCGATAATCCACACCCAATCTTGGCACAATTCTAGATCGCCATTTTGATAAGTCTCTTCAGTCAGATAGCCACAACTCTCGCCACACATAGCTTGAATGCCATCGAGGATATGTTTGTCTACCGCCTTGTCCGCCACTGTCACGGGTCCTTCTATCTTGTCTAGCACCTCTAGATTGTCAGTACTAACTCGATAGTAAGACTTTAAGATCGCTGCTGCTGATTGGCTGATTTCGATCGTCTGATCGAGGATATCGACTAGAGTGATATGGGGCAATGGTGAGTTCATTCGCATTGAGTTTGAGCCATTGTTCGGTTTCCACTATCTTTAACGGTCAAAAAATACGGTTTCCGACCTTAAGCTTGCCTGAATTTTTTTCAGTCTCGGTGCTAAGATAGTATACGAAACCGCAAGTCGGTTCCAAAAAAATAAGTGTGAGGAAATTCTTAATGAACTGGAAATTATTACTGGTAGTTGCTACCCTATCTTTGACTACTAGTCTAACCGCTTGTGGTAAAAAGGATGACGCTGCTGCTCCCGACGCTACCAAGCCTGCGGAAACTAGCGCACCTGCTGATGCAATGAAAGGTGCTGGTGATGCAATGAAAGATGGTGCTGGTAAAGCTGGCGATGCTGTTAAAGACGGTGCAGCTAAAACTGGTGATGCAATGAAAGAAGGCGCAGCTAAAACTGGTGCTGCTGTTACAGGCGGAGCTGAAGCTGTTAAAGGCGGAGCTGGTGATGCTGTCAAAGGCGCGGGTGATGCTGTCAAAGGTGCTGGTGCGGCAATCAAAGGTGATAAGCCTGCTACTGGTACCAAAGGTGAAGCTCCTAAAAAGCCTTAGTCAGATATTAGGTCTAGGATTGTTCCGGCAACACTTGACCTAATCTAGAATATATCGATAGCCATCAAGATCGTTCCCAACTCGCTGAGAGTCAACGATCTTGATGGCATTGTTTTTGGATCAATCGTTGAGTGCTCTCAACATCACCGTTACACACTATCCACTATCCACTAAATCAAGGCCCTGCAAAGACAGCGTTTTCGATATCCTGACGACTGAGGGAGTATTTGAATGTTCGATAAATACTTTGAGCATCTGAGCTAGAAGTTGCCGCCATCGTTGAATGATATCGAACAGTTAGTTCTTCGACATCTAACGATAATTCTGCCCGCCAATCAGGTCGATTGATATGCCAGCAATGCAACTCACTATCATCTTGCTCGCACCCCATCGATATCAACCATCGTTCGATTTCTGGCAGTGGATGATTGTATAACGGGGTCTCAATCGGTAATAGGGTCATGGATGGCATGGATTCGGAGTTAACGAAGGTACAAAAGACGATCGAGCGATACCTAATCTTAACCTGAGTTTAGCCTGGGGTCGAGGCTACATTTGCGGGAACAGCAGCTCCAAATCTGCTGGTGTGTTACAATTTGCTAGCCATAGAGGATCGGCAATTGCCAATTCTGTCACCATATTCATCTTCAGCCAGTCTTGAAAAGATTGTCCCCCATTGTCGATATAGTCGATCGAGGATTCATGGCAATTTTGACGATAGAAGCCACATAAAGGCTCCCAACCCTTGGGTATATGTCTAGGCAAGTAAGCGATGCTCTGGCTGTCTACAGCGGGCAATCCGTCGATCCAGGATTGAATGATTGGAGTTGATAGATTTGGCAGATCGCAGGCGAGTAACAGCACCCATTCGGCGGTAATTTTTGCCAATGCTTGGGAAAAAGCAACGAGCGGGCCTCGATGCGGTGGCTGTTCGAGCATAAACTTACAATCGTCGGGGAGAACCTGTCGATATCTTTCCAGCCAAGGTGTCACGATATAAATCTCGTCTAGGTGTTCACACGCCGCAACTACATCATAAATCCGGCGCAGTAGTGGGACACCATCAATCTCAATCATAGCTTTGTCTCGACCCATCCGCGAACTCCGACCACCAGCGAGGATGATTGTCGATAGGGAGGTGTGGGAGATTGGTAGGCTCACATCTTGCACCAAGTTAATATCCGAGGGGAAGTTTAGAGACTGGAGTGGGCTGGGGAGAAGGGGGTAGATTTGGGATCGATTTAGGCTGCCGTGGCGGCGCGCTGTGGATGAAAATTATTTGATGCGGTTTGGGTTGAACCAATCCACTTTCTGGCTGTTCGGCGATTTGAGCCATCTGTTGTTTGAGATTTTCATTCATTACAGCTTTTTGGCGTTCTTGGTTTTGCAACCGCCTTAATCGATCCTGCTGAGATCTCCAAGTGGTTTGGGTATGCATCGTGTAGCCATAAACGATCGAACTCAAGCCAAACACACTCACAAATAATACCATCGAAACTTTTTGGACGGCTAATAGCAATCTGAGCCAGACTGGAATGGCGTACCGCTGCGGTAATTGTCTGACTTGTTGCTGCTGACGAGAATGCTGTGATTTAGCTACATTCGATTTTGTTGCAGCAGGTTTTGAAGCTGACATTTTTTTGGTAGTCGTGCGATCTCGCCGTTTATTTCCGATCTCCTGTGGCGAATTTTTAGCATAAGATGGTTTTTTTTGTCGATCCATGCGGAATATTGTTCGGATAATGGTTGCCGAAAACAGTAATTAAATATCTTGTGCGTTTATGCTAACATTTTTCAGATCGATACTTTTGTCAACTAATTTAAGTCGATGCAACCAAAAATCATTTTCAAATTAGTCCAAGTAGGATTTTATACCATCATCGCATGTCAACTAGTCAGCTCAGTTAATGCGGGGATTTTAGATCCAGAGGCTGATATTCCAGAGGAAGTTCTCAGAGCTGAAATCATTACAGAAGCGAGATCTCCCATTGATGGAAAAGCTCTATCCGCTACTGATTTTGCCGAACTAGTTGTCAAAACAAAACAACAGCTCGAACGCGAAAATGCAATTGTAGCTACTAGTGGTTCTAAGCTGAAAGAAACACTGTTATTGCTGCGCTTACGCGGATTTTTGAGATCTGTCGGTGTGCCGATTAAGTGATGCTATTTACTAGCCAAAAATTCTAGATAGTTAGCTGTCAGATCTTTGACTGAGAGATCAAAAAATTGCTTGCCATGTGCGGGTGTCGCCAGACTGGGATCCGAACCCATTCTACCATCTGGATAACGACGACGAAAATCTGCCGCGCTGAGAATTTTGCGCTCTTGAGAGAGATGAGCCAGATTCAATGGAGCAGATTTAATCGCTTCGGGATAGAGATACTGAGTCAGAGCCACTTCTGAAGGAGTAGCATGAGAACCCTCTCGATCGCCGTATAATTCTTTAGCAAGACGATAGACACTCCCCGACATAAACCAATTTGCTGTTTGACATTCTACTCGATCGGCATTGGGAATATTCAAGTCTGCTAAATGAGCATATGTTTCGGAATAAGCTGCCTTTAGCGTAGCAATATTTCCCCCATGACCATTAATAAAAAAAAATTTGGTAAATCCAGACCGCACCAAACAGGTAATATAGTCGCGGATGACTAGAATCATCGTACTTGGACGCAGACTAATCGTCCCTGGAAAACCAGTATGATGTAATGCCATCCCCACATTAATCGTCGGTGCAACTAGTGCCTCTGTAGCTACTCCCACCGCTGCGGCGATAGCTTCTGCACAAATGGCATCTGTACCAATTAATCCCGTCGGGCCATGTTGCTCGGTCGAACCGATCGGTATAATTATTCCAGTGGACTTTTGCAGATATATTTCGACTTCTGTCCAAGTACTCAAGTGTAGACGCATAATTTAGTTGATAGTTGACAGTGAATTAATTATCGTTATTCTCCCACACTCCTCCCCTTTACCCTTTCCCCTTTACCCCACTCCCCACACTCCCCTTGCCTCCTGTAGAATACGACTTAGTAATTATTGGTGCAACAGCAGCAGCGCGAACAGCAGCGATTGAGGCTGTGAATTTACAAGCGCGGGTTGCGCTGATTTTGCCGCAATCGGCTAGTTGGCAAGTCTATCCTCAGAGCGATTTCTACCCCTATGCACTGGCACAAATAGCTAAATATAGTCGATCGAACCAATCGTCGCTTCAACAGCTATCTAGCTATCCCTGGAAGTATGCCGAGCTAGCCAATGACAGGATCGAGCAACAATCCAGTCCCGCGCTATTAGCGGCGATGGGTGTAGATACGATTGTGGGGATGGGTGAATTTTGTCGTCTTCCCCATTTGGCGTTTAATATCAATCAAAGATCTCTCCACGCTCGTGCTTATTTGATGGCGACAGGATCGATGTCTCATTATCCGCTGATTCCAGGAATTCAGGCAGCGGGATATCTGACACTTGTTGGCGTAGCCTCGCTCTTGGCGAATCGATTACCGAGTTTAGTCGATGGTAAAATACCCTTACGCTGGGCGATTATTGGGACAGAATCGATCGGGGTAGAATTAGCGCAGACGCTAGCAAAATTGGGGTGTAAAGTCAAACTCATCGTCGAAACAGCCCAAATCTTACCTTATGAAGATCTCGATACTGCGCAGCTAATTCAGGCACAATTAGAAGCCGATGGTGTCCAAATTTATCTAGAAACTACTGTCACCAGAGTCAATCAAGAACATAAGGCTAAAGTAGTAAGTATCGGCGATGATTCGATCGCTGTAGATGAAGTTTTTATTGCATTACCAGATCGACCATTTGTAGAACCATTTAATCTCGTTGGTGTAGGTATAGATTACAATATCAAAGGCATCTCGATCAATAAAAAGCTCCGCACATCCCATCCCCAAATTTATGCCTGTGGTAGTGTTTGTGGAAATGTTTTAGGTGGCTATCATAGTCAGAGCCTGACTCAGTACGAATCTAAAATTGCCGTTCACAATGCTCTATCTCGGCGCAAAATCAAAGTTGATTATCATAGCTATAATAATCTCCCTTGGGCAGTATATACCGATCCACCATTAGCACGAGTGGGGATGACAATAAATACTGCTAAAAATAGCGATAGAAAGGATCTGATTATTCTCAGAAAGCATTTGAAAAACTGTCCGCAGGCGATCGTTGACAATATCACTAGTGGTTACTGTCAAATTCTCGTTACTCGCAAAGGACAAATTCTCGGTGCGGAAATGATCGGACAAAATGCACCAGAATTAATTCAATTTCTCGCTCTAGCAATCCAACAAAAACTAAAAATTACTGATCTGACTACCTTTCCATGTTTATCCCCTAGTTATACCGAATTTATCTATCAAACAGCCCAAGAATGGCATACTTATGTTAGCAAACAACCTCAATGGTACGAGATATTGAAGTGGTGGAACTTACGTAATAGGTAATAGGTAATAAGTTGCTAGCGACTTATATTGAGAAAATTCATGGAAAAACCCCGCCCCCGTAAAAAGCACTTACAGCCATTTTTCGATGATATAGATAATCCTGAATTTCATCATTTCCCGCGTGGTATAGCAGTTGATATTACCCCACCATCGCCCGATTTATCGCCATTCGATCTTGATGTATTGCAAGTATGCGGTAGATTGGGACATCATCCCCATGCAGATGATTTTAAAGCTTTACTTGTCGCCTACCCCGAAATCCTCCACCGAATCCAAACGGCTGTAGCTGGAGAGATTTTCGCAGGTAGAAATACGGAAACGGAATTTTTAGACGATTTAACCGAAATCTGGTTCAAACGTCACGGTTTCGAGCATATTTTTTGTGGGAGCATTCATCGCGGACAACTCAAAGGAATGCACTATGTGGGGCGATATCTCCAACTGCAAGAACAAGGATTAGCCGGAAAATTGCCAAACAATCAACAGCAACAAGAAACGATCGAATGTGCCGTATATACGATCGGTGTGCTGCTAAAATATGGAAGTCGAATCATAGTCGATCGACGCACAGGCTATGCTTTAGTCACCGATGCCGTAGAATTATTAATTGCCGCCACCCAAGCATTTAAACTAAAATCTCGATCGAAATCAATCTGTACTGTTCCAGTTGTTGATGTTGATTCTGGACACACTTATCCCGCAGTATTCGTCAAAGAAGATAATGCTATTGTCACTTTTTATCCTGACGTTACACCCACAGATCCTCAGTGCTAGCAACCTACCCTTAGAAATTTTTTCCTGACAAACAGAATCTGGGCGTTGCTGATTCGATATATGATTCACCATTTTTGCAACAACCAGTTATCATCCTCTCTCTTGAAAAGCCGCTCCCATCTACCATCTACCATCTCCTACTTCCACTACCGCCCTTTGCTATGGATAAACGCTCTAAAATTATCGCTGCGGCGATCGGTAGTATAATTTTTTCAATCTGCTTGGGATCGATATTATCTCAACAATCTCGTCGTCAGACGGCTAATCCTGCCTTCCAAGCAGTCCGAACACCTCCATTGGTGATGACAGATGGAAATCCATATATACGGGCGTTGATGCGGATGATTTCGGCCAGTGAGTCAAACGATCGTCGCCCCTATTCAGTACTATATGGTGGTAGTCATATCGAAGATCTCAGTCATCATCCATCTAAGTGTATTCGGATTGTCAATGGCCCAAATATGAATAATTGTTCCACAGCAGCAGGGAGGTATCAGATGCTGAATACCACCTGGGCAAAAATGGCAAATAAATATCATCCTCATCCTAACTGCATATTATTTGTGTTTGAATGTACTTATAGTTTTGAAGCGGAGTATCAAGATGCCGTAGTGCATGATTGGTTGAGCGATAGAAACGCGTGGAAGATGGATATTCCCCAGTTGCTAAAAGAGGGTCATTTGGAGATTGTCCGCAAACGATTATCGAGTACTTGGACGAGTTTGGGATATGGGATCGAGACTAATTCGGTGACACCTCAACTGTCTGAAATTTATCACCGATTATTAACTGAAGAATTAGCAAAACAAGGCTAGCATATCGATAAATAATCGATCTTTTCTGGCGGGGTTGGGCAGGTTTGTTTGACACTTGTTTTTATATATCCAGGCTTTGTAGCATAAGCCTGCCCCTACGAGGTGTATGAATAAGTTTGAATTTGGAATTGCTGCAAATATATTCATTTACTTAAATAATGCGCGCATTCCTTCCTGACGTTTGAGTGCGAGTTTGGTAACTTGACGTTTCTCGGCTTGACGAATGATCCGATTTAGTAAATCCGTATATAGCAACGGTGGATTTGATTTCACCCAGAGGTAGAAAGAGAGCGAACCAGGGAGAGTATTAATCTCATTAAAATAGAGCTGATTGCAACTAGCATCGATGATAAAATCGATTCGCGATACACCAGCACAACCTAATACTTTAAAGGCTTGTTTCGCATAATCCAAAGCAGCTTGTTTGAGTGCGGGATCGAGATCTGGGGGGTCGATGATCCGTGACAAACTTGCCATTCCTTGTGATTCGTTACCGCCTGTCTTTTTGCCACCGTCATCGCGGAGATATTTCTCTTCAAATGTGAGGACACCACTAAGCGAAACGGGCATTTCAATGACAGATGCAGTGATTTCATCGTCTTCTAAGACAGAGACATTAATTTCGATAATTTCTTTGACGCAGGGTTCGACGATCGCATGACTATCATACCGGAAAGTATTGACCAAGCAAGCATTTAATGTCCGTTCGTCTTTGGCTACACCGATACCGATACTCGAACCTAAATTACAGGGTTTAACAAACAGCGGGAGTTGTTCCAATCCAGGCGTTGCAAAAATCTGTGCTCGGACTGATTCTAAACTTTTTTGAGCATCACGTCGATCGATCAATGCCGCAGGTAAAACAGGAATACCCGCAGCCTTGAGCATCATTTTACACTGATATTTATTCATCCCTAGAGCCGCAGGGAGCACACCACATCCGGTATAGGTAGCATCCGCCATCTCTAGCATTCCCTGAATGCAACCATCTTCGCCATATGTGCCGTGGAAGGCGAGGAAATAAATATCGATAAGCAGAACGTCATTCTGGTGAGAATTGAGGTAGGTAAGCCCTTTACTCCCTGCAATCGGTAGGAGCGCGACTTCTTGTGCATCTTTGACAGAGTTGGGAAGGCGACGATAGAAATTTTTGTCGAGCAGACTGTCACCGACATACCAGCGTCCAGTTTGAGCGATGTAGACGGGGATAATATTGTATTTGGTAACGTCGATAACGTTAATCAGTTGGAGAGCTGTGATGACGGAGATTTCGTGCTCTACGGATCTACCGCCGAATAATACTGCCAGATTTTTCTTCTTCATTAGCTACTTCAATTATCGACCAAATGCACCGACAAACATTTTACGCCATCTGACAGCATCCTTCACGATCCAAGTGCGGAAATCACGAGCGAATCTAATGACGCGATAACATCGGTACGTGATTTGTCGCTGCGGCTAAACCGAAGACAGGCATATTTACATAGATTGATTCGTGATTTCCTGGCGCAATCTCATAGGTTTCATGCCAAATTCCAACACTGCCGTCAGAGCCAACCGACAGGTTAAATTGCTGCCATGCTTTAAGATGAGGCTCGCTAGGATTGCGGGCAAATTTAGTCAAATCGGCTCTCGATTTCCAGTATTGAACTAAGGCTACCCCGCTGGGATACAAAAATCGTTCTGCTCCCAAAAAGCCTTGCTCTGGATGTTGATGGAGTGTTTTCAACATTGGACCCATCGCTGCTGCGGTGGGAAGCCATTTTGAGACAGCTAGCAAGCGATTAATTCGCATCCCAATCATAAATACAACAAATCCGTCATCAGTCTGCGCTGTGAAACGTCCAGCCATGATTTGAGCCATGATTTTATTCCTAATTAAAATCTTAGAGATGCGATCGAACATACTCAACAAAGTTAGTATGCTGCTTGTTTGCTACTATATACTCAATAAAGTGAGTATGTCAATAGATTATGTCTCTATCCCACGCAATTTTGGCAACATTGAGTAATGGCTGTTGCAGCGGCTACGATATATCAAAACAGTTTGCGGGTTCCGTCGGCTTCTTTTGGTACGCCACCCAACAGCAAATTTATCGGGAACTTGCCAAGTTAGAGGATCAAGGTTGTCTCAGTGCGGAGGTAATCAGGCAGGAAAATCGCCCTGATAAACGGATGCTATCGATTACCGTAGTCGGTACCGCATATTTGCAAGAGTGGATTAGTCAACCAGGAAAAGTCAGTCCGATGAAGGATGATTTATTGGTGAAGCTATTTGCGGGACAGTTGGTAGATAGACAGATAATTTTGAACGAACTCAAACATCATCGCACTCAGCATCAAGCGACTTTAAACACTTATCGGGAGATCGAAAGTCAGGTATTCGCAGATCCGGCGCAATACAATGGAGTCGGCGAACTGCGCTATCTGACGCTATTGAATGGGATTGGGTTGGAAAATGCTTGGTTAGTTTGGTGCGAACAGGCAATTTGTCTGATGGAGAAAGATGAAATAGCATCGTAAGATGGCGAAAATGTCCAGATCTGACTGTTTGGCAAAAATAAATGTGCGACGCTGATAAGCACATCAACATTATTTACCTAAAGTAAGACCTGTGTTTGAACTAGTCAGCTACAAAAAATTTCGAGATACTCCCAGTGTCCGCTTCTTTGATATTACCGTGCCTGAGTCTAATGTTCGCGATTTGGTCGTCCATCAAGGCCCTGCAATCAGTCCACCGGATAGTAATGAAGGCTATTGGCAATTTTATCTACATCCCCATCAGGAGGACAATCTCCTGGCAATATCGGGGGGGAGAACATTTTATCTGGTCAATTTTACCTGGAATTATCCCTATCATATCGTGCGACTGGAGACCGATCGAGAGATCCTCCGTATTCCCAGGGGAACGTTCCATCGCTCAGTTTCCGATCTAAATGGCTCGACGGTGATGAATCAAGCTGTACGGGACACTGAAGCTAGTGTCGCGAGTGAATTTCGGGTCTACAATAGCGGCACAATTCCCCGATTATTGCGGGTGACATCTAGTTCTGCACCGTTACCTAAATTGCATGGATTTCAATGGTAAAGATGTTCAAAATAGCTAAAATTATAAAGCTAGATAGTTAAGTCTATCTAGCTTTAATTTTTAGTGGTAAAGTGACAGGGTTGAAGAATTCAGAGTAGTAGTCAGAGTTAGTCTTTTGCCTTTTATTCCTTCTAGCTCAAATGGCGGATGCCGATCGACAAAACGGCAAACATAATGGATTTACAGTCACTCGCTATCGATCTTTTGTTATGAATAATCATATTCGACCAACTTCTGATGAAGATAATGCACTCGTCAACTTGGTTGAGCGTATTTTAGCAAAGGCGATCGACGATCGAACTTCACAGATCTATTTTGAACCGCAAGCACAATCGCTCCAAATTAGAATTCGACAAAATGGTTCGCTGCAAATTGCCTTACAAAATTTACCGCACAAATTAATCGCTCCCACAATCGAATACCTGAAATCGATCGCCAAAATTGGCTCCGATCTTCCGGCACCGCAAACTGGCACTATTTATAAGTCAGGTAAGCTCGGTCGAGTGAAGGTTCAATTTACAACTTTACCCACGCAATTTGGGGATAGTATTACGGCCAAAGTTACGTATATTCAGCAATCACCACTCGCACTCAAACAGCTAATTTCTAATCGTGAAACATTTGATTCGATTCAACAATTGACAGCTAGCGATCGAGGATTGATCCTAATTGTTGGCGGACAAAATAGTGGCAAATCGACAACTATTGCCGCGATTTTAGCCGAACTTCAGCAATCGCATCGTAATATTTATGCGATCGATCGTCAAGTAAAATATATAGTCCCAGGGATTAATCAAATTACCCTGCCAACTAATGCTACTGATGAGACGATCGTCCGCACGATTCAAACTTGTCTAGCGCAAGATCCTGATGTACTAGCGATTGGATCGATCGAGAGTTTTCCCGTGGCGCAAGCCGCTCTCCAAGCAGTGGCGCAAGGTTGTTTAGTATTCGCAACAATTTCAGTCGAAACAGCAGGTAAAGCGATCGCTCATCTGATCGACTTGGGCATCCCCGCAGCCAGGCTCTACACCGCCACCATTGGTATCATTTCCCAGAAAATGATTAAACAGGTCTGTGATGAATGTCGGTTGGCTGAAGAGCCAGATCGCTTAGAATTAGCGCGAATCGGCAGTACGATTCTAAATTTGAACAACAGTCGATCTTATTACCGCGCTCACTGTCTGAGTATGGGCGAAATCGAGCGTGCAAAACAGTCAGGTAAATTGTGTCCAAACTGTCAGGGTGCGGGTTATCGTGGATCGATCGGTGTTCATGAAGTATTAACTATAACCGATCGACTCAAGTCAGCGATCGTCAATGGCGATGCCGAGCATATCGATTTAGCCGCTCAGGAAATGGGAATGCGATCGTTTCTAGATCTCGCAATTAGTCTATTTCGCGAGGGGAAAACTACACTCGCCGAAGTCAAGCGATGTGTCCCACCCAAAACTTTATTACAAAATCAGCTTGCCAATACTGAAACCTGTCCAGATACTGATGATGTCGATATCGATAGTACTGCAAGTTTGGAAGTTGCTTGGCACTGGAAACAACAAGCCGTAAAAGCCAAAGCTGACTGTGAATATTTGTCAACACAACTAGCAAAATATCAACAAGACTCAGACGACTTCGAGCACCGGATCCAGCGGACTCGATCTCAAGTAGAACAAGGTACTCGCGCAGAAATTGCCTTACAATTATTATCGGTGATTGATGTAATTGAACTAGCACGAACTTCGATTAAGCCACAGACAGATCGAGAAGCTGCGATCCAAAAGGGTTACTCAATGTTAGAAAATAAAATGCTATCGAGCATTCGCGAAATCGGTATCCAATTTACTGACAGTAAAGGTCAAAAATTCGATGCTCATTTCCATGAGATCGTTCAAGAAATTGGTACCCACGATCATCCCGCGGGTGTAATAATTTCGGAGCTAAAACGCGGTTATACTCTAGGAGATCGAGTACTCCGGTTAGCACAGGTAAAGGTGGCTGTAGCTTCTAATTTTAGTTGAGAGGAATGTGGGAGTGTGGGAGCTAGGTTTTGAGTATTTCCTTTCCCCTTTTTCCTCCCCTACCGTGGATACACAAGTCGGCTGGACTTCTGCGCAGGCAGATGCTATTGCCGACGGTTGCGTAGTCCCGATACCCCCCAGTCCCTTATAAAGCTACTGTGTATACACAAGTCTACTAGCCTTCGTTTTGATAACAATTAGAATTAGTGCGGAGATCTATACCCCACCCAACCTCCCCGAGGATGCGGGGAGGAGCTGACTTGTCTTTGAGTATCTTCAACTTTGTATAAGATGAATTTCCCCTTGAAAAGTGGGACTCTTGTCCCCTCCCCTTAGAAAGGGGAGGGTTAGGGTGGGGTAGAGATCTACGCATCAACTCAAACGGACTTGTGTATACACGGTAGCCTTGGAAAGGGGAGGGCTGGGGTGGGGTAAAGATCTCCGTAGCAACTCAAATAACTTTTCCCTCCTCCCTCCCCCTAAAAAGTCAGTCACAAGTCAGTACTATCTCAGGTCTAAACTCAGTTAACAATAGAGTTAAATGGAGGTATACGGTACAAGCTAGCAAAATTCGAGCGATATCGAAAGCGAATGTTGATGAGAGAGATTGCTTAACACCATCGACTGTCTATTCCACATCCCTCTGGGCTAGTGCTGCTATATTCACATTAACAAACACCTAGGTGGATCGTGGAACTAGACCGCGCAGAGGCAATTGTAAAAGAACTATTGTCCCCAGAATACCTAAACCCGCCTCAAGAAATGGTATTTAGGGCAGCTTGGCAAGGTCGATCTTATCGAGATCTGGCTGCTGATGCTGGGTATGACCATAATTATATTAAAGGTGTGGGTGCTCAAGTCTGGCGAATGCTAGGAACAGTTACTAGATGTAAGGTTTCTAAAAATAATTTCCGGCAGGTATTGGAGTCACTTGTCACAACTGAAAACCCGATTCCATCCATTGAGCCAGAGCCGCTTAAGTTGGGAATTGATTGGGGCGATGCAATGGATGTTTCGGCATTTTATGGACGCGAACTAGAAAAGAGTCAACTCGATCGATGGATAATGAAAGACCGTTGTCGAGTAGTCGCGATTCTGGGCATGGGTGGGATGGGAAAAACGACGATCTCGATCGAGTTATTACGACAGTTGCAAGCTGAACCAGATTCAAATATCCCCGTAAATCCCGATCGATTCCATCATATTATCTGGCGCAGTTTACTCAACGCGCCACCATTGAAAGAATTACTGCCAGAACTGATCCGCACCTTAATGATGCCACCCATAGGGAAAGCCGAGCATCAAGGTCGCCTGGGTAAGTTGGTGGTAGCCTTGCCATTAGATCGTCCTCAGTTTCATCCAGAATTAATACCGAAAACAGTCGGCGGACAGATTGAGTTGTTATTAGATATCTGTCAAAAACAACGCTGTCTGATTGTATTAGATAATGGCGAATCAATTTTTCAAGCTGGGGCACATACTGGACAATATCGCGCTGGATATGCTAATTATGGCGATCTGTTTAGCACCTTAGGCAGGATGAATCACCAGAGTTGCTTGGTGATGACTAGTCGAGAAAAGCCAGCAGAAATTAGTCAGTTGGAAGGGGCAAATAATAAAGTCAAAACATTAGTCTTGCCAGGATTAGATGCTGCGGCTGGACAACATATTTTTGCCGATCGAGGATGTTTGCCCGTTCCGGCATTAGAATGGGCAGAGATCGATCGATATTGTGGTGGCAATCCGCTGGCATTGCAACTGATTGCAGCAACAGTTCAGGAAGTAGCTGATGGGGATGCGAGTGAAATTTTCCCTTACTTAAAATCCCATCGATTGGGTTTTGCCGATATTCATATTCTGCTGGAGCAACAGTGGCAACGCTTGACAGTCGAGGAGCAGCAGGTGATGTACTGGCTGACGATCTCGAGAGAACCGATGCCAATTCTCGATTTGGAAGAGTGTCTCCATCCAGCCTGGAATCTTCACGCTCAGGGGGAGTGCAAACCCTATGCGAATTCATCTTTATTGACTGTGTTGCAATCGCTTCAACGTCGAAGTATCATTACGTCAGGATCTGGACAACTTGATTCTCTGACCGAAAGACTCCGCCACCAGGCTCCGCTAGAGACACCAGCACTGCGCCAAAGTCGCAAGCGACATTGGTCATTACAGCCGATGGTGATGGAATATGTGACGAGTCGATTTGTCGATCGAATCTGTACTGAAATCGAGCATCAGTCACCATTCTGGCTGAATACTCATCCGATCTCCCAGGCGAATGCCAAGGAGTATCTCCGGCAAGCGCAATTGCGGCTAATCGTCCAACCGATTATCGACAGACTCCGTACCACAATTGGCAATCACCACCAAATTGGGATCCGTCTACGCCTAATTTTGGCACAATGGCAGAGTGAAAATTCGCTTCAGCCTGGATATCTGGCGGGTAATATCCTCAATCTGCTCACCTATCTCAGGCTAGATCTCACCGATTTGGACTGCTCAGAATTGGTAATTCAGCAAGCGTATCTAGTCGGGATTGACTTGGCGCAGGTCAATTTTACCAATGCGCAAATGGTCGATTGTGCTTTTACCCAGACCTTTAGTAGTGTACTCGCGATCGCCTATAGTCCAGATGGTCAGACTCTCGCCGCCAGCGACAGCAATGGGGAAATTCGGTTATGGAACGTTCGGGATGGACAGTGCTTACTGACTTGTTCGGGACATAATAACTGGGTACGAGCGATTAAATTTAGCCCTGATGGTAAGCAGTTGGCGAGTTCGAGTGACGATCGAACGATCAAAATTTGGGACTTAGCCGAAGGGATTTGTCTGCAAACCATCGGTGATGGCATTCATAGTCTCGGCTTGAGTTTCAGTCCCGATGGTCGCTATCTTGCCAGTGGTAGTGCTGATAATATTATCTACTATTGGGAACTGGCAACTGGAACTTGTGTGCGAGAATTTGTCGGACATCAAGATTGGTCAGTAGATGTCAAATTTCATCCCGAAGGACATCAATTAGTCAGTGCTGGTGCTGATCGTACCGTGCGAGTATGGGATGTGGCAACTGGTAACTGCGATCGAATCTTTAATGGTCATGAAAATTGGGTCACAACCGTCGATTATAGTCCCGATGGCAAAACCATCCTGAGTGGTAGTTTGGATGGCACCCTGCGCCGCTGGGATACCGCTGGTGATGCCGCATGTCAGTCAGTCTTAACCAGACATGGCGACGAAATTTGGTCAGCGGCATTTAGTCCCGATGGGGCATATTTTGCCAGTGCGGGTGTCGGTGGATTGTTGCGGATTTGGCGGACGAGCGACGGTAGTTGCGCTCATTATCTCGAAGGCCACAATAAACGATTGTGGTCGGTGGCATTTCACCCCGATGGACATTGTTTAGCTAGTGGTGGAGAGGATCAGACGATTCGGTTTTGGCAAATCGAGGACGGTAAATGTCTACAAGTACTCAATGGTTATACTAATTGGTTTCGATCGATCGCCTGGAGTCCAGATGGAGAGCGGTTAATTACCGCTAGTCGCGATGCGCAGATTCGGGTGTGGTCGATCGATTCTGACAGTTGTCTCCAGGAATTATTAGGACATACTAAATCTACTCTGACTGTTGCCTACGCGCCTCATGGCAAGACTTTTGCCAGTGGTAGCGACGATCGCACAATCAGAATTTGGGACGCTCAAACCCTCACCTGTCTGCATACTCTGCGCGGACATACCGGAAGTGTGCTAGCGTTAGTTTATAGTCCTGATGGCAAGTATTTAGTTAGTGCAGGTAGCGATTTGACGATCCGAATCTGGGATACCCACAGATGGCGATGCTTGCACGTTCGGACGGGACATACCGATCGCATTGGTGGATTAGCTTACCACCCTCAGCTCGATCTGATTGCCAGTGCTGGCGAGGATCGTACCGTAAGAATTTGGGATATCCACGAACAAAATCCCATTCGGATTCTCTCCCAACATACCAATCGAGCGATCGCCGTAGCCTTTGATCCGCGTGGTACTATTCTCGCCAGTGGCGGCATCGATAGTCAAATCCTGCTCTGGAATATCGTAACTGGAGAACTCGCCCACACGCTCACTGGACATTCCGGCTGGATTTTATCGCTGACATATAGTCCTGATGGTCGATTGTTATTTAGCGGTGCCTCTGACGATACAATCAAGATCTGGTCGATGGAAACCAGGCTGTGTATCGATACTCTCATCGGGCATCAGAGCTGGGTATGGTCATTGGCGGTGCATCCTGATACTGGACTTTTAGCCAGTGCTAGTGAGGATGAAACTATTAAGATTTGGGATCTAACCGATGGTGATGTTGTCTCTACTCATCGGGCTATTCGTCCCTATGAGGGGATGAATATTACTGGTGTCGAAGGTTTGACAAAAGCACAGATTGACGATCTCAAGATCTTAGGTGCGAAGGGATGACGCGGTGATGGGGTGATGGGGTGACGGGGTGACGGGGTGATATTAACTTCAACTTGTCCAAGTCCCCAAGTCCCCCAGTCCCCCACTTCACTAAGAATTTCGCACCTGTCTAGCTAAATAGATCTAACGTTCATATTAACAACTAGATCGTTAAAATCTCGATCGCCACCACCATACATATCTTCTACCCCAAAATTATTATCGCCAATAATACGGAAATGATCGGTTTTGTCAGAATTGGCACCAATATAGTTGAAGTAGGCGTGAATATCATTCGCACCACCGCCATTCGTAGGATTCTTGGCAACAAAATCAGTTAGTGTTCCTTGAGCCACTACTACTGGAGCATAGATTTTGCCACCAGTAATGCTGAGGTCATTTTTGCGATCGACTTTACCTGCTTGCAATGAATTAATTAGAGCATTTTTAATTGCTTCGGCGGCATAATTAGCATCGCCTGGTTTAATCATGCTACCATCGCTGAGTTTAATCGAACCGATCGAGTCTTCAACGATATAAAAGCCAATATTATTGGTATAAACGGCATTACCCGTGGTGACGATATCTGCTTTGAGTGCTTTGCCATTATAGTCACTCAGATCGATCGTTCTTCCCTCTGGTGTCCCTTGGGCTTTATTACCGATTCCTGTTAGTTTCACAACCTCTAGCACTAATGGTGGAGTGTTGGGAGAAGTATTGGAATTGCTAGTGACATCTAATCCAAAGTTGCTAGCGACTTTTAGTCCAGCTTTATCAGTGGCGGTGACAACAATCCCCAAGTTACCAACATCACCAGCAGCAGGAGTACCCGCAAAGGTTCTCGTGGTGGGATTAAAGGTGAGCCAGGTTGGTAAAATAGTGCCATTGGCTAATGTGGCACTGTAGCTGAGAACATCCCCCGCATCAGGATCTGTGAAAGTATTCGCCGCTAGGACAAAATTTAAGGCACTTCCCGATTTGATGCTTTGGTTGGAAATTGGATTGGCAACTACTGGCGGATGATTAATTGGCGTAATCACAGTATTATTTAGCAGAATCGATACATTGTTGCCACCGCGATTTACCGAAACCAAGTCGGCGATGCCATCACCATTGAAGTCGCCTAATGTCGCAAAACCAGGATTATTTCCGACTCCAAAGTTGGTAGGAGTGCCAAAGCTGCCCTTCCCATTTCCGAGTAACACCGATATGTCGCTGCTTTGATTGTTTGCGGTAGCTAAGTCAGCGATACCATCCTTATTGAAATCGCCTACGGTGAGAGAGTAGGGAGCATTCCCTGTCGCAAAATTGGTTGCAGCACCAAAACTACCATTCCCATTGCCCAGAAAGACTGAGATATTGCCAGCTTGATAGTTTGGTGTAGCTAAATCAGTGATGCCATCGCCATTGAAGTCCCCTACAGCCGCAAAAGCAGGCGCAGCTCCTACCGCAACACTGGTAGGAGTACCAAAGCTGCCATTGCCATTGCCCAAAAAGATGGATACATTATTGTTGCTACCACCGTTTGCCGTAGCTAAGTCAGAGATGCCATCCTTATTGAAGTCGCCGACTGTCACCGAAATAGGATTAGTTCCAAATCCAAAGTCGGTAGGAGTACCAAAGCTGCCATTGCCATTGCCGAGCAGGATAGATAAGTTTCTGGAATCATTGACAGCAACTAAGTCAGAGATGCCATCCTTATTGAAGTCCCCGACAACTAAATCAATAGCATTAGTACCAATTGTAAAGTTTGTAGCAACCCCAAAACTGCCATTCCCACTGCCCAGCAGGATTGAGACGTTGCCACTTTGGTAGTTTGCGGTAGCCACATCAGCGATGCCATCGCGGTTGAAGTCTCCGGTTACTATCGAGAAAGGATTGGTGCCTACAGCAAAGTTGGTAGCCGCGCCAAAGCCGCCCCGCCCATTACCCAGCAGGACTGAGACATTGTTGTCGTTGTAGTTTGCAGTAGCCAAATCAGCGATGCCATCGCGATTAAAGTCCCCTACTGTCACCGAGAATGGGTTGTTCCCCACAGGAAGGTTGTTAGCCGATGTAAAGTTGACGGTTTCGCTGGGCATAAGATATGTCGAGATGGGATCAGCGAGCAAACTACCCGCCGCAACTACATTTTATCTTTACGATCGATCTTTCTCCCTCAGTCATTTGTAGTAATTCTATCCTACAGCTACTTTTGGGCTGAATTTCGATGTGTGATCGCAAGGTTGACGCGAACAGGTAGAATAGGTGAATCGATCGTGAGAGGCTCCATGTCCAGATCCCTCAGGATTAAACAAGATTGCATTGACAAAGTTAAATTGGCACTCAAGCTCAACGGATTTCCCAGTCAACGAGCTTTCTCGGAAGATGTCGGATTCGCACTCGCCACAGTCAGTAATTTTCTGACAGGTAAAGCCGTTGATTATCGAACATTTGAAGAACTATGTCGTAAGTTAGGATTAGACTGGAAGGAGATTTCCAGTCTGGAATTAGATGTTTTAGCTCCGCCGATTGCCCAACAGAACCCCTGCTCAGATACATCACCCAGCTACCCCAATGGTTCCGTACCGCTCGGCTCACCTTTTTACTTAGAGCGGGTGCCATTTGAAGCTCAGATCGATCGAGAAATTCAGAAACCAGGCGCATTGGTACGGATCAAAGCACCCAATGAAATGGGCAAGACATCGCTGCTGATGCGAATCCTCGACTCGGCTCGAAAACTCGATTACCGTACCGTCAGCCTCAATCTAGAGCAAGTAGATCGATCGATCTTAAGCGACTTAAACCAATTTTTGCGCTGGCTCTGTGCCAATGCCGCTCGTCAGCTTCAGCTCAAACCAAAGCTCGACGAATATTGGGATGAAGATCTAGGGAGTAAAATTAGCTGCACCGCCTACTTTCAAGACTATCTCCTGGCGGAAATTTCCACACCGCTCGTCTTAGCAATCGATGAGGTAAATCAGCTTTTTGAACATACTCAAGTTGCCAAAGATTTCTTACCACTGCTGCGCTCTTGGTATGAAGAAGCCAAAACACTACCGATTTGGCAAAAGCTCCGGCTGATTGTAGTTCACTCCACCGAAATCTATGTTCCCCTCGATCTCAATCAATCCCCTTTTAATGTGGGATTACCAGTTCAGTTGAACAAATTCAGCGAGGAAGATGTGCAACAATTAGCTCAATGCTATGGACTCAAATGGACAGATCTATCCCAATCTCAGCAACTGATGGAGATGGTGAAGGGACATCCTGCCCTCGTACATACCGCCATCTATCACCTCAGTCGTGGAGATATCACCCTGCAACAGCTATTGGAAACTGCTCCCACAGCCACCGGAATCTATAAACATCACTTACAGCGTCATTGGGCAACGTTAGCAGAACAGCCGGAATTGGCACAAGCTCTAGATCTAGTGATTAGTTCGACTCAACCGATATCATTAGCTCCGATTGTCGCATATAAGTTAAGCAGTCTAGGGCTAATCGAACGATTGGAAGATAAAGTAATTCCAGGCTGTGAATTGTATCGACAGGCGTTTAAATTAATTAATAATTAATAATTGGGTTATTCTTTTAATTATTGGTGTAGCCCCTACTTAATATTCGTTCGATCGAGTAACAGTGAAAGACATAATTGACAAATTAATTCAAGCTGCATTAGCAGCAGTCGATCCATTTAGTGCCATTCAAAAGTACTTGCGGATAGATGGCGAAAATCTGATGATTGGTTTTGATATTTGCGCATCTGCTGAAGGTAAAAATCGCGTCATTGATTTAACCAATCAAGATATTCGATGTATTGCTGTCGGTAAGGCTGCTGTGCCAATGGCTCGATCGATCGATACACTATTCGGTAGTCGAATTTCTCAAGGATTAGTGATTACTAAATACGACCATTTAGGCGATCTAAAACTTCCAGCTAATTGGGAATGTATCGAGTCAGCACATCCAGTTCCTGACGATCTTAGTTTAGCATCTGGCGATCGAGTCTGCAAATTCCTAGCTGATTGTACCTCGCAAACTTTAGTAATAGCTTGTATATCTGGTGGTGCATCGGCATTAGTCGTCGCACCGCGAGATTGGAGTGCTTTAATTGCATTATTGACTAATCCAGCTACCGCAGAAATTAGTCGAGAAACTCAATCATTAATTCAGACTGCTCTACTAAATAAATCGATCGATCTTACCAATATTAATCCTGAGTCAATTATTTCCCTCCCAGCACTTCAAGCCATCGGGACAGCACTATTAGCGAGTGGATTGTCGATCGAGAAAATCAATGCTGTGCGCTCGCAGATCGATCGATTAAAAGCTGGTGGTTTAGTAAATCTGGCCGGAAGTGGTAAAGTAATCGGGCTAATTTTGTCAGATGTAATTGGCGATCCAATTTCCTCGATCGCTTCAGGTTTAACGAATCATCTCAACGCTGATAATATCCTCGTTGGCAACAATCGTCAAGCTTGCGAAGCGATTGCAAAAACTGTGTTTGAGCTGGGATATAATCCGCAAATTATGACAACTGAGTGGGAGGGAGACGCACGGATCAGAGGCGTAGAAATTGCGAGAGAAATAGTGACGAAACCACCTAAAACCATCTTAATATATGGTGGTGAAACTACTGTTGATTTACCTGTAAATTGCCCTGGCAAAGGTGGTCGCAATCAAGAATTAGGATTAGCAGCCGCGATCGAATTAGCCCACCATCATGTCCCTGCATGGGTAATTACACTAGCGACTGATGGTACCGATGGGCCAACAGATGCCGCCGGAGTGACAGTAAATGAGACAACAATCGATCGATCTATATCATTAGGATTGGATGCTCAAATGGCACTCGATCTACATGATAGTTATCCATTCTTTCACCAATTAGGCGATCTACATCTCATCGGTGCCACAGGCACAAATGTTGCTGATATTACAGTTGCAATTCTGGGATAGGGGATAGGGGATAAGTAATAAGTAATAAGTAATAACTCACATCTTGCACCAATACATAAAGACTAGTATCAATCGTGACCAAAGTGTGAGAAAAAGGGCACAGAACAATATTAACGAGAACAGTGAACACCATTCTCCCGTGTGCCCAAGCTCTACTCTACACATTGATGGGA
>JANYDE010000161.1 GCA_025359915.1 Chamaesiphon sp. 336R_metabinner_41 | reverse complement strand
ATCGACACTTTTTTTGTGATATTTGAGTTTGGATGATTAATAAAAATTATAACTGATGCCGATCGGCTCCTAATTGCTGATGGATTCAATTCGATCGATCGAATTGAATGCCATTTTATTGACTTATTCAGCAAGCCCTATCTAAATGCAAAAAGTCATTCAAAAAGACCAGATTCTTAAATTATGGGACTTTAGTTTTAGGCATACAATACCAAATTAAATGATGTAAATGATAGATTAGCTCCTCCCCTTGGAAAGAGGAGGTTGGGTGGGGTAAACATCTGTCGTGTTAATTCTTTAAATTGGTAAAGCAATAGCCCAGGATACTTGAGAGATTCTGGGCTATTGTTTTACTCTTTATCGATCGAATTACTTAGACAAACGAGAAACTACTGGGATTCAAACTACTAGCTTGAATCCCAGTTAATACTGCGAGATCTTTACCACCAGCTTTGACGAGAGCGTCTGCACCCTGTTGGGTGAAGGTAACTTTGCTAAAGTCAGTCGTGCCAGCAATTCCCAGAATTAGTAGTTTATCGACACCGATTTCAAAGTCAGCAACCGTATTGGTATTCGTGGGGATGCCATTGTAAGCGAGATAGAACTTATCGGCTCCGGCACCGCCGTAGAGAGTATTCCCGCCTTTCCCAGCGAATAAGGTATCGTTACCATCGCCACCAAAGAGGAAATCATTGGTTCCGGCAAATAACTTGTCGTTACCCGCACCACCATAGAGACGATTACCGCCGTTACCTTGACTGGCATCGAGGATATCGTCGCCAGCGTCGCCAAATAACCGATCGTTTTTACCAGCATAGAGTTCGTCGTTGCCGTCGCCACCGTAGATCCGGTTGCTACCACCGCCGACGGAACCATCGACTAAATCATTACCACCATCGGTAAAGATCGTCTGTTGGGTAGTGGGGATGATGATATCGTCACCAGATGTACCCGTGGAGGTAGTTGGGACGGGTGCGGCATCGAGACTGAAGCTGAGGATCGATCGAACTGGATTCGCCGCTGATGGTTCGGGGTTGGTGTCTTTGAGATAAGAATTAATCCCTTGGACATTGACATTCAAGGTTTTGCCATCAGCAGAAACATCAAATGTGGTGTAATTAAAGGTGTCGGGAGAATAGAAGTCAACGGCTTGACGGTTAGTATTCGCATTTGGGTCGCCTTCACGTACCACATTTTTGAGTCCGGCTAAACTCGGATCTAGACCGATCGGGTTGACTCCTGCTGCGGTTTGAGTTGCCGCTAGCTTGTCCGCCAATGCCTTGATATTCGCAAAAGTGTGGTCGGTGACAGTATCGGGGCCAGTGGCTCCGATCGGGCCATCCACGACGGAGATCGCATTGGGGAGTACCCGCACGCTGGTCGGATCGTTGATGTTGTCCAAATAGGTCAACTCATTAATCCGATTTTGGTGGTCGTCGCAAGAGAGGAAGACGACGTTTTTGATGCCATTGTCAGCAATGTACTTGAGTAATTCATTCCGTTCGGCACGATAGCCGCCGTACCAAGACTTACCACCATCAGCACCAGAACCCAGGGCACCCAGTTGGTCGATCGGGTCGGATACAGCCACAAACTTCCAAGTAGTGCCATTTTTCTGAGCATCGATCAGATTTTGCTTCAACCATGCCAATTGAGTTTTGCCCAGCAAGGTGCGATCGGGATTGTCAGCTCGTGCGCCCGTATCATCGGTGGTGGTGATGACACCAGCAGCATCGGTAGTTTTCAGCCGGACATCGCGGTAAGAGCGAGTATCGGTGTTGATGTAAACAACATTCTGTCCCCATTGTTGGGAGTTATAAAGCTGCTGTGTGCCATTGGATCGCAAATCGCCAGGTGCCACAACGAGCTTCTCTTTAATTGGCTGGTAATCGGTATAGGCTTGCTCTAGGGTTTTAAATGCCGTAGTTTGATTGATGAATGTCCCTGTTTTATTCGCATCATACGCCGTGTTGTTGGTCCCATTCCCCGCATTAGCAGCTAATAGACTAGGCGCACCACCATTGATCAGTTGCTTATTACCCAATTCATGGTTGTCTAGCTGGGTGTAGTTACCTTGGGATGCAAATAATGTTTGTAAACTAGCAAAACCGCCAGGGGTAGTCGGCTGGAGGTTTTCGAGATATTTACCGTGGTAGTCAATTAGAGCTTGAGCGGCATTGACATTTGGATCGGCAGCAGCAGCAGAGTATTTACTAGCGGTTTCGTAAATGGTGTCACCGACGTTGCCAAAGAAGTCTAAGTTCAGTTTACCGAAGTCAGCACTAGAACTATAAGGGCGCATCAGACCATCATAATCGCCACTAAAGCCAAACTTGACAGCAGCCTTGAGAGTAGGATCGATCGCGGTTTTGAATGTGCCAACTGCGCTAGTATCGCCAGCATCTGTCTTGAAACGATAGTAGTATTTAGTACCACTCGTTAAACCTGTAGCATCGATCTTGGCAGTACCATCATGGTCGAGTCCGTCAGTACGGGGAGGAACTTTGTAGGTAAAAGCGATCGATCCAAAGTTCGCATCGGTGGAAACCTGAGCAGTCAGGTTCGTATTACTACCTTTTTTGGTGACGGGATCGAAAGTACGAGTCCAAAGAATCGCATCATTAACAGTCGCATCACCTGCCGCAACGCCTGAAAATGCTAGTTTAGCCAGTCCGACAGTACCACCAGGGACACCTGCAACATTAAAATATTGATTGTTGCCAACGTTTTGAACGTTTAAAACCGTAGATTTACCATTGACAGGGTTAGATACCACCGTCGATTCAGCAAAATTGACTGTTGCAGGGCCGCCAACTAAGGCTTCGGTTGCCACACGTCCGGCGAGGGTACCGACAGATGGTAATTTCCAGCCCAGCGCACTAGCGAGGGTAGGTACGACATCGGCATTGCTGACAGGTGTATTATCGACATAGCCAGCTTTGAAGTCAGGGCCGATCGCCAACATATTATTGAAGGTATCGCCACGCCCAAAACTACCGTGCATCCCTTGTCCTTGTTGGAGGGTGGTATCGGCAACTTCCACCTGTGCCATCGGATCGTTAGGATCTTTAGGATTGGTACTAAAGGTCTTGAAGTTGATGACGATCGAGGGTGCAGGTAGTTCGGAATTGCCTTTGAGTCCGATCGTGCTGAGTTTCAATGCGCCTGGAACATCGCCGAAAGTATCGTCGGTAAAGATGCCGCTGATATAATCTTTTTGGGATAGGAAGGAAACGATCTGCTTGACTAAGGCGGGATCGTTGCTAGGGACGTAGAGCAGATCGGAACCACCGTTAGCCGCGACGACAACCTTGGTACCAGCATCAATTTTGCCATTGACGACTTTACCAGTACCGCCGATCACCCCATTACCGCTAGTGGTAAGCTGACCCTTGGTGGGATCGATCGCCGTGTACTGAATATCTTTAATATTGGCAGTCGTCACTGTAGCGGTGGGTTTATTCGGATCGTAGAGGATCGAACCAAGGTCTTTTGCTAGATCGATCGCCACAAATCCAGGTGGTAAAAATCCTTTATGCACGGTGGCTGTCTTCACGCCAGTAGTAGCATCGGTCGTGTAGTAGTCTAGAGTAGCTGCATAGCTGGTAGTGGGGATATAAGTCGGTTTGCCAGCCGCATCGAAGGTAACGCCGACAGCTTGCTTGCTAATCGTCGAAAATCCGTGATCCGCAGTCACGAAGATATCAGTATTGTCGTAGAGCTTTTTACCTGGATTTGCAGGGTCATCTGTAGCCTTGAGATAGTCGATAATTTGCTTTAAATTCGCATCAGCATCAGCTACACCTTTTTTGACAGTTGGGCCATTAATCCCAATGGTGAGCGAGTTATTGCCAGGATCGGCAGCGTTGAAAGCGTCACCATTATTATGCTGTGTCCCGTCGGGATCTCTCGACCAATATACAGCCGCAAAACCATTAGAATTCTTACTAGCGATATCAGCTACAAACTGGGGTAACACAGCTTTGGTGGTAGCGTCAGCAAAGTATTGTTGTTGCTGGGCGTTGGAATTGAGAGTTCCAGCCGTTGTCAAACTACCTGAAGACTGATTACTACGAATGCTCGCAATCTGAGCTGCGACAGTACCAGTCGGATTTGTAGCGGTAATCGAACCTGGAATAATTTGACCAATTAAACCTGCCTTATTGAGGTCATTGGCGATCGTCAAACTCAATGGTATCGCACTTTGGGAACCTACCGAGTTGACGATCGGGTTGGTAGCGTTGGCGATGGTGTTGATATAAGTACTGTCATCAAGAATGACCGTCTTGGGCGTGATATTCGCAGTTGTCGTACCACCAGTCCGAATATCTTGAGTGGGGTCTTGAATTACTACGGGGCCGAGCTTGCCGATCGCTGCGGTAGAATAACCTTGAGTCCGCGCATAAGCTAGGAGCGATTCTTCGGTCAGGAAGTTGCCATTACTAAAGCTGCTATCTGGATCGGCAAGATTAGAATTGGCGTTGATATCCGCTAAAATTGGGTCATTTTCGATAAACGGCGTAACGCTACCATTAGCATTGATCACTGGATAGCCAGTATAAACCGTATTGCTAAAGTCTCCAGTATCGCCGAGATAGTGTCCCGTCGCGATCGCTGAAGCATTGGGCGTGGTAAAGGTAGGAAATAGAGAATAGCTATTGGTAAAGTTAACGCCAGCCTGACGTAGACCGTACAACGTCGGTGTATCTGTCGCGTTAACCGCGCCATTCCGCAATCCATCGGCTACGAAAACGATCACGTTCCGTTTCGGTGTGGTAATCGATACTGGTAAAACTGTGGTTCCTGCTGGATCTGCCATCGGATTTTAGGTTTTATAAATTAGATTTACTTTCGATGCCAAGATCTCTCTTGCTTAGGTTGCGATTCGTCAGTCAATTACTGCAAGCCACCATCACAATATCCGGCGATGATTTAGAACTGAGATAGGTTAGGTTATCGATCGGTTAAAGTTTCATAAATTCATCAATCTCGATTTGGCTACAACGCATAAAATGTCACATTTTTAAGTGAGTTTAGACTTTGTGTTCGCCGAAATTAGCAGAGAGTAATTAATAAAACGTCATCCAAATTTTTAGTTTAATCAGATGTTAATATCTTGATAACCTGAATCGAAACAATTGCTGAGATAATCATTGCAGGGTGCGAATTAAATTAATTTTGTAGATAACAGCAGCATCATGAAAATAAATGCAAGTCTGCTAGATCCCCATATTGTGGCTGCCAGCATCCAAGATCAGATATCACTAGATTCTCCGCTAGAAAGGCTATCCCAAAATACAATTTCAGGGCAAGAAGTTGTCAGACTCTTGCAGCAATATGGGATGCTGCCACAATTACAGCGAGAATTGATGATTGATGCCGAGCTTGCATCGATCAAATGTACTACCGAAGAGATTTTTAATGCCTATAAAGCTTTTTATCACCACCAACAGATTAATTCCGATCGAGATCGTGCGATCTGGTTAGAGCGCAATAATTTTACGCTATCGCAGTTTGAACAATTAATCCTTAGGACAATTAAACTCGATCGATTCAAACGCGAAACTTTTGGCAATAAAGTTGATTCTTATTTCTTACAGCGCAAAAGCCAACTCGATCGAGCTAGCTATTCACTATTGCGAGTCAAAGAGTTTCATCTCGCGCAAGAGTTGTTTTTTCGATTGCAAGACGGCGAATCAAATTTCCCTGAATTAGTCAAACAATATTCCCAAGGACAAGAAGCTGAAACTGGTGGATCGATCGGTCCGCATGAATTATCAATTCCCCATCCAACTTTGGCTCAAAAGATTCGATCGCTCAAACCTGGACAATTAGCAGATCCTTTGCAAGTTGCTGATTGGTTCGTAGTAGTCCAACTAGATAAATATCTCCCTGCTCAATTAGATGAAAAAATGCGTGGGAGATTAAGCGAAGAACTTTACGAACGATGGATTCAGGACAAGTTGAAAGCGATAAAAAAACAGTGATTTTATTTTCAGTCCAACAACCTAATTATTAATTACTCCCTTCCCGCTCTAAAATCGTAAATTAGTCTTTTCTTTATTCCCTCTGCGCTCTCTGCGTCTCTGTCTTGATTTGCTAAACCGTCGGGGAACCCGACGAACGCAAATCGCTGCGGTTAAAAAAAGATGCCTGACAGTAATAGGATAGAAATATTATCTATATTGTTCTTGAGAAAAGGGAGTATTAATTATCAATTATTAATTAATTAATTAAAAATGACTTACACAATAACAACACCGGAAGTTTTTCTAACTCAAATCGAACCGTTCGCTCGACTGTCAGCTAAAACTCAAGCCAAAATTGCTAAAATCGGTCAGTATTATCGTTATCATATCGGACAACCGATCGCGCAAGCGCACCCCCTAAGGGTGGTCGCGATGCCCGACAGATTATCAGCCCAAGTTAACATCATCGTTGAAGGGACAGTTCGTTTACTCGGATACCCTGATGAAAATAGCTCTCCAATTACACTGGAAAGATTAGAAATTGGTAGTGTAATCGGGATGATTAGCGCGATTCGCGGCGTAGCTTGCGAATCTGCAATTGCTTCGACAGAAGTTGTTTGTCTGAATATTCCGCTCGAATCATTCATCCAAATCGTCGAAAAAGAACCTATTTTAAAACAATATTTTTACGATCGACCGAGCCTGCTGGAAATCTTTGAAATCCTGCGGTTAGAACTAGCAAAACATCCCAATCCCGATCGATTACTCCAATTATTAGGTGCTGATTCACTCAAAGATTTAGCACTCAAAGCAGTTAATTCTGCTGTTGTTTGTTCAACCATCCAATCAATTCCCACAGGCTGTTTGGGCTGGGATTGGTTCGTCGGTAGTCAGCCCCCAAACTCACTATACGCGATCGGTGAGCGACTGGAAATAGCCTCAAAGTGGCATAGACAAAAACTACGCTCGATCGGAATTTCACCCGATATTTTGCAAGTTCCACCACCATTAGACACGGATTCGATCGATGATGCAATTATCGTTCCAGACTCCTTCAATCTTACCATCGGGCCACCTCAAAATATCCCCTACGCACCCGATCTACCGTTGGCTCGTGTCGCGCCCAAACGAGATCGTGGACGTTATCCGCTCGTGCGTGGTAAAGGGAAAATCGATGAGACTGTTGCCTGTTTTGAAATGCTGGCAAACCAGTTCAAAATCCCCTTCCGCCGCGATTCTGTCCGCAAGGTCATTGCACATCATTTTGAGCAAACTGGAGGGGTTTCGCTCCAATTTTGCGGTGCTGTAGCTGACTTTTTGGGGCTACAGGGGCAACTGGCAACAATTCCGATCGCCGATCTCCAGCGAATTCAGGTACCTGCACTGATACAATGGCAAGATGGATTAGGCGTAATTTGTGCAGTTGCCAATAATTCAATTACGATCGCGCTCCCTGACAGTGGATTGATTAAACGATCTCCTCAAGAATTGTTACTCAATCAAGGATCTCCAAACACTCCAGATCCAAATCCATCGCTCCCAATTCTGCTAATTCAAGCCACCCGCTCCACCCCTCAAAAAAAGTTTGGCATCAGTTGGTTTTGGCCTTCATTAGTTCAATATCGCGGCGTTTTATTTGAGGTTTTAATTGCATCCTTTTTTATCCAACTATTCGGACTAGCAAATCCATTAATTACTCAAACTATTGTTGATAAAGTCTTGGTGCAAAATAGTCCGACGGCTTTAAATACACTGGGTATACTCTTAGTTGGTGTTGCTGTCGGCGAAGCATTATTAACCAGTTTTCGCACCTATCTATTTGTAGATACCACCAATCGAATCGATCTGGCTTTGGGTTCGCAAATTATCGATCGATTGCTCAGACTACCACTCCGCTACTTTGAAAAACGCTCAGTAGGCGAACTTTCGACACGGGTAAATGAACTCGAAAATATTCGCCAATTTTTAACTGGAACCGCTTTAACTGTCGTGTTAGATTCGGTGTTTTCGGTGGTGTATATCGTGGTGATGTTAATTTACAGCTCAGTGTTGACGCTGGTTGCACTGTCAACGATGCCGTTATTTATTTTACTCACAACTGCTGTCTCGCCGATCGCGCGCAGACAATTACGAGTCAAAGCCGAACGCAATGCTCGCTCTCAATCTCATTTAGTCGAAGTCATCGCCGGAATCCAAACCGTCAAAGCCCAAAACGTCGAATTGCGATCGCGGTGGAAATGGCAAGAACGTTATACTAGTTACGTCATGGCTGGATTTAAAACTGTCATCACCTTTACAGCCGCTGGTTCAATTAACACTTTCCTCAGTCAGCTCTCTAGTTTATTAGTGCTCTGGGTTGGCTCATATTTAGTCCTAGACGGCAAATTAACGCTCGGACAACTAATCGCATTCCGAATCATTTCTGGGTACGTTACTAGCCCATTACTCCGCCTAACTCAACTCTGGCAAAACTTCCAAGAAACAGCACTTTCGCTCGAACGGATTGCTGATATTCTGGATACACCGATGGAATCTGATCAGATCGACAGGGGTAATATTCCGATGCCGACGATTCAAGGTCATGTAAAATTTGATAATGTTTCCTTCCGGTTTGCACCTGCGGGAGCACTAAATTTAGATAGCGTTAGTTTAGAATTTCCGGCGGGTAAATTTATCGGTGTTGTCGGTCAAAGCGGCTCTGGTAAAAGTACACTAATGAAGCTATTACCGCGCTTATATCCACTCGAATCGGGACGAATATTAGTCGATGATTACGACATATCCAAAGTCGAACTTTACTCACTCCGCCAACAAATTGGGATCGTGCCTCAAGATACCCTATTATTTGAAGGTAGCGTCCAAGAAAATATCGCCCTCAATTATCCCGACGCAACCACCGACCAAATCATTCAAGCTGCTAAAATTGCTCATGCCCATGAATTTATCATGGAGCTACCCAATGGCTACAATTCCCCTGTCGGCGAACGTGGATCTGGCTTGTCAGGCGGACAACGCCAACGAATTGCGATCGCTCGTACTATCCTCCAAAACCCCCAGTTACTGATTTTAGATGAAGCCACAAGTGCTCTAGATTACGATTCGGAGCATCAAGTTTGTACGAATATCGCCGCAGCTTTCCAGGGTAAAACGGTATTTTTTATCACACATCGACTCACAACTATTCGCAATGCCGATATAATTTTAATGATGGATCGCGGTATGGTAGCAGAACTCGGCACCCATGCAGAATTAATGGCATTGAAAGGGCGATATTATTGTCTCTATCAACAACAAGAATCGCAACTTTAAGTAAGTGGATAAAATTATTTAAAAAATAAAGCGTGGGACAGAAAGCCGACTTTTTAAAAAAGTCGGCTTTCTTGCAGTAATAGTCAGAGTATTTGCAAGCTATTCAACGTTTAACGAGAATATATGCTTTCGTGTATTCAGGTAACTTGCGCGTATATTCAGCAAATTCTTCCTTGCTGCCAAATACTCCCGCGAGAAAATCCAACTGATGTAAATTCGGTAAAAATGCCCCACCTGTATCGGCGATAATTCCCATCCGTAAGTGTAGTTTTCCATCAACCAAATTCTCTGTCACCACAATTCTACCTAATCCAATATTTAAGACATCCCCAGCAAAAGTCACGCCTGGTTTAAGCGAGATCTTAGTTTGAATCGTACCACCATAACCTTTAATGGCATTCACTGGTCTAAAATACCAGTATCGCTTTTGATCGTTAGGTTGTAAACCTTTAATATAGGGAATGTTATTATTGCGATCGACATTAAAAAATTCCGAGGTACCGTCAGTAAATTTAATCAACACAGTACCTTCCATCAAAGCTGATTCTAACCCCTCTCGATCGAGATAAGCTAAAGGTTCTACCATCCCAAATTCCTTACCTTTAGGCTCATAGATATTTGTCAATACATCTTGCTTGGTATATTTGAGCCGAATCGTCTCAACATCAGTATCCGGTTTAAGTGCATACAGCCCCGCGTTAAACTCCTTCGTCGGCGTGCGCGAGCCTGAATGGGTGAATACAGCATACTTAGTCATTCTCACCCGCTTCTCTTCCTTCCTCGTGGGATTAAACGCCGTCCATTGGATCGATCGAAAGTTAGTATTTAAGAACTTCGGATCTTGCAGGCGAATCGGTCTTTTTGCTTTAATATCCTGTTGTAACGTCAACACCATAAAATCTAATGTTTTGACAATATCAGCAACCTTCACCCCTTGAGTACCCAAAATCCCCTCGCGCTGAAGATCCTCATCGCTATCCAATTTATTCTTAAAGTATTTGCGAGTACTCTTCAAGACTACTAATAAATCTGCTGGATTAAAACTTACCTTACTATTTGGCAAACTTGCAGCTTTCAAAATATCACTACTCTGAGCCATAAATTGCGGTTGCTTCAACTCATTAATTACCTGATAATCCCCAACCTCTACTGGAATTGACGGAGTAGGTAACGGCGCAACACTAGGAGTTGTCACCGTCGCGGATGGAGCAGTTGGCGTGGCTCTAGTCGCAATTGACGGGGGCGAAATCGGCGGCTTGGCGAAGATTGGTAAAGGTGAATTTACTGGTGTTGAAACAGTATCGATCGTGCGAGTACAACCTGTCAAAACGATCGATCCAATCCCAATTAATAATCTAAAATATTTCACGTTCGACTTAAATTAATGATAGATCTTGAGTAGCTTGACAAAAAACTTGATAATCTATCTGCACCTGTTTAGCATAATTACTCGCATAAATTACGATCTGTTGTTGCCAATCCAACTGATTTCCAAACCTAATCAAATCTTGTGCTGTTGCTGCTCCAAATTTACCACTACCATGTAAATGTGCAAAAGCAGTAACTTTCGCCATCGTATCGATTAAATTTTCTAGTTGATCAAGACTAATCTTACCAGCTTTCAAGCTAATTTTATCCTGAGTTGGCTGAAGTTCTCTTAATAAATAACTACCCCCATTAAACTCAATCGCCGCCAATAAGGCTGGTGGTGCTGGTTGAACTAATTGCTGAATATTCATCACTCGTGTGGCTGGATTTTTCCATTTAGGCTGCTCGCTCGATACATATAGCTGTAAACTTGAATCTAATTGTTGTTTCAAATCGAGTAAATAGTTACGATTTGGTGAACCTTTCCCTTTGACTAAAATTAGGTATCGATCGAGTCCTAAACTCCCAGTACCCGCTACCCGAAACCCCACATCTAAAATCTCAAAAAAACCTGAATCTACTTGAGTTTTTGCCCAGGTATCGATCGACTCAATAACTCTTTTATCTCTCTCTTTGCTAATTTCTAATATTTTTTTATCATCGATTTTCAAGTGGCGATGACCATCAATTAATTCAGTTCGTTCGTCCAAGAAATTACTTCGTTTTCGACGATGTAAATCATCCAGCAGATCGGCAACTATTCCCTTAGCATTGTCCTCAATAATCGATTCAACTTTGCCAATACTTAGAAGTGTTGTATATCTATGAAGATACAATTGCACTAAATCTTCAGTATCAGATCGCTTAAAAGACAAACTATCTCCAGCCAAAAAGATACTGGTTAATAATCTGGCAATATCCCAAGTACAGGGCGCAAGTACACCCTCGTCAAAATCATCGATTCCAAAATATATATCGCGTTTATCGCCTTTATAAGCACCAAAATTTTCCAAATGTAGATCGCCACAAATCCACGTCACTGGAGCTGTCTTAAAAATAGAATCTTGTGGTAAATCGCGGTAAAATAGATGACAAGTTCCCCTAAAAAATACAAAAGCATTTTTACGCATCTTGGCATACTTTTGAGCTAAGATATCTCGATCACGCTGTGAATTGAACGCCTTAATTAGTCCCCAAACATCTCGATTTTTATAATTTTTCAAGCTATTATTCCTGACGTATAACTACCAACTTAGATTTTGAAGCCTTATTTTAAGTAAGTTGCTATAACTATCAACCATCAACTATCAACTATCAACTAATTTACATGCGTTTAATTGGAATTACTGGCGGAATTGGTACGGGAAAAAGCACTGTCACCAACTATTTACACACAAGATATAACTTACCAATTTGGGATGCAGATATCTACGCTCGATCTGCGGTAGCCATCGGCTCGCCAATTTTACAGGCAATCAGCCAACGATATGATCCTGCTATTCTACAACCAGACGGGACACTCGATCGTCGCCGCTTAGGAGAAATTATCTTTAATGATGTCAATGAGCGTCAATGGTTAGAAGCTCAAATCCATCCATATGTAAGGAGTTGCTTTGAGACAGAGATTAATTCTCTCTCGCCAGATAGTACTGCAGTACTATCTCTTCCATTGTTGTTCGAGGCGAAAATGACAGATCTCATTACAGAGATTTGGGTAGTCAGTTGCGATCGATCGACCCAATTAACCCGAATTATGACACGAGATCGAATTAATGAATCAGAAGCCGTAATCCGCATCGACAGTCAAATGTCTCTATCTGAAAAAACCGCCCTGGCGGATTTTAATTTAGATAACTCAAGAAGTACAGCAGACTTGGAACGCCAGATCGATCTAAATTATAAAATCGGGTGATGGGGCAAATTAGCTCAATACCCCAATACCCAACAGATGGAACTAGTTGCTACCAGTAAAAATAACTTCAGGAAACTTGAGTTGAGCCTCAGGTAAGGGACGACCTTTGCCTTCTTCTTGCCAATAGTTAATTACTTCAGTAGCCTGGTTGAGAATACCGACGCGATCGATTTCAGCAATCCAGTGCTTGGCTTCTAACTCAGCTTTGAGTTGTTCCCAAGCATCATTACGCGGCCAGAAAAAATAAGCGGTGAGCGGACTTAAGCCTTTACCAACTACTTGGTCTACAGCTAAAGCAACGTTCTCATCCAGCCAGAGAACCTTCAAGATAAATTTGGATAATGTTACTGGTAACGTTTCAGTGATGGTTTCGGTCATATTTGCTTACTAGTTCGGCACACAATCTATTATTGTACCATCAGTATGGTAAATTTTGAATGAGTTTAGTGGCTAGACAAAATGAGCGCGATTGTTGTGTTTGATATTGATGGCGTAATTCGCGATGTGGGTAGCTCATACCGTCGCGCTTTAGCGGATACAGTGGCAGAATTTACGGGTGGAGGATTTCGACCTACGCCTGTTGATATTGACACGCTCAAAGGTGAAGGCATCTGGAATAATGACTGGGAAGCGTCACAGGAATTGATTTATCGCTATTTCGAGCGTCAGGGGCAATCTCGATCGGCACTAGGTTTAGATTATGCTCAAATCGTCGCCTATTTTCAGACCAAATATCGCGGTACAGATCCAGTGAATTGGAATGGCTATATCTGCAACGAACCGATTTTAGCTAGTCTTGAATACTTTTGCTCATTAACGGCGGCACACATCCCCTGGGGCTTCTTCAGCGGTGCAACAACTGGATCCGCTACTTATATCGTCCAACGAAGATTGGGCTTAAATGCGCCCGTTTTAGTGGCAATGGAAGATGCTCCAGGCAAGCCGGATCCCACTGGATTATTTATGGCTGTTGCTCAGTTAGGATCGCAACATGGAAATATTGACGCGCTCCCAATTATCTATGTTGGGGATACCGTTGCAGATATGCAGACAATCATCAGAGCGAGAAAAATACAGCCAGATCGAGAGTTTATTGCTGTTGGCGTATTACCACCGCATATTCTAGCGGAAACTTCTCAAGTAGATAGCTATCGTCAAAGCTTGCTGAAAGCAGGTGCCAAAGTAGTAATCAATAATGTCCAGGAATTGACACCCGAACTGATTAATTCGCTCTAGTAGCTCGTTTTAGTCCAAGGTACAGGAATCGAACCTGTCTAGAGCTTCCGCTCGCGGATTATGAGTCCGCTGCCTAAACCGATCGGCCAACCTTGGAGACATTTTCTCATTTTAGCATTGACTGCCGACAATTAACGATCGATTTCATCCAAAAAAATCAAAATATAGATCGAGTCTTGACACGAATTAGATATTGATGCTATATTCAAAGGCGGCAAGGACGTATAGCTCAGTTGGTTAGAGCGCATCGTTGACATCGATGAGGTCCCCCGTTCGAGTCGGGGTACGTCCATAGGTTGGTAACATAGCTGCTAGTAAGTAAGGCTTTAAGGAATCTCATTCACTCCCTACAGCCGATTTTTGCTGTCTATCGATCGAAAAACATTGGCGGGTTTGGTGATTCTGTTGCCCAGTATTTCATCCACTGCTTTTATGTATTGTACCCCAACTCTATCGTCAACGACTTAATCAACGTGGTTAATGGATTATTCCCAAAAATCTTCGTCATCTAAAAAACTGTGCGGAGATAGTATTAGCAATATTAGTAGCATCGGGTGGGCAAATTTTCACCACTAACTTGATTGTCAAGCTCTATTTTTAGTTGCCCACCACTTAAATTATCGACTAGATCGCCTTTATTTTATGCAACAAAGATTGAAGATCTGCTGTTGGCATCCGCGCACCTGGGATAGTTACTAATGTGGATGAAGCTGACGAACCTAATCGTCCAGCAGTTGCCCAATCCATGCCGTTGGTGATGCCATATAATACGCCACCAGCATAAATATCACCAGCTCCAACAGTATCGATCGCTTTAACAGGAAAAGGTGCGATTTCAATTAACGATCGACCATCAAATATGATCGAACCTTTGGCGCCGAGAGTGACAGCAAAAGTCTGGGAAATGGTTTTTAAATACTTCATAGCTTCAGTTAAATCTTGAGTACCTGCTAGCTCAAATGCTTCGCTTTCATTGGCGAATAAAAGATCTACTCCAGTCCCAATCATATCCAGCAGTCCTTGTTTAAAGAACTTTGCCATATTTTGGTCTGATAGCGTTAGAGCGACTTTTTGTCCGGCATTAATCGCCATCTCTCTGGCCTTAATTGCTGCTTGTTTACTATTTTCACCAGTAACTAAATAGCCTTCCACATAAGTATATGTAGAGTTGGCAATCGCATCGGGAACCAATTCAATATCTGATAAGTTGGATGAAATACCCAAGAAGGTATTCATTGTCCGATCTGCATCGGGGGTGACGAAGACTAGACATTTGCCTGTGATTCCTGGCTCCGGTGGATGAATTTTGAGGTTGGTATCGACACCGGATTCCAGCAAATCTTTGAGGTAATATTCCCCAGGTTCGTCGTTAGCAACCTTACAGGAATAAAATGTTTTACCACCAAATTGACTGATCGCAACAATTGTATTTGCACCGGAACCACCACAAGTTCGTTTGCTGGCGGCACCACCGAGATGACTCAAAATTTTGTTCTGACTGGCTTCATCGAGTAGCGTCATCACACCTTTGTCGATGCCCAATTCTACCAGTATTTCTGGCTCAACGTCACATTCCACATCGAGCAGCGCGTTACCAAGTCCATATACATCGTAGCGTGTCATAAAATATCTTGTCTAGAATGTTAACAATTAACTGGATATCAATTATCCCATCGATCGACTATTACCGACGATCGATCTTAACAGAGAACAGGATCGATGGCTCTGGGGTTTAAATTCCACGTCTAAAAGGTGGATTGTTGTTAGGAGAGGAATTGAAAGATTACTATAACAACCTAATTATTAATTATCAATTAATTTAAACACCCAATGAGCCACGAGTTACACCTAATTGATTAATCAATTTTAACTCTTGCCACAATTGGGCACCGCTAATTTGACCGCCTAATAATTGTTGATAATAGCCGATCGTTTGACTCACTTCTTCCGGTGTTTCATTCACAAATTCCAGCCGGAAATTGTAGACACCCAACTCGATTAACCGATGGATATATTCAGCCCCAGTTTGGGCAACACCATTGTAGACGGTATTTCGACAACCTGCGTCGGCTTGTAAGATATGTTCGGTACCGACTCGATCTCGCAATTTGACTTGATGTGATTCACAAGGACGACCACAATTAGTATAGTCAGTGCCTTCAGATAAAAAGGCACAAAAAACGCAGTGTTCCATGTGGAACATCGGCATGTGTTGGTGGATGGTAATTTCAAACCAATCACGGGGACAACTACGAATCAGGGATGTTAATTGATCGATATTCAGGTCATAGGAGGCTGTCAGCCGCTCCAAAGTATAGTTTTGGTAGAAATGATCGGCGGCGAGGGGATTGGCGATGTTCAGGGCAAAATCGCCGATGCAGCGTTCATCTTTGAAGAACTCTAGATGATCGTAATTTTTAATTAGATAACCATCAGCATCACTCGATCGAACTTGTTCTAGGATCCAATTTTCGCCTGTTTTGGTAATTCGTGGTGGAGCGACAAATATTTGGGGGGGATTAGTCTTTGTGTGTCTGGCGGCGCGGACTAATTGAACGGCTTCTCGATATTTACGGGGATCTTCTAGTTCACAATAGATGGTGGTGATACCTGCTTCGATCGCCGCCGGAATTTGATCTAGTTTACGGACTAAGATATTTAGTTGGGGTGGTTGCAGATAAGCATTCTCAATTGTGGGGATGATGTCTGTTAATTGATTAGTTGGTGCGATTTTCCAGGGTTTTGGTTGACTGCGAAATTCGGTGAGTTTAGTAACTAGTTCGCGGCGCAAATGATTGAGTGCGCTGACTGGTATCATGAGATCGCCTTCGATCGAATTAGCCAAATTTCCTAGCTTAAAGGGGGTATTTCCTAAGCGTCCTAATTGAGAGATTAATTTCTCAGTCGTGAGGGGTTGATTTTGGGCGGGGACTAATAATATTTCTGATTCTACTTTAATCGTATGTCCGATTTCGTCACGAGCGATCGCAGTTAATGGTTGATTAACGGCTCCATATATTTCCAGATTGATCGATCTTTGAAATTGGGGCACATCTCCCGCATAGGTTTGGCGCACCTGTTTATCCAATTCTGGATCGCTGGTTTTCCAAATTTTATCACCTATATATACGCGCCGGAAATCGATCGATCCACGCCCAAATGCTAGCATGATTTCAGAGCTATCATTACCACCACCAAATACCTCATAAACTCGACCCCCTTCTTCTCTTTCGTCTGGATGTCCACAATCAAACACGATCCCATCGCCAGGTTTAATTGGTGCGATTGGACTAATTGTAATTGCTTCTCGATCGGGATAAACTCGAATAACTTCGCCCAAATATACGCCCCGCTTCTTCCCAAATCTGGCATGAACTAAAGCTTGATTATCAATCCCTTCAAACCAGCCCGTATATAGCCCCCGCGAAAACGCCATTTCCAAATCATATAAATCTTTTCCTGACTCGACTTGCGGCTCCAAATCTGCGACGATTTTATCCAAAGCCGATCGATAAACTCGCGTCACACTAGCCACATATTCAGGAGTCTTCAATCGCCCCTCAATCTTGAGACAACTTACCCCGCTTTTGATAATCTCCGGCAATACATTTAAACCTGCCAAATCTTGCGGACTGAGCAGATATTTCTTATCACCCAAATGATACTCTTGATCATCCACAATCAGATCATAAGGCATCCGACAAGCCTGGGCACATTCACCGCGATTTGCCGATCTTCCACCCAAAGATTCACTCGTCAAACATTGCCCAGAATAAGCGACACATAATGCCCCATGCACGAATACTTCCAACGGAATAGTAATCTGTCTATCTCCTAATTGTTGCTTAATTTTTGTGATTTCGGCGATCGAACATTCCCGCGCCAATACAACTAAATCACAGCCCAATTCATGAGCAAACTCTACCCCCGCCGCACTCGTTACCGTCATCTGCGTCGAAGCATGAATCGGGAAATCTGGCGACAAATGCCGAATTAACTTACAAATTCCGACATCCTGAACGATCGCCGCATCCACACCCGCTAAAATCATACTGCGGAGGTACTGCTCCGCTGCGACTAACTCCTGCGGAAACACCAACGTATTCATCGTCACGTATCCCTTCACTCCCCGCTGATGCAACCACGCCATCAGCTCCGGCAAATCGCCTTGTGTAAAGTTCTCCGCCCGCATTCTGGCATTGAACCGCTCCAACCCAAAATAGATGGCATCCGCGCCATTCTCGACGGCAGCCTTGGCACATTCCCAGTTCCCTGCTGGCGCGAGCAATAAGGGGCGATGGGTGAAGGTGGGGGTGGAAATAGGTGCAGTCTGCATACAGTCGAGTTGGGAAAATTTACGCCCTTTGTATTCTAGCCTTATATGTTTAGGATTATGGATTCATCGAGCGTAGATAGCTTTCTTATCGCCATTAATATCATAATTAGTTGACTTGTAGCTGTCTTAATTCCGCAGGTGTCCTGGATTGCCCCCATATTAACCCAGGATTGAACCTCGATCGAGATTTACCTGTCTAAAGATTCAGCAGACAAATTAATGGAGATCGATCGTGAATAAATCAATTATTGCAATTTTTGCTGGCTTGTTAGTACTTACTCCTCTAGCTGCTCAGGCTGGCTCGATTCAAAACCGAATTCATCACCAGCAACAGCGCACTTATCAAGGCGTTAAAAACGGTTCGGTTTCAGCTCAAGAATTTCGCCACATCAAACGACGGGAAGATAATATCGAAGCATCCCGAATCCGCGCTATTCGCAGTAGTGGGAAACTAAATCAAGCTGAGAAAAATCGTCTCAATCACCGTCTTAACAAGCTTTCTCACACCATCTATCACGACAAGCACAACTAATACCCGATCTCTACAATAGATATTTCTAAATCTACTCGCTCTAATCGCGATAGCAATCCTATTTGAGATTCCGTTCGTAGCCATTATATCGTGGGAGCGGTGCTGTCTTGTCGTTTTTTTATTCTGTGGCGTTTTTATTCTGGGGAACCCCAGAATAAAAACGCCGCTTCATGCCCGTCCTGTAGAGGGTTTAAGCTACTCATGATGATACTCAGATTGATCTAATTAGTTCTTGTTAGGTGATTATTTGCGAGGAAAAGGATGGTGAAATTATTTCTGGTTAATCGATATTTTAAGTATTTTAAATGGTAGGAGAAGTGAACGATGCTACTGAATTGATGACTGACGATCTATTAGTCAAGCGTTGTGTCGCAGAAAATGATCGGCATAGCTTTCGACTATTATATCGGCGACATCAATCTCGCGTGCGACAGATTATTTATCAACTTTGCGATCCAATTTCTTTAGACGATCTCGTCCAGGAAGCATTTTTGCGGGCATGGAAAGGATTGCCTAAATTTCGCCAAAGTTCTCAATTTTCAACGTGGTTATATCGGATTGCTTGGAATGTAGCATCAGATCGTCGTCAAACTTTAGCCCAAGAGCGATCGCGTCTCAAAAATATCTCGGAAAGCATTTCCACTCAACATGAAGACCCCGATATTATCCAGCTTCATTATCAAGATTTAGTCCGAGCAGGACTAAGCTTATTGAGCGAGGAGCATCGATCGGTATTAGTATTGCACGATCTTGAAGAAATCCCCCAAAAAGAAGTCGCCGAAATTCTAAAAATTCCTGTCGGTACTGTCAAATCTAGATTATTTCACGCGCGGATTGGAATGAGAAAATTTCTAGAACAAGCTGGAATGCAGATATAGCTAGCAGTAAAATATTCAGGTGCAGTCACGATCGATAACACAGAGAAGACTATGAACAACTTACCCGATGAAGATGCTAAACTGATCGACTTTTTATGTCACAATCGATCGATTGCACCACCTGAATTACCAGAATTAGAAGATCGGTTGATGTTGCAGATCGATCTTCTGCCTACTGAAAAAGCAGAGAAAGTTTCAAACCCTTGGCGACGATATCTTATGGGTGGAATTGGACTAATCATAGCTGCATCAGTTAGTACGACAATTTTTCAGATGATGAATCCACCCGAACCGAGTATCGCGGAATTGAATCAACTCAATCTTTTTCTAGAAGCTTACTTACCCGATTTATCAAACCAGCCAGAACTCGATACTGGAGATCGTGAAAACTTAGTAGAGTTAGATCCCGATCTTTTCTAAGCCAACAGCAAACTTTCTAGATTCACCCCAAGTCTAAAAAATTATTACACTCGATCGAATTATGGTACCCCGCTTCCGGCTGCTGACATTCCTGTCAATTTTATTATCAATTGCTCCAATAATTTTGCCAGCGCGAGCAGATCTGTCTTTGACTTCCACCAAGGCTCTATCTCAGCAGTATCTGCCCTGGAAAACTGCCCAAAATAATCGATCTCTCAATGGTGAATTGAGGATTCCACCTGGGAGTGTGAGTAATCTAGCGAAAGAACTCAATCTCTCACTAGATCAGATCCAACGGCTCCAAAAATTGCGAAAAAATTCTCAAAATCAAACAAAAGAACACCGTCAAACATTACAGCAAAGTAAACAAGAATTAACCAAACTAATTCAGGGGAATGCAACTTCCGACCAAATTCGCCAAAAACGCCAACAAGTTCAATCTTTGCAGCGCGAAATTGCCGATACAAATTTTGAACAGACATTAGCGATTCGAGAGCTGCTCACTCCCGAACAGCGCGTAAAAATACAACAAATCATGGAACAACGCCGCCAAAATCGACTCAATTCAAAATAAAAAAATCAGACGTTGCCGAATTGATGGATGAAAAGCTAGCGAAAGACTGGGTTACTGGCGGACTGGGGGACAATATTCATTGTTCCCTGTTCACTGCTCTCTACCCCCTATCCCCTGGTGCTCTATTTAGGTAGAGCACCTTTTCGCTATCCCCTATCCCAAAGAAGTACTAGTAAAAGACATCGATGCTAACGGACTTAGATATAATGCTATTAACGAGCCACTAGCAATCAGCCACGCCCTCATGGATACCAAAGCTTTTAAAAGATCGCTCAATCACTCAGACAACTACCACCGCAAAGGCTTTGGACATCAAGCCGAAGTTGCTGCAGTACTTGAATCAGAATATCAAAGCGATCTGATTCAAGAAATACGCGATCGAAACTACACGCTGACTCGCGGTGATGTCACGATTCGATTGGCTCAATCTTTTGGCTTCTGTTGGGGTGTAGAAAGAGCGGTAGCAATTGCCTATGAAACTCGTCAACATTTCCCGACACAGCAGATTTGGATCACCAATGAAATCATTCACAATCCTTCTGTCAATCAACGATTGCGAGATATGAATGTTAACTTCATTCAAGTCGAAAATAGCGTCAAGAATTTTGATATCATAGATAGTGGCGATGTGGTGATCCTCCCAGCTTTTGGTGCTAGCGTCCAAGAGATGCAACTACTCAACGATAAAGGTTGCACGATCGTCGATACTACCTGTCCCTGGGTATCTAAAGTCTGGAACACGATCGAGAAGCACAAGAAAAAAGACTATACATCGATTATTCACGGTCAATATAAACACGAGGAAACCGTCGCCACTAGTTCCTTTGCTGACAAATATTTAATCGTCTTAAATATGACCGAAGCCAATTATGTCGCTGACTATATTTTAAACAACGGCGATTCACCAGCAGAAAAATTAGCCCGTAGAACTGAATTTCTGACTAAATTTAATAAAGCTTATTCCGCCGGATTCGATCCAGATATTGACCTCGAAAAAGTCGGCATTGCCAATCAGACTACCATGCTCAAAACCGAAACCGAAGCAATCGGTAAATTGTTTGAGCGGACAATGATGAAAAAATACAGCACCGCCGAATTAAACGACCATTTCCAAAGCTTCAATACCATCTGTGATGCCACCCAGGAGCGTCAAGATGCGATGTTTGAGCTAGTGGAGGAACCTCTTGACCTCATGCTGGTAATTGGTGGTTATAACTCATCTAACACGACCCATCTCCAAGAAATCTCGATCGAGCATAAAATTCCCTCGTATCATATTGATAGCGATGCCCGTATTTTGGCTGATAATCAAATCGAACACAAACCCCTATCTAAAGAATTAGAAATTACCAAAGATTGGCTCCCAGCCGGAAAAATCGTCGTTGGAGTTACATCGGGAGCATCCACTCCAGATAAAGTAGTTGAAGCCGCGATCGAACGTATATTTGCGACAAAAAGCTGAATGATTAGCGACCTCAAAAATCAATAATTATCGACAAACGGAGGCGAAAGGCTACATCCTTATTACCCATTTTTCTAAATCTTTAATAAAAGTATTGTTTTCAATCCAAATTAGCAAGTTATCATGTTAAATATGAATTGAGGTGCAATGAGTGCTCCACACACTGATAGTTGTCGTTATCATTATTTTATTACTGCTGACTTGCTCGTGGTTGAGCTATTGTCAGCGGTTGCGTACGCGCGGTCGGCGAATGACGATAACCGAATCTAGTTTCGATCGCAGATTTTATAAACGAATCACTAAAGATCCTGAGGAGCAATATGTTGAAGGTATTGGCATCATCATTGGCGATCTCAGTTGCAGTTACAACGCCAGATCTCCATATATCCGTTGCGCCGTGAATCCAGATGGATTGTGTCAAGATTGTCACCATTATAATCGGGACAATCAGGAGACAGAATAATCGGGAAGAGAAAGGGATGAGCTGGGAAAGTATACTTACATCTTGCCCCAATACAGAAAGATTATTGAGAGTACCCACAAGGGGCACCCCTACAGGTTAATTGTGTAGGGGCGCGGTCTTGTGCCCGCCCTGGATCTACACGAAGCAATAGTATATTTAAACTGGTACAAGGTGTGAGTATATGTAAATTAAAGGAATAAGGCGTTGCTAAATTGATGTATGATTTACCATTTCCGCAACAAACAGTTATCCTTTCCCGCCCCCTCTCCTGATTTATGGAAGTCCAACTTTCTCCATACACTGTCAATAAACGTTTCGCGCTCACAATTTCTCGTGGTACCAGCAGTAGCAATCAGAATTTGGCAGTCGGAATTACCGCAGATCATGTGACCGGATGGGGCGAGGCTGTGCCATTTTCGATCGGGACTGAGATTCAGTCATTCGATCGAATCACGACGGTTCTACAGGCATTTATCCCCCATCTGAGAGTCTATCATCCGCTCCAACGACAGGAGATCGAGAGCTTGATGATGCAACATCAGCTTCCCTCCGCCGCAATGACCGCAATCGATCTAGCACTATATGATTGGTTAGGTAAAAGTGTCGGATTACCACTATGGAAATTGTGGGGATTGGATCGATCGAAAATTGTGCCGATTTCGGTGACAGTGGGAATTAACACGCCTGAAGGCGCGAGAGCCAGAATTCGCGGGTGGTTAGAAGTATTCGATGCGCGGGTTTTAAAAATAAAACTGGGGAATCCCTTGGGAATTGGTGCCGATCGCGAGATGATGGTAGCAGTCAAGGATGAAATGCCCAACGCGAAATTAACTGTCGATGCTAATGGCGGCTGGAATCTCGAAGACGCGATCTTCATGAGTCGGTGGTTGGCAGATTTGGGGGTGGAATATCTGGAGCAACCGTTGGCACGGGGTGATGAGGAACGATTGACTAAGTTGAAAGCAGAGTCCCCACTACCGATTTTTGCCGATGAAAGTTGTTTTACCAGTCGAGATATTCCCAGCTTGGTGGGCAGAGTCGATGGGGTTAATATTAAGCTGATGAAGGCTGGGGGATTGACGGAGGCAATGCGAATGATTCATACTGCCCGCGCTCACGGTTTACAGGTGATGTTTGGTTGCTATTCCGATACTGTCTTGGCAAATACTGCCGCTGCGCAATTGTCCCCATTAGCGGATTATTTAGATTTGGATAGTCACTTAAATTTAGTGGACGATCCCTTTGTCGGTGCTAAATTAATCGACGGACGCTTAATCCCAGCAGATTTACCAGGCTTGGGTGTGAGTAATGGATAGCGATAAATGGGGAGGCTCTACTCCCTTCCCTTGAAAAGGGGACAGACTATTTCTAAGGGTACCCACGGGGGGCACCCCAACAGGTAACTTGTCGGGGTGCCCTCGAATTTATGTTAGTCACTAATATTTATATACTAATATAATATGTAACTATGACTAGATTTTAGTCGATCGAGTTAAAATTACGACCATTTAAGTTGGGCATTACGATCGATCTTATAGCCCAGTTTTTCTAGTGCATCAAAAGAGTGACTATTGAGGATCTCAGTCTGACCGACTGTATGCACTGCACCCATTAAACTATGATCTGGTTCGTGTTCCAATCCCAAGATATGTCCCATTTCATGCATCATCGTCGTCACTAAGTCAAGGGTATTCGGCTTATCTTGTAAATAATAGGAACTTACATTAATTCTATTATCATAATCGACTCCATTGATATCGACTGGGCTGAGGGTGGGAACTTGGTCATTGGAAATATTACTTCTACTATTAATTGCCTGATCGATATATGCTTCTGCCCCAGTAGCGGTACCCAGATAACTCATTCCATTCATATCTTTCTGCGATAAGATTGTGACGATATTTAATACGCCACTAACATCTTTATCATTAGTGATAATTCTTTCCCAGTTATTTGCTGCTATTTCAAAAATGCGTTTTTGCTCGGCGGAAAAAGCATTGTATGGATCGAATAGTTTAATGTCAATATCTGGCTTGACAATCGCCTTAATAGTGAAAGCTTGGGTAAATTGATTGCTAGCTACACCAGCTTTGTCATAAGCGATCGCATTTAACTGATAGTCACCATTAGCAATCCCATTTAAACTAGTGCTGTACTGAAACTGAGTCCACTCCTGAGTATTTTTCTCAAACTTATTCGCATCTGGCAATTCAATTCGTTGACCTTGAGCATTTGTCAACCAAAAATCTACTTTATTGATATCTTGCCAGCCATTCTGATCGGATACATAGCCGATGTCAATTGTCAGTGTAGAATTAGGATCGTATCTAGACTTAATCCCCTCCATTTTCAGACCTTGTGGGGCAATATTTTCAGGTTTAATTGCTAAAGATTTACTCAAGTGATCGATAGCGACACCAGCCTTGTCATAGGCAACTGCATTAAATTGATAGTCACCGATAGCAAGTCCTGCTAAATTTGTATCATAATTGAATTTAGCTAAGTTGGTGTCTGTGACGACGAAGCTAGTCGCGTCAGCTAGTTCAATTCTTTCACCTTGTTTATTAGTCAACCAAAAATCCACTTTATCAACATCCTGCCAACCATTATTATCGAGAATTAAACCATTCTCGATCGAGAGTTTAGAATTAAGCTCATAGCTAGATTTAATACCATCGACTTTTAGAAATTGCTTGGGAATTTCAGGCTTTATTGTCATCGTCTGTGTAAATAAATCGCTCTTCGCTCCGAGTTTGTCGATCGCTACAGCATTTAATATATATTCGCCAGCAGCTATCCCTTTTAAACTAGTAGTATAATTAAACTTGGCAGTATTAGGTTCTTTGTCTTGAGCAGCAAAACTAGTAACATCAGCTAATTCAACTCGTTTACCCTGCTTATCAGTCAACCAAAAATCTACTTTATTAACATCTTTCCAACCATTGCCATCCAAGACAGAACCAGTATCGATCGACAATATTGAGTTAGCATCATAGCTTGGCTTAATACCAGTAATCGCCAATATTTTGGGCGTAATATTGATCGGCTTAATTACTATTGCTTGAGTAAATAGATCGCTCTTAGCTCCTGATTTATCAATAGCAACAGCATTCAACTTGTACTCACCAGCCGCAATATCTTTCAAGCTAGTACTATAACTAAATTTAGCCATATTGGGCTTTTTATCTTGAGCAATAAAACTAGTAACATCAGCTAATTCAACTCGTTTGCCCTGCTTGTCAGTCAACCAAAAATCTACTTTGCTAACATCTTGCCAACCATTACCATCTAAGGCAAAACCACTGTCGATCGATAAAGTTGAGTTAGCGTCATAGCTTGCTTTAATACCTGTAATCGTCAATGGTTTGGGCGTAATGTTGATCGGCTTAATTACCATTGCTTGAGTGAACAGATCGCTCTTAGCTCCTGATTTGTCAATAGCAACAGCATTTAGCTTGTACTCACCAATCGCAATATCTTTTAAGCTAGTACTATAATTAAATTTAGCAGTATTTGGATCTTTCTCTTGAGCAGAAAAACTATTAGTATCAGCTAATTCAACTCTTTTACCCTGCTTATCAGTCAACCAAAAATCTACCTTGCTTAGATCTTTCCAGCCATTGCCATCTAACACTGAACCGCCAACAATTGAAAGTAAAGAATTAGCATCATATGTTGACTTCACGCCAGTCATTACCAAAACTTTTGGTGCGATATTGGCAGGCTTTTGAACTACTGTTGGTACATTTGCAATTGTCAGTCTCGATGAAGTGAAATACTGAATTGGATTTGGATCGTATAGTGCTTGTTTCCCTGACCATTTATCGATCGCTTCCCGAACACTATAACTTAACGCCGAGCCACTCCCTTGAATCAGATTATCACCAGCCGTAAGGATGCCCGAGTCGGCAAATAGATTTTGTTTTTCTTCGGGCTTAATTGATGGTGGTAGCCATGATTCGTCAGCAAATGAGTTGGTCATAATTTCGGGGGGGATTTTAAATATACCGTCAGTCTCGAAAACATCACAATTTATCATCATACTTCCGTGAATATACATGAATGATAAATATTAGATTTAACAATGCCTAATCTAAATCCAGATATTACTCGATCGAGTAATATCTAACTAACGATGCAACCAGGTGGAAAATAATTATGTTGTTGTTGAGACGGCTAGATCTTTTTGTTAGAGCTTAGTCTGTATAAATATAGCGTCTTAGTTTGCGCAATACAAATGTTACTAGATGCAGTGATTTTTGTTCGATCCCTAATACTCACAATTAAAACACAACACTTAGTTAAGTGTACCTGTGGAAAACACGGAAATATGTCATCCGATCGCTTCAGTATTTCTGAAATCTCCGTGGTTTCCGATCTAAGTTGAGCCAATACAGTTCCGCACCAGTATAAAAACACTATTACTAAGCGTAGATCTTAGGGTACTCACAGATCTACGCTTAGGATGAGTTGTCCCATCTCCCATCTAGACAAGAAAATCCCAAAAAAATTTAAAACTATCCCGATCTTGTATTCGATCGTTGGAATATAAATACAAGTAGTTCGGCACAAACATTTATCGGCGCAGTCTAGCAAGGTAACACTTCGATTCAACCCGAAGATCTGACCTCAACTCACAAAAAGGGGGCTAGTCAATAGATTGGGCTATAAAGTTTGCTAATCATTTATTCTAGAGCGACACAACTCACTTGAATATGCCCACAAGATTAGTTATGAAATCTTAAAAATATATATAAACATAATTTGAGTAAATGATTAATTCACCTTTGAAGAATGAAGAAGTCAAGGCTTCTTTAGCATTTTATAGCCATCTAGACAAACTTATTAATGCATTTTCAAACGATCGAAAGTATACGATCCTGGCGGTCGTAGATAGCTGTTTGTTCGCAATCTCGATGATTGCGGCAATCGGCTTTGAGTATGGACTCGACCTGATGCCATTCGAGCTATTGCGGCAAGGCAAATTTGTGATCATGGAAATCTCGATCAAAATTGGATTGTTCTGGATTTTTAGGATTTATCAACAAGTATTACGATCGACAGGTGGAGAATTTATCTTCGCAATTTCCAAAGCCGTATTTACTGGTTGTGTCGCAATTGCAATTATCGATCAATTATTTTTAGTTTCAACGATTCCCGCTTCCGTGCTGCTCAGTGATGGAATGCTCACCCTGATTCTGGCGATCTCTTTTCGATACGGCATCCGTTTGCTCCTGGGAAAAATGCGGCAGATAGATGACGTAGGGATAGAGGCTGCTAAAGTCGTGATCTACGGAGCTGGTAGTGTTGGTTGCCTTCTCGCTCAAGCTTTGGCTGTGAAAAAAGAGAAAAAATTAATTGGTTTTGTTGATGATAACCCCTATCTACAAGGTAGAACTGTTCAAGGCATCAAAGTATATGCTCCCGCCGAACTACTCAAACTTAAGGCTAGTATTGGGTTTGAAGAAATCCTTCTCGCATTACCTTCGATCGATAGTCAGAGGAAACGCGAGCTGTCCCAAAGACTAAAAATTCTCGGCGTGCCAATCAAAACAGTACCGAGCATTACCGAACTGCTCAGTGGGAATGTCTCTGTGAGCAAAGTTGCTGAATTAGACATCGAAGATTTGCTCGGACGCAAAGCCATCGCTGCTAACCCCGAATTACTCCAACATGATATTACCGATCGAGTAGTATTAGTTACTGGCGGTGGTGGTTCGATCGGTTCTGAACTCTGTCGTCAAATTGCCAAACAAAATCCCAAAATGCTGCTCGTCTATGAGTTGCACGAGTTTGCCCTCTACCAAATGGATCTGGAACTCGGCGAAAGTTATCCCAACCTCAAAAAAGTTGCTTGTTTGGGTTCTGTCACCGATACCCAAACATTAACCAGAGTACTCAAAAAATATCATGTAGACATCATCTATCATGCCGCAGCTTACAAGCATGTACCGATCGTCGAAGCAAATCCGATCTCTGGCATGGTCAATAATATTAGTGGTACACTGACTGCGGCTCAATGTGCGATCGATTGTGGCGTACCCAAATTCGTCCTCATCTCCACCGACAAAGCCGTCCGTCCTACCAATATCATGGGTGCAACCAAGCGCGTCGCCGAGTTGATACTCCAAGGATTGGCCGAGTTGCCCACTCACAATACCTGCTTTACAATGGTCAGGTTTGGTAACGTCCTCGGCAGTAGTGGTTCTGTTGTCCCCCGCTTCCGCGAACAAATCGTCTCCGGTAAATCTATTACCTTGACTCATCCAGATATCACCCGCTACTTTATGACCATCCCGGAAGCTGCTACCCTAGTAATCCAAGCTGGCGCAATGGCAAAAGGTGGTGAAGTATTCCTGCTCGACATGGGCGAACCTGTCAAAATCTACGATCTCGCCGCCCAAATGATTCGCTTACACGGCTTGCAACCCGAAAAAGATGTCAAAATTGAGATTACAGGTTTACGTCCTGGTGAGAAAATCTACGAAGAACTCTTAATCGATTGCGACGCAGCTTTACCCACCGGACATCCCAAGATTTTCTGCGCTCGTGAGGCTAAATTAGGTTGGCAAGACTTGTCACCCCAACTCAGCACTTTACTAGACGCAGCAGCCGACTGTGAGGTCAATGCCTGTGTATCTGTGCTCCAGAGCTTAGTACCGGAATATCAACCAATGGGACAATATGCTAAGGTTAAATCCGATCCAGCGTTGGCATTATCGATGGCAGCATCCATTAGTGACAAATTGAGAAAATCAGGAATTCATCAAGATGGTCTAAAAAAGAGACCGAGCGGCATCGTTCAAACCAAGATGGCCGCTTGAGGTCGATGTAATCTGGAACTAAACTGCAAATCGCTGAATTAGTTTCCGGATTGCTAAATATAATCAGTGTATAAATATCAAGAGATCGATCTACTGGATTAATTGGCTATCGAAGCGAGTCATGAATTTCCAGTGCTGCGGAAAAGACAACACTTTGAAACGAACAATGAGGGACATGATGACTCAATCTAATTTACTCTACGCTTTTGCTCCGTATCATGGCGAATTCACACCTGCAAATTTAGCATTTAATGCCAATCTTCAGGAATTCTCCCAAAAAGTTAGTTTTATTGTGGCTCTAGAAACAGGTGGAAAGCTCTCTACACAAGCTGCTTACGAACAAATTGAAGCATTGCGGGAAGTATTGCAGCGATCGAAAAAACAACTACTGTAAGGGGAATTAATTTTACTCGCTCACCGACAAGATCTCCCATCGGACTGCGCTATATTTCAAGCTTCCGAACTCTGAGAAAATAGTCCCAAAAGTGGGGCGAGTAAAGCTCCAAATACAAATCCACCCGCATGTGCCCAATAAGCAACACCACCACTTTCCATGCCCACATTAGTTCGTGGTGCGAGAGTGGCAAAACTATATAAAGCCTGTTGAAAAAACCAGATGCCCAGATAGAAATAAGCCGGAATATTCGTCACTAATGGGAAAATCCCGATCGGAATCACCGTCTTGACACTGACATTGGGAAAGCGAATAATATAAGCTCCCATCACACCAGCGATCGCACCACTAGCCCCAAGGGATGGAATCTCTGAACCTTGACTAAAAAACCACTGAGCTAAACCAGCGAGAATCCCACAAGTAAGGTAGAACAATAAGAATTTAACATGTCCTAATTGGTCTTCAACATTATTACCAAAGATCCACAAGAACAACATATTTCCCGCGACATGCATGAATCCACCGTGGAGAAATTGGGAGGTAATAAATGTCAATGCTTCCGGTGGTTCTACAGGTAAAATCGGCACAGGATGTCCAGTAATCATCCCCGTAAATTGGACTGGTACCACTGCCCATTGGTAGAAAAAGTTGGTCAATCCTGTTTCCGAGAAGGTTAATTCGTAGATAAAGAGTAGGACATTAACTGCGATTAGCCCATAAGTAATATAGGGGGTAATTCGGGTGGGATTGTCATCATCGATCGGAAACATATTTAGTGGTTTAGTGAATAGTGGTTTAGTGAATAGTGAATAGTGGTTTAGTCAATCCCCCTTTCCCCTTTGCCCTTTCTCATCCGCCCTATCTAGACTAGGTAGCAGAGAGTTTTCGGGCTGATTTGATCATCGAAATGAGGACTTGGTGAGCGTCTTCGGAATCGGTTAGTTCTCGATCGAATGGAATTCGCAAACTAACAGTGCTACCATCGACTTGAGCGGTAAGATCCATCCCTAACGGATCGATCGCACTCATCGCGGCTGTTTCTGCTGTTGGAGATTTGCCGTAGACTTGAGCGTAAGTAAGCACTGCGGCAGCATGATCGTCATTCATGTGTTTACAGATACGATCGCTGATTTCTGGAGTAAGGGGATCTGCTGCCATAATATTTTGGTTTAATGAGTAAAAAATATATCTCGATCGTACCTCAAACCGATCGATACAGACAAATTTCAGCGGTTTTTAAAAATGAATCGCCCTCAAATGGCTATATTACGTTACCTATTATCTATTACCTCTTACCTTTCCCCTAACCAATGAATAGTAACACCCATCCCCTTCAAAGATTATTAGCCTATGGGCGACAATATCGCGGACAAACTTGGCAAGCAGCAATTTCGTCGGTATTTAATAAATTGTGTGATGTCGCTCCAGAGATTTTAATCGGGATGGCGGTGGATGTCGTTGTCAAAAAACAAGATTCATTTATTGCCACTTTGGGCATTCGGGATGTCGAACAACAGTTAGTGATTCTGACGATGATTACTGTTGTCGTCTGGGTATTGGAATCCCTGTCTCAATATGTCTATACCAATCTCTGGCGCAATCTCTCGCAGAAGATCCAGCACAATCTCCGGCTCGATGCTTACGGACATATCCAATCACTAGATCTGGCTTACTTTGAAAATCAAAGTACTGGTAATCTGATGTCAATTTTAGGCGATGATATCAATCAGTTAGAGCGATTTTTAGATGTTGGTGCGAATGAAATTATTCAAGTCCTGACAAATGCGATTGTGATTGGTGGCGTATTCTTTGTGCTGGCTCCGACGCTGGCGTGGTGGTCGATGGTACCGATTCCAATTATTATTATCGGCTCAATCTGGTTCCAAAAAACCCTCGCGCCCTATTATAGTAATGTTCGCGAAAAAGTTGGTTTATTAAATAGTCGCCTCGCAAATAATTTAGGTGGAATTACCACCATCAAAAGTTTTACCACGGAAGCCTATGAACTCGATCGAGTCCGCGCAGACAGTGAAGCCTATCGTCAGAGCAATCGTCGCGCAATTAGAGTAAGTGCGGCATTTGTGCCATTAATTCGGATGGCGGTGTTATTCAGTTTTACGATGACGCTGTTGCTCGGCGGAATTGCCGCTGTCAAGGGTGAATTGGGCGTAGGTACCTACAGTATCCTCATTTATCTTACTCAGCGGTTACTATGGCCGCTGACGCGCTTAGGTGAGACATTAGATCTCTACCAACGGGGGATGGCTTCGACTAATCGGGTGATGGATTTATTGGATACACCGATTGCCATTGATTCTGGCAGTTTGACCCTGCCACATATACGTGGTGAAATCGAATTAGCAGATGTCACTTTTGCCTATCCAGATCGATCTACTGTTGTTAATAAACTATCACTAAAAATTCCCGCCGGAGAAACAATCGCCATTGTCGGTGCGACAGGTTCGGGCAAAAGTACATTAGTCAAACTCCTGCTCCGACTATATGAAATCAACTCTGGGACGATTACTTTAGATGGTCTAAATATTCAAGATTTACATTTGGCTGACTTACGGAGATCGATCGGATTAGTTAGTCAGGATGTCTTTTTATTTCACGGTTCTGTGCGCGAAAATATCGCTTATGGCACTCCTAATGCAGATTTAGAAGCCGTAATTGCTGCGGCTAAAATTGCCGAGGCTGACGATTTTATCGATCGATTACCCGATCGCTATGATACGATTGTTGGCGAACGCGGTCAAAAATTATCCGGCGGACAACGCCAACGCATTGCGATTGCGCGTGCTGTTTTAAAGAATCCTCCAATCTTAATTCTCGACGAAGCCACGTCCGCAGTTGATAATGAAACTGAAGCAGCAATTCAAAGATCTCTCGATCGAATCACTGTAAATCGAACTACAATTGCGATCGCGCATCGTCTTTCTACGATCCGCAATGCTCATTGTATTTACGTGATGGAACATGGCGAATTAGTTGAGGCTGGTACTCATGATGAGTTATTGGCTTTGAATAAAATCTATGCCCGATTATGGAATATCCAACAAAATGCTACAGTTATCGCTTAGGAATTGAATTTGATTTTTCCACCATCAGAATTTGGACAAATAAACTCTACAATTCTCCACCGATAATGTGTTGGTTTTGATAAAATGGTTGCAGGATTGGGTATCTATTATTTAGTGTATTTATGCGGTCGTCTGTAACTGACTTTATCGATTTTTTGGTCGATCGAATCGTTTTATGGAGAAGTGGCATGGTACGCGCCAAATTAGCTTGCTCTCTGACCATATATTTTGAGCTAGTCTCCAACAAAGTGTATCATAGAGGGACATTTTGATTTTTAAATAGGTACACCCCATGAGTTGGAAATAGTAGTCAATTAAGCACCGCCCCTACAGATAATTTCATAGGGGCGGTGTCTCTTCTTCAGGAGATATAAAAATGCCGCTTTATGCTCGCCCTCTAGGGTGTAAGCTACATATAATCTGGCATAGCTTCAGCACTGTCTTTCTTCGAGCCGAGCAGATCTAGACTATCAACTTTGATTACAGGGCGAGAACGCTCGGTACCTGTGGCTTTATCAATCCAGGTTTCGACTTCAAGAGAGCCTTTAATCCCGATTTGACTGCCTTTTTTGGCATAATTTTTAGCAATCTCGCCAGTTTTACCCCAAATTTTGAGATTGAACCAATCAGGCTGATCCTGATTTTTGCTGCGACGATTGACGGCTAAAGTGAGGGTACAGACACATTTTCCCGAACCCTCAAACCATTTGAGTTCTGGATCTCCACCAACTCTGCCAACTAGGTGAACGGCGTTAATACTCATTGTAGATAGTAGTTATGTACTTTATACCTTATTGTAGCTCAAAAACGCCACATTTACTTAGTAGCTTTCCAGATTTTCATAGTTCGATCGAGACTAGCGGTAATTAAGAATTTACCATTGATTTGAAAGACGATCGATCGAACAGCAGCTTGATGTGCTTGGAAGCTATTAATCAATTGATGGGTATCGGCATCCCAGAGGTTGACCATGCCATCGATCGAGCCGGAGGCGATGGTTTTGCCGTCGGGACTAATTGCGACTGCTTGCACGGGCACTGTGCAGCCATAGGTGTGGACGATACGACAAAAATATCAGTTTTCCACACCTATCGAATTTTGGGAAATTTGAGATGATAGTAAGTAGCTCGTAAAATCGCTCATAGGAAGCCAACATGAACTTTTCCATCCAATCGATTTATAACTGGTATCGCGACTTGCTACGTAATCCTAAATATCGTTGGTGGGTGGTAGCTGCATCCGTTGTTTATATTGTTAGTCCGATCGATATTTCCCCCGATGTTTTCCCTGTGGTTGGTTGGATTGATGATGGGATTGTCATCTCATTATTGGTTGCCGAAATTTCTCAAATTGCCAAAGATAAATTGCAAGAAAACAATGTTCGCGCTGCAAAAGCAACCGGAGATGTTCAAGATGCACCTGTTGATGTAAATGCCGTTCAAGTAGACTAGTGTGAATATACAGAAACCCAACTTTTTGGAAAAGTCGGGTTTCTTGATTTTATAGCTACTTACGATTGCGGGCGGGAATTCGGTCGCCTTGTTCTAGCTTGACTTTAAGCCGATCGCAGATCATCCAACCGATCGATCCACCAACAACTATCCCGATCGAGATTAAGCCAATCACCAGCGCATTTTCACCGCCAATCAGAGCGAAAATAGTAGCAACAATCCAAGCTAATAGAGCGATAATCGCGATCGATTGTTTGGCAGTCTGAATATTTTTGTGTGCAGTTCGACAACTGTGGCAGTGTTCTGTATGACTATGATACCTGTCGAGTAATTGCTCTGTTGCTAATGCTGGTTTAAAAGATTGTCCAGGAAAAGGATCGGCTTGATAATCATTCAACCACTGACGGTATTCAAACACAAATATATCTGCCTTAGTCGGTAGATAAAAAGTCTGACTAAAATTATCGCTGCCGCCACTGCTTTCTAAATAGCGTTCTTGATGGTGCAGGAAAATTTGATCGTCTTCTAAGATCGCATTATTACTGATGTGCGAATACCATTGGGGCGTATTCTTGATAAAAAACGCTGGAAGTTTACTGGCAAATTTAAACGGAAATCTCGCAAACACGCGACATTCACCCTTTCGCGTCGGCGTGGCATAAACCACCGTAATTGTTTCACCCAATTGCTTCGATGTCAGCTCGTGCCACATCAAACAGGGTGCGATAAAAGTGGTATTCTGTCTGCCTAGTGTACCCTTGCGCGGCCCATCTGCCCAAGTCCCTGTAAATCCAGACTTATCCGACGTAATTACTGCCAATTCTACTGGACTAGCATTCGATCTCTTACCAACGCTATTGTGATGGGTAAAGGGTAAATGACTCGGATCGAGGACATTTTCCAGCAATGTTAGCGCATCATAGGGCAAATCCCGAAAGGTATTTAACATCACCCAGCCGTCGATTGACGAACCTGACATCATCGGTACCGGAATCAGGGGCATGGGTGTATTCTCGGCTCTTGTAGCTGTGCCTGGATAGATAAATAATAAGCCCTGCTCCACTGCCGTTGGCAACGACTTCACACAAGCTCGACGAGAAGTCTCAGCTTTCGCATCGGTTAATTGCTGCGGAATTCGATCGCATGTACCAGCACCTGTAAATGCCCAACCATGATATGGACATTCCAATAAGCCATCTTCAGCAATTCTCCCCTCCGATAGTCTCGCCAACCGATGGGGACATCGATCGTCAAATGCTCGCCACTCTGCTGCTAAATTATCCCACCAGATCACCAAATCTCGATCGAGCAATGTAAACGGTGTGGGCTTGAGTTTATCCAGATCCTCAAGATAGAATACTGGATACCAAGACTCGATCGGGTTAAATTTTGTCGGTTCATCTCCACCCGCCGTCATCCAATCTACCAAAACTGCTGCTGTCATAAATGCTTTGCCCGACGGAAGAGAACCGCTTTACACTTCGTTACATCTTAGGATAGCAATTGTTTACAGATTGAGGCAATAATACATCGAGACATTATTGTTGGTGGCTACATGCAGGGCTTTGGCTGTGATGTGGATTTGGATAGCAGCGCGCTTATCCCTGTCGATTGAAAGATCTCAACGAACATGGAATTATCGGTAGAGATGTTCTAAATCAGTGTTTAATAGAATTCGACGGGTTGGCGGGCGAATTGAGATGATAAAGCCACTACGATTCGATCGTTGCTGCACTGGTATATTTAAGAAACGATGAACCAATTATTCCAACAGGTTAGAGTTTTAGACTCGTTCGCGGCGACAGAGCGATTAGCAGATATCTTAGTTATCGACGGGGTAATTGAGGAAGTTTTAGCTACAACCCAACTTCCAACCGATTTAACCATTACCCCTGGCGAACATCTAATTCTCGCGCCAGGATTAGTCGATTTATATAGTCATAGTGGCACACCTGGACATGAAGAACGAGAAACAATCAAGTCTCTACTTCTAGCAGCCAAAGCAGGTGGATTTGTCCATGTAACTATCTTACCAGACACCTTACCCGCACTCGATCGAGCTAGCAGTATCATCAGTCTTGATCGAGAGTATCACCAAATCGCCGCCCAAATTCCTAATTGTCCCCAACTCGGCTATTGGGGTGCTTTGACGGAAGGGGTAGCTGGCAAAACGATGACAGAATTAGCTGAACTCAGCACCACTAATATTAGTGGCTGGGCGGATGGATGTCCGATTGCTAATCCCGCCTTAATTCGTCGTCTGCTCGAATATCTCAAACCATTCAACCGCCCGATCGGATTATACGCCCTCGATCGATCTTTGCGCGGTAATGGTTTGGCTCGATCGGGAGTAGCCGCACTCAAATATGGATTACCCGTCGATCCTGTCAGTAGTGAAACCGCCGCGCTAGCCGCGATTATTGAAATCGTCGCCGATATTGGTACCCCCGTTCACCTGATGCGAATTTCTACCCGTCGTGGTGTCGAAATTATCGCCGCCGCCAAACAACGCGGCGTACCAATTACCGCCAGCACCACCTGGTTGCACCTCATCGCCGATACAACCGACCTCGCCACCTACAACCCTAATTTCAAGCTCGACCCCCCTTTAGGTACCTCAGACGACCAGATAGCCCTGATTGATGCGATAAAAACAGGCACGTTGGATACGATCGCGATCGATCATAGCCCTTATACCTACGAGGAAAAAACCGTAGCCTTTGGTGAAGCTCCATCTGGATCGATCGGGTTAGAATTAGCACTACCCTTACTCTGGCAACATCTCGTCGTTCGAGGTAAATTATCAGCCCTCGAACTATGGGCTGCACTGAGCACCAAACCAGCTCAATGTCTCCACCAATCTCCACCGACTCAACTCATCCTCTTCGACACCCAAACCGCGCAGATAGTTACTCAACAGAGTCTCAAATCTCTCTCCCATAATACCGCCTGGTTAGGTCGAGAAGTAATCGGTAAAACAGTTGACAGTTGATAGATAGGTTTTTAGAGTGTTTCCCCTTTCCCCTTTCCACACTAACGATCTGTTTTGCCATCCAATCTACTGGCAAGAGCGGTTTTCCATACAAATAACGAATGGTTGGATCGATCGGCAAATGCTAGACTAATTTCATCACATACAATTTTGATGTGGTTTGAGGTGTGGAGTCTAATGAATATGTTTAAACAATCTGTTTCCTTAGTGTTATTAACACTATCTTTAGGTGGTTTAGTTAGTTGTGGTAGTAAGGTTGCCGATAAACCTGTCGCAGCAGTTAAAACAGCCCCAGGCGGAGCAATGACTACAACTAGCAAGCCTGGTGCTTTAGCCGTAGTTCCGGCGGGTATCAAGATCGATACCGATCTGCAACAAGAGCTTTCTACTGGTAAAAGTACTAACAATCAAAAATTCAGCATTAAAATCAAAAACGGTTCCGTCGGTAAATATCCAGCATTGAAAGATGCCACCATCGAAGGACATTTAGAAAAAGTCACCAAAGCAGCTAAAGGCAAAAAAGCCTCAATGAATTTAGTCTTTGATGACATCAAACTCAAAAATGGCGACCTCGAAGAAATCAATGCAGAATTAGTCAATACTCAAGTTGAAACCAAAACTAAAGGTACCTTCCTCAAAAATGCTGGCATCATTTTAGGTGGTACAATTGCGGGTAACTTTATCGGCGATAAAACTAAATTCAAACATGGCAAACTCGCAGGTGCCGCCGCAGCAACCGCGTTTGTATTGTCGAGTCCTGGCGGTGAAGTTGTCTTATCAAAAGGCACCGATCTTCAACTTAAACTCAAATCTAATTTCGATCCAAATTAGTATCCACAAAAAAAGTAGGGGTAATGTCTTGTCGTTTTTTTTAGTCGGAGGTTCCCTCCGACTAAAACCGCCGCTTCATGAATTACCCCTACTTTTTTTGTGGACATTGCTAATTCAATCTCCCATCTCCCACACTTTGGTATAATGCAAACAGCAGCGATGAGCATTATTATGGTTTACGAACAAGATATGAACTTCCTGGAGGATGATATCGATCTAGATATTCCTCTTGACGATCTGGATACTTTGGCTGTGTTGGATGCCAATCCAGAACCTATCAAGCCAGATCCAGAAGAAATGTTATCATTGCTCACCGATGCTGTCACCACGCAACGAATGCTGGCAGCGCGAGCTTTTTGCGAAATTCAAGATTCCCGTGCGATTCCCCATTTAATCCACCTGCTCACCGATCCTTGCCCGCTGGTGAGAGTTGCGGCTAGCTATGCTCTAGGGCGAAATCCTAGCCCCGATGCTGTCGAACCGTTAATTATGCAACTCGATCGAGACTGGAACGGTTATGCTCGGAAAGGGATTGTCTGGGCATTAGGTAATTGCAAAGATCGTCGCGCACTGAAGCCACTATTACGCGCTCTCAAGCTGGATATTTCGGCTGTACGGCTCTGGGCGGCTAGTTCCCTCGGTCAAGCCGCAGATCTCAGTTATGAGGCTGTCATCGCCACTGTACCCCCAATAGTCAGAGCGTTAATGAAAGATCCGTTAGCCGCTGTCCGCAGCAATTGCGCTTGGTCATTGGGGCGATTGTGTCGAGAATTACCGTCGAATGTGGTGTATGCTACTGCTGTTGATGCGTTGATTCAGGTATTTGAAGAAGATCCGGATCTGGGTGTTCGGGATGATGCTAAATCAGCTCTACTGAAACTTGGAGATCCACGGGGGATTCAATCGATTGAAAATCTTGAATCCGAAATTGATGCGCTGTAGAGAGTTGCTTTTAAATTTGATGTTGCTAATTTAAACTGCCCCACTCCGATTTTTAATGGAGTTGTTGCATATATTTTACCCCACCCCAACCCTCCCCTTAATACAGAGGAGGGAGTAAGAAAAGTAGATTATTTTCCTTGTGCCTCTAGAGCAACTTGTTCGACTTGATCAGTTGCCAAAATTGCTAAATTCTTTGCGGCTACATCTCCACCCAAATTACGAAGAGATCGAGCTAGTTGATAGCGAATTTGCCAATCTGGATCTGTCACGAATGGAATGATACTTTCCACACCACTAGCATCACCTAACTCTCCAATCGCACCAATCGCCGCAGTTTGAACCAGACTAGTTTGATTAGTTAACGCAGTTTGTAGCAATTTCAGACCACGCGGATCACCTAATTCACCTAATGCAGCAACGATACTAAATTGTACCAACCATTCTGGCGTAGTTTCATAGAGATTTTGGAGATCGTCAAAAGCATCCGTGAGCTTGAGCGCGCCAATCGCATCGGCGGCGGCAGCTTGAACATCGGGTTCTGGATCGTTGACCAATCGATCGCGTAAAATGATAAAACTCTCCCCAAGCTCTTCGGATCCTAGTGTTGCTAATTGACTCACTGCTGCATAGCGAACGCGGGTATTATTATCGGTTACTAATTGCTTGATATAACCAAAAGCAATCGCTGGTTCGAGTTCTCGGACTAAGTTTAAAGCTTTGATTCGATCGCCCTTATTTTCCGAGTTAATTAATATACTAATAGATTCGGTCATATAAATACAAAATATAGCCAAAAACAATAGGGCTGTTATAATAACAACCCTACTATTAAAGTGTTTTCTATATTCTACCAGAATTAGTGGAGAGGCTCCGCCAACAGCTATCAACTATTTAGCCTCTAGCCTCAGCCGCTCGTTGCTCCTCTTGGGTTTGAGGTGGACGATAGCCATGTTCAAACGCAAATCTGACTAACTGGGAACGATTTTCCAGATTCAACTTAGTCAGAATGTTGCTCAGGTGAGTTTGTACGGTGCGAGGACTGATAAACAGACGCTGACTGATCTGTTTATTCGTCAAGCCTTGAATCACTTCCCAGAACACCCGTGCTTCCGCTGGAGTCAATGGTAGATCTTCCTCTGGCTCAGGCTCTTTCGCTGGAGCTACAGAATCGGAGAGGTTGTCGCTATACTCACCCGAGTCATTATCTTCGGGTACCTTTTGCATCAACCGCACCATCTCCGAGTGGATCCGGCGAGAACGTTCGAGTTGTGCCTCAATTTTGGCGAGTAATTCTAGTGGCTCAAATGGTTTGGTGATATAATCATCTGCACCGATGTAGTGACCTTGAATCCGATCTTCGAGATCCTTTTTGGCTGTCAAAAAGATAAACGGTACTAATTGTCCTGGTCTTGTAGCACGAAGGCGGCGGCAAAATTCTAAACCATCCATTCCTGGCATCATGATATCCGACACGACTAAATCGGGCGGATCTTGAGAAAAAAGTTTTAGCCCCTGGACTCCAGAGGTGACAACACGTACCGAGTAACCACGCTTTTCTAGATAGCGTGTCAGTACGGTTTGGAGGGTTTTATCATCGTCTACTAATAAGATTTTTTTCACGCTTGGATCCTTGATGTCACAACGATTGGTTAGAGAAATGGGGTGAGAGAATGAATTAATAAATTTAACGTTGGAGTTTATTTATTTTAGAAATAAAATTTATATATATTTTGCTAATTGTCTTCAATATGGTGGAAAATTTGCCAGGTTTTAGACAATCGATTGGCAATTTAATACCATCATCGGTAATTTGATCGCCGATCTATCTATATATTCCCACATCCAACCATACAATCAGGAAAGTTATTAAAAATGTCTCATAAACTTTCAGTACCAATGGCTGGAGTATGGATGATTGGCAAAGATGCTTAATTTTGACTATTTTACCAATCATCCTATTATTCCCTCGATCGAGCGAGATCGCACAAAGAGATGGGAGCACCTTTTCAAGACAGATGGGAGATGGGAAATAACTAATCCACGAAACCACTATTCACTCTAGATTTCTAATTTGACACTGGGAATGGAGTAGCTTCTGCGGCTTGGTACTAGTCTAAATGAGGTGTCGATCGATCGAAATCGATTTTGGGGGTGGATCTCAACTAAAATAAGCAAACTAAGATCGATCTTTTTGCGTCATGCGTTTTGACATTATTACACTATTCCCCGAATTTTTTACGTCCCCACTCAGTTGTGGTTTGCGGGGTAAAGCCTTCGCCAAAGAAATTGCGTCGGTACATATTACCAATCCTCGCGATTTTACGATCGATCGACATCATAAGGTAGATGATGAGTCCTATGGGGGTGGTGTGGGGATGGTGATGAAGCTAGAACCGATTGTTGCCGCAGTGGAGTCATTACCAGTTTTACCACGGCGACAGGTGCTATTTATGAGTCCTCAGGGCAAAAAAATCGATCGAGCCTTGTTTGAGGAACTGCGGTACAATTACGATCAATTGGTGATCATCTGCGGTCATTATGAAGGGATTGACGAGCGGGTGATGAATATTGTCGATCGAGAAATTTCTTTGGGTGATTTTGTGTTGACTTGCGGCGAAATTCCCGCATTGACATTAATTGATGGGATTACTCGGTTACTGCCTGGTACTGTCGGCAAAGTAGAATCGATCAAGGCGGATAGTTTTGAAGATGGATTGCTAGATTATCCTCACTATACCCGTCCTGCTGAATTTCGCGGTTGGCGCGTTCCTGATGTGTTAATGTCTGGAAATCATGCAAAAATTGCCCAGTGGCGACATCAACAACAACTCGATCGAACTCAAACAAAACGTCCAGATCTTTATACTAAATGGCTAGAAAATTCAGAGATTCAAAAGCCTCCCCTAACATAGGAAAAGCTTTTGAATCTTTGGTTAAACTTCGACTGTAATTAAGGTCGATTTATCATAGTTTCCAAATAAATTTAGAATCGGAAACCAGCACCGAGTCTAACGTTGGTAGATGCGTTGCTGGAAGTCAGTGGCACTTCCAATGCAGCCTTGAGATCTACGCTATCTGTCACGCTAAAATCAGCACCACCAGTGAAGAATACATTGGTGGAACTAGCTCCACCATTGTTGGCAGAACCAATCGACACACCACCACCAAGATATGGGGTCATTTGAAATTTGCTAGCTTTGCTAGACTCAAAATCATAGGTTAAAGAGCTACCAAATACAGTAGCACCGCTGGGGAAAAATACGAACGGACGAACGGAAAGATTGTCGCTAACGCCGAATCTAGAATCAACCCCAATCGAAGTAGTCCCATTGCCAATCATCAGCGATGGTCCGACTGTTCTACTACTTATTTCAGCCCTAACTGGCGCACTCATTGCGAGAGTTGCAGCAGAGGAACAAATCATAATTAATGCAACAATACTTTTCATTTTTATTTTCCCATTTTAAGTAGATTAGCTCAACCAACTCTTGGGTGCTTTCTCTCATACAGAGAATCGCATTTCCGCGTCTGAATTTCGGCTAAATCGAGCTTCAGGTTTTAATTTTTTCCTGGTTACTCAAAATGACGATAGCAGGTGGTGGAAAGTTCCAGATTTAGTTGTGCGTCCTATCTATATACACGATAGCTCAATGCTCATCAGGACAAATAATTATTTCACTCTATCGATCCAAATCGCCATCATCCCCACCTCACTCGCACCAAGATAGTCATCCATTTTACTATCTCCAATATGCCATGCAGCGGCGGGAGCGCATTGATATTTATTCAATGCTGCGGTGAAAATCCCTGGTAGCGGTTTCGCCGCACCAACTTCGGTAGAAATTGTCACAGTGGAGAAATACCGATCTAATTCTAGTACTTTCAAGACAGCATACAATCGCGAATCAAAATTCGACAATACCCCCAAGGGAATTCCCGCTTGTTGCCATTGAGTCAGTGCCTCAATCACATCGGGATAGATTTCCCAAGCAGCAGAAGTGGCAAAATATCGATACAATTCATCGAAAAAAGCATCAAAATCACTAAAATCTTCCCACACCCCAGCGGCGGTAAATGTCTGCTGATTGATGTCTCTCCACCACTGATATTCCTGTGCGGGGATATCACTAATTGGGACATCGGGAAAAACGCAGGGTGTAGCCGTTTGGAATGCTATACTCTACACGGGTAAGATATGAACTTTTGCAAAGGACTGGAAATTGAGTGTTAATAAGCTGTCCAGCTTTTCTTTCCGTTCTGTATTAGCGGTGCCGATACAGGTGGAAATCGCTGATTTAAAATCATCAAAACTCT